>CAYXUW010000188.1:0-1500 GCA_964468375.1 uncultured Pirellulales bacterium | reverse complement strand
AGCTCTTTGAATTCGGCAGACGGCAATTTCTAATCACCCGCGTAAATACCCCGGGCACCTGGTGGTTTGGTTTATTCAGCAGTCTGTATTCGATATTAGGTCTGTGGGCAACAGCTGCCCTCGCAGTCTATGCTGCGACAATCGGAGATAAAAACCTGCCTTTATATGCCGCTGTACCTGTTTTATTTTTCACAGCTCAATTTATTCGTGCGGTCATGCGTCAGAAAATGGCCGGCAAATTGCTCAAATACGAGCATCAGGAAATGAAGGCCGCCTGTGCCGCTGATATCCTTTTCTTCTGGCTCTGGTCGCCCCTGCTGCTGTCTTTTATTATCTCCTCCGCATTTGGAAGAACCATTACCTGGCGGGGGATACGATACAAACTCCTCGCCCCGAACCATACAATTGTTGCCGGCCGTCAGGAATAACGACGAAACCAAAAGCTAAAAACGAAAAACCATTTTGAAGCTAAAATTGCGATTTTTAGTTCTTCGTCTTTGTGGAATTATTCGACGTCGGCAATATCGCTTTCTGGTCTGCCAACCAGGTAGATTCTGTTTTTACCGCTGCGTTTCGCTTCCAACAGCGCATTATCAGCCTGCTCGAAAACCTCACCGATTGTTGAACCGTCACGAGGAAAGCTCGCCAGGCCGCCGCTTATTGTCAAAACTCCTTTGCCCTCCGGTCCAAGCAGATGAAGTTCAGCTTTCCCTAATTCTTTCCTAAATCTTTTCGCTATAAAAATCGCTTCTTTGGGATGTTCAGCCATTGCCGAGCGCCTCTCGGCTTCCTCTTTAAGCGGCCCTCTTTTTGGGTCATCCCAGAAAATAACAGCAAACTCATCCCCCCCGATTCTGCCTACGACATCATGTCCCCGGCAGCATCGCCGCATCAAAACAGCCGCCTGTTTCAAAATTTCGTCGCCGGCCAAATGACCGTAAACATCGTTGTAATGTTTGAAGTTATCAATATCAAAAATGAGCAGAGTCACCCTCCTGTTTTCGCCCCTGGCGTGTTCTATAATCTGCCTGGAAAATTCCCAGATATATCTCCTGTTCTTCAGACCCGTCAGCTCATCCTCGGTAGCCAGTTTCTCAAGCTGCTTTATTTTCTCTCTCGTCGCATCAACAGTAACTGCTGTCACTTGCACGCCGGCAGGCATAATAGTCTCGTAAAATCTATTTACCCGTATTGGGCAAATCAAATAATCATCCGCTAAAGTTGCACCGTTGAAAGATGAGCTGACCATCTGCATTGCTACCGGCTCTTCATACACCTGCGCCAGAAGTATAATTTTAGCATCGTTACTTACTTCCCTTAGTGCCTTCAGGGCAGAAGATAACTGGGATGATATGCCGGACATTACAACACCGATTGCCATAAATCTGTTCTTTGCCGCCGTGCCGACTGCATCAAGCGCGTTGCTCCGTATTTCACAGGGAAGCTGCCGAATGGTATCGACATCTACGAAAGCTCCACTTATATCGCCTACCAGCAGTA
>CAYXUW010000187.1:0-1551 GCA_964468375.1 uncultured Pirellulales bacterium | reverse complement strand
AAACTGCAAAGTCTCGCTGATTCCTTCCATGCCACGATGGTTGTAGGATATCCTCACGTCGATATCAGTTACGATTTCACCGTCGATAGTAAGCTGATAAAATTCCATCTCTTCTTGCAGTGGATGAAAAGGACCAACAGCAAGAACCGGTTTGTTTAATGTTTTTTTCATTTTTTCGATTCTTTCCTCAACGGATAAACACCCTCAGGCCAGTCATCGGCCAGTATTAACCTCCGCAAATTGGGATGGTTCTTAAAATCGATTCCCAATTCGTCGTGTACCTCTCTTTCTATCCATTCCGCGCCCGGCAGAAACGGCGTAATAGACTCAATCGCCGGATTTTCACGGTCCCGAATGAAAGCTTTCACCGTAACTATACAACCCAGCTGGTCGTATGCAAAATGATATAAAAGCTCGAAATAGTTGTCAGAATCAATGCCGGTAACAATCACAAAACGCAAAGGCACCTCTTCAAACAGGAACTTGCAGACGGCATGGGCGTTTTCAGCCTCACACGAAAGATATATTCTGTTATTCGGCATGTGTTCTGTGCCGATGAGCTTATCTTTTATTTCTGTTAATTTGTTATTTAGTTTTTCCTGGTTCATCTTATACCCTGTTATAAGGCCGACAATGCTTTTACCACACCGGATATCATAGCTTCCGGCTTGGGCGGACAGCCCGGCACGTAAGCAATGATTGCATTGGGGTCAATCTCTTTGATTATCTTATCCACCGGCCCAACCACGTGATAGCCGTTCCTGAATATTCCCGTATGACAGGCACAGGCCCCCATGCAGAAGACAGCACACGGCTTTGGTGTCTGCCGATAGATTTCCCGCAGCCGCGGTGCCGCCTGACGCGTCACTACTCCGGTTACCAATAAAGCATCAGCGTGGCGGGGAGAGCCGACCAGCTTGATGCCGAACCGCTCAACATCAAATTTTGGAGTCAGCAGGTTGACAATTTCTATATCACAGTTATTGCACGCACCGGTATTAACGTGAAATACCCACGGTGACTTTTTTAATGCCCATATTTTCCAGCTCATAAATTCACCTTACAGCCAACTAATGCTATAGGCATTGCCTATTAAAGCTAAAACAATGGCGACCAACAACGCAAACCCGCAGTAAAACCAAAAGAACTTCATCGCCTGGTCAATTCTAACACGCGGGTTGGTGTTCTTTATCAAAATAATCAGAACCACTATTAATACATATTTGCCAAGCCCGGCCAATATGCAGGCGGCAATCAAGCTCAATAAGAATAATATGTCTATATATTTACAGAATCCCGCCAGCAAGCCGGTGATGATAAAAGCAATCAAAACTATTACACCTACAGGCAGGGTGCCGACAGGCGTTGCAAGGCCCGACAAAAAGTCTGGGTTAATACCTCCGAGAAACACCATTACTAAAAACAGCGGCAGCACTACAAGCATCAAAGCCTGGATAAGTTTCCAGATGGCGAGCAAAGCCCCCGAATATTCCATCAAGACACCGCTACCGAGCTCAGTTTCCGCCTCGGCTATGTCGAACGGGACAAACC
>CAYXUW010000186.1:361-1636 GCA_964468375.1 uncultured Pirellulales bacterium | reverse complement strand
GCCTATCACTCACGATGTCCACCCTCAGCTTTTCAATGTCGTTGAAGAGATGAAAATCGCGGCCGGTCTGCCGGCAATGCCGAAAATTTATATTATCAATGACCCTGCTCCGAATGCCTTTGCAACGGGCCGAAGTCCAAAGACGGCATCCGTCGCTGTAACTGCGGGGCTTTTAGGCAGGCTCAACCGCGATGAGCTGCAGGGCGTTGTCGCTCACGAAGTAAGTCACATCGTGCATCGTGACATTCTTTACGTCACACTTGCCGGCATAATGCTCGGCGCAATTGTTTTGCTTTCACAGGTTTTTTTGCGGGGCATGTTTTATAGCTCTATGATGGGCTCCCGCCGAAGGTACTCATCCGGCGGAAGAGGCGGTGGCCAAGCCCAGTTGGTTATGCTCATAATCGCAATAGTCGCAGCAATTCTGGCACCTATCATGGCGTATCTATTATATTTTGCACTTTCAAGAAAACGCGAATATCTTGCCGACGCCGGTGCCGTAAGACTGACTCGCTATCCCGAGGGTCTGGCCAGCGCCTTGGAGAAAATCGCCAACGACCCTTCCCCACAAATAGCTGCCGCCAACAAAGTCACTGCCCCTATGTATATTGCTAATCCTTTCAAGAGAAAAGGGCAAAGGAAACTATCTGACTGGACCAGCACGCATCCTCCGATTTCAGAGCGTATAAAAATCCTGCGCAGTCTGACCGGCGCATCTTTTAGAAGTTACTCGGATGCTTATACAGCCGTAACGCATCATAAAACTATCGTCCCCACAGCAGCGCTGGCCAAAGAAGACCTACCTTTACGCGGTCCCCACGCTGAAGCCAAGAAGGAAGAACGCCTCGAAAAACAACTCCGCCAGGTCGGCGACATTATGCGAAAGGTCAACCAATTTACATTTTTAACCTGTATTTGCGGACTGAACCTCAAAATCCCGCCAAATTACAAAAGCAGAACTGTAACCTGTCCACGATGTAAAAGAAAACTCGATATCCCCGCGAAGAATTGATAATAATAAGAATTTTACCCGGCTTTCAGCCCGAATCCTGATGCTTCCACTATCTTATGGAGTTTCTCAATCTGCCTCTCGATTATGTCTAATCTCCGCTTGCATACAAAGGTATATAAGGCTCTTTCAGGGCGAACATTTCCACTACTCTGCTCATCACCGCCGGCTGTGGAAGCTACCGTATGGGTAATATAATCATGTATTAGCTCGCGCTGTTGCTTTAATAGCCTATGCAGCAGCTTCACAGTATCATGCAGCACAAC
>CAYXUW010000186.1:0-351 GCA_964468375.1 uncultured Pirellulales bacterium | reverse complement strand
CATTTTGCCTATTTCCATTTTTGCGTTTATGCACTTATTTTAACCCAAATCCTGTCATTAATAACTACGTATAAATAACACCTCTGTTCTCTTTCTCAATATGGGCCTCCATGCCGTATCACCTCCATTAATTAGTTCCCTTAAGAGGAGAAATTATAACGCTTAAGGTCCGGATTCATCGCTGCCCGTCCAGCAGGCTGCCTGAACCAATATATAGCGCCAATTATGCGCGAGATTCACACCAATTATAGCTGAAATAGAAATCCTAATATCTAAATACGAAATTCGAAACAATACCAAATTACCAAAATTCAAATGACCAAAAAAAGAAAGTTTCGAGAATTGGAACAT
>CAYXUW010000185.1:0-1755 GCA_964468375.1 uncultured Pirellulales bacterium | reverse complement strand
GGCAGGCTGAGGCGGCGGCTGGTTAACTTTCGGCTGATTCTGCTCTTGAACTTGCTCCTTTACCTGCTCTTTTATCTGTTCCTTTACCGACTCTTTCGCTTGCTCTTTCACCGGTTTTTCTTTCTGCTCTTCAGCTGGTTGCGGCTTGGTTGCAAATTTTCTATCTTCATCGACCATATCATAAAAGGTTTTCGGTTTGGCCTGCGGCTGGTGCGGCTGGGCATTTTCGGAAGAGGTAAAAACGCTTATCAGGACAATTGCAGCCGCAACGACTATCACAAGTGCTGCGATTTTCAGCCAGAATGTATTCATTTGACCAGCCCCTTTCCAATTGATAATCAATAACTGATTACTTATAATTAATTGTAACGTCTGATTTGCTTTTATCAATAATCAATCAAAGCAGCCGATAAGAAATAAATTTTATGTTTACAGGGCTTATAAAGGCGGTTTGCACGGTAAAGTCGGCCAATACAGCCGGCGGCGGAATGCACTTGGCCGTGGATTTAGGCAAATTAGCCAGCCAGTGCAAAGTCGGCGACAGCGTAGCCGTAAATGGTGTTTGCTTAACCATTGCTAAACTGCGAGGCGGCCTCGCGGAGTTCGATGTCAGCGGTGAAACACTGACAAAGTCAGCGCTGGGCGGATTGAAATCTTCTTCACTGGTCAATGTGGAACTGGCTATGAGAGTTGATGACCGGTTTGGAGGGCATTTTGTTCTCGGCCACGTCGACGGCACTGCAGCGGTTAAGGCAGTCGAGCGGCGGGGACAATTTGCCGATATGAAATTCGCAGCCAATCCGGAACTACTTGCCCAAATGGTAGTCAAAGGTTCGGTCGCCGTTGATGGGATAAGTTTAACGATAGCAGATATGTATAAAGACGGCTTCAGCGTCTCAATAATTCCCGAGACGCTTAAGGGAACTACGCTGGGTACGGCTAAAACAGGCGATAAAGTGAACATAGAAACTGATGTAATCGTAAAGGCGATAAGAAATAAGCTTGATAAAATTTTGCCTCAGGAGCAAAAATTGACAGTTGAGAGGCTGAAAGAAATGGGCTTCTAAAGAAAAAGTGCACAGACACAACGGCAATAATTCGATAAGCGAACAATTGGTCATCGGCGTAACGATGGGCGCGCCCGCTGGCATCGGGCCGGAGGTCGTGGTAAAAGCGTTGTTTGAGCCGGAGGTAAGAAAGGCAGCGAAGTTTATCATATTCGGCATGAATGAGCAGCTCTGCTATGCTGCGGATAAAGCTGAAATAGAGCCGTTCTGGTGCAGATGTCAGCACGAAAAAGTCAGCCGGGATTATCCGAGTAAAGTGGTAGTAGCCGATTACGATGAGTATTCTGTTCCGTCCTGGGTTAAAGGTCCGAGCACGGTCGGGGGCGAAGCATCTATACATTTTTGCCTGGATGCAATTGAGGCGGCCAAGGCCGGTATAATCGATGCGGTAGTAACGGCGCCAATCAGTAAAACAAGCTGGAAGTTGGCCGGTGCTAAATGGCCCGGCCATACCGAAATGCTGGCGGACAGGTGCAAATCGCCGCGAAGGGCGATGATGTTTGTTGCCGGCCCGTTAAAAGTGGCCCTTGCGACAATTCACAGGGCGCTGTTCGAGGTTCGGCACGAGTTCACAATCGGCTGTGTTTTCGAGCCGATAGATTTATTGAATGTTGCATTGAGGGAATACTTCGGTGTCATAAATCCTAAAATCGGAGTTGCCGCATTGAACCCTCACGCAGGCGAAGAT
>CAYXUW010000184.1:0-1792 GCA_964468375.1 uncultured Pirellulales bacterium | reverse complement strand
GTCACACCGACATTGGTGGCGGATGCGGTCACAGTCACGGTGGACGCCGCCTCGGCCGGAGCCGTCATCTTCCCGAACAAAACCAGAGCCGACAGCAAAAAGCCCTTCCCGAACCCCTTGCGGGAAAGCTGTTTGCGAAGCGCCTCCTTCGCCCGGTAAAAAAGAACACGGCTCCTAAGCTCACTGCCGCCCATCAGTTCGGCAATCTGCGAATACTGCATTTCCTCATAACACCGCATCGCCAGCACCGCCCGATAGTGCGGCTTCAAACGCTTCATCGCGTCGAAAACAACCTGCCTTATCTCGTCGCCCATAAGCCTGAACGGCCCGCCTTGCTCGGCCTTCTGCTTCGGCTGCGGCCAATCACCATAACCGGACAGCGAAATTGTTCGGTGCCGCTTCTCTTTGGTGTAGTGACGGCGTATCTTGTTAAATGCGATTCCGCGAAGCCACGGCCAAAACAGCTCCGCCTTCTCTAATTTTGTTATATTGCTAATCATTTCGAGCAAACTCTCCTGTACTATGTCCTGTGATACGTCATCTTTTAGCGTAATCCTGTAAACGTATGCATACAATCGCCCCCGCACTTTCTGCGCTAAACTATCCAGACTTTCCCTGCTGCCGAACTGCGCACGTTCGACCAACTCGATGTAATCGTTACCGTTGTTCATTGTGCGTTACCAATACTATAGTGCACCAAAGAGGGCGATTCGTTACGTTTTTTTTCGGTGATTTTGCAAATCTTTACAAAATCGCCGCCAAGACGTTAAAAAAGAGCTTTTGCCCGTTTTAATCCTTATTTCTACTGCCGTCTCTACGATTTTTCCGCAAGCGATGAATAGCCAAAGATAACCAATTATATCAAAAATCCACCGCTAAATCTACGCAAAACCGCCCCCAAAACGTCTAGCCCCTTAATACGTCTTCTGTGGTTAGGGAATTCTTGACTTGTGCGGGAGAAAAGTAAAAACACAACCTGCATAGAAATTACTGCTTGTGCTGTCTTTATGATGTATCTGTCCCGTTTGCAGTTTCATATTCCTGCTTACTTCTCTATTTTCACCTTTATTTGCACAAATGAATGGGCCGGGAAACAGTAGCTTATCTTTTTCCCTTCAACCGGTAATTCGTCTGTTTTCGGAATGTATTCTTCCTGTTTATCAAAAGTAAAATCTTCATAAATATCCTGTCTGTTAACTATACTTGCCGCCGCCTTGCCGGAAAATGCCCCAGAAGTGCTGAGAATTTCAGTCTCGATTGATTTATCTTTATGTCTGTTCACGACATTAACCAACAGCATATCATCTGCATCATCAAAAACGGCTGTCACATCGAGATAGGGAATACCCTTACATTCGTCTGTATCATATTTATCGCAGTCCACGAAAACGTCAACTGACCTGCCGTGACAATTGTTCGAAAACAATTTGAATGTATGGAATAACGGACTTCTATACAAACCTCTATTCTCGTCGAAACTCAATAGCGAGGTGAAAAGCGTGTAGTTTGCCATTTTAACAGTATCTGCATTACGGATGAATGCGTTAAAGTATTGAGCGGCTGCGAGAACCTGCAAAAAACTTCTTCCAAACGCGCCGTATTCATCCACTGACAAATAAATCGGCCTATCTATCCCGTAGCGTATCCTGACGGCTTCGATTTGCGCCGCAACCATAGAAATCTTCTGCTGGAGGTCTATCGCACGCTGACCCACATAAACGTAATAATCGTCGGACCGGTCCCAATAGCGGTGAATCGAGATGTAATCGGCAAAGTCTCTCAATTCATTTAT
>CAYXUW010000183.1:0-1799 GCA_964468375.1 uncultured Pirellulales bacterium | reverse complement strand
GCGAGCTTGCCAGAGCCGACTATGCTCCGGTTCCTATCGCCGATTGCGTTGTGGACAATACAGAGCTTGGGATAATGGCACGTGATTGGCTTGCTGGAGACCTAGTCGTTGCTACGAAGAACCCGAACGATGTCAATCTTGTTATATACTATCCTCTGAACGCAGGAGACGGCAATAAGGTTTATCCCACGGTATCTCCTTACGATCCCTGCTGGATAGGGACTTTCTGGAACAGTTCTATTGACCCACCTAATGACTTAGGCTCCATATGGGTGAAAGACAGCGCGCCCGGGATAGGCGACGGTAACTGCGTCTACACAACAGGCGAAGCCGGCGGCGGAATTCGCTGCGGAACGTTAGGAAACGCTGGTATTGGAATCAGCAGAGATCCGGAAGATTCACAAGCAATGACTCTGTCTCTCTGGGTCAAGTGGTTAGGTCCGCGCTACTGGAACCCCGGTCTCCTTATCAAGGGCCAGGGCCTTATGGGTAAAAGAGGCGATTATACTGAAACTGACTTGATATGGACATTCTGGATTAGCGCCAATCCCGGCGAAGAAGGTGGAATTGGTCTCGGGCACCGTGACCAAACGACTAATATTCCCGATTTGGTGTCCCCGGCAGGTACGATGGACCCGTTTATCGGTGAATGGGCGCATATAGCCGTGACATATAACGGGAATGACGACCCCAATAGTACCGATTCTGCCAAGATATATCTCGGTGGCTTCGAAGTTCGAAGAGGGCCATTCTCACTTAGTTTCGGTGACGACCCCAATTTAAAATTGACAATAGGCCAGACCACCAACGCTGATGCCTGGCCCCAAGGTCCTGCAAGCTTTTGGGGCTACATAGACGAAGTCCGCATCTACAACCGTGCTCTGGAACCTAATGAAGTAGCGTATTTGGCTGACCCGACGCCTGAGGACGGTGTGCTGCAAATTCCGATTCCGTCAGCCGCGGAGTTGTACGAGCAGGAACCGGAAGGCCAGAGATACGTCAACTTTAGGGACTTTGCTATTATGGCAGATATGTGGCTCAAGAAGGAATACTGGCCGTAATCAGCATTGTGACACATTGATTTAGCACCAAATTCGGGGCCTACGCCGACAGACGTAGGCCCCGATTGTTTTTATATGGTGAGACACTAAACCTCACTCCGCGCCAAACACGGCCGCAAAATAAGGTCGCTGACCTTAAACAACTCGCGGAAGACCAAGCGTTGGCGAGTGTTCGTTTGAAGCCGTCACACTTTTGCCGGGACCAAATCATATCGTCGAATCCGCAAAAGGCAAAATTTCTGAATCTTTTTTTCATAAAGTAACCATCGGTGTAAAGTCGATATGCTTTTTTTCTTGGCTTGTCGAGGCCGCAGATGATTGCGGGGATGTCAAGGTTAACGATTATATCGATAAAATCTCTGTCCCAGGTGTGTGCTATTACGCCGTCGGCGTCGGGGCTGATGATATGACTTTGGGTATCTTTGACATAATTATTTTACTATATCTTTATCATAGCAGTTCTTACAAGGTGTGTGCGCAAAATGACTGCCATTTTTGCGCAAAAAAACATATCTTTAAAGGCAGAAATTTGCGAAAATAACACTGAAAGAGATTAAGAAATACATTTTCAGCCATTTGAGACGCACGCTTCAGGCGTAAGGTGAGGAGGTATGAAGTAGAAAAGTAATTATAATTGTATCGCTATCCATTTTTTAAGGAGGAATATTATGTCTAAAAAACTATATTTTTTAATTTCTTTTGTTTTGGTGCTGTCCTTGACGTCTGCCGGATACAGCT
>CAYXUW010000182.1:0-1826 GCA_964468375.1 uncultured Pirellulales bacterium | reverse complement strand
TTTTATTTTCGTAGCCGCACTCGTTGGCATTCTCCTCGGATTTTTCAGGTTATTCATTGTGGTGTATCCAACTACTCTACGCTGGATGCTGGCACATAAGATGGTTCTTATTTTATGCGTGGTTTTAGTATTGTGTTTTGGGTTTATGGCGTGGCGAGGATTTGAAAAGACTTTTAGCTGGATACCAACCGCGGCGGAAAAGGTCGGTATCGAACCAGAGACGACAAGATCGACTACCTTTTGGGTCAAGGGCAGCGAGGAATTTCCGGGCTTCGGAAAGGAATTCATGCCTCCTTTGGATGAGGGCTCTTACCTATATATGCCAACGACAATGGTTCACGCTTCTATCGGCGAAGCTACGGATATTCTGGCAAAACAGGATATGGCTTTTCGTAGCATCCCTGAGATCGATATAGTTGCAGGTAAAATCGGACGAGTTGAAAGTCCCTTGGACCCGGCGCCGATTTCTATGGTCGAAACTATCATTAATTATAAACCGGAATATAAAACAGATAAGAACGGAAGAAGAATTGACTACCGTTATGATAACAAGAAAGGCGAATTTGTAAGAGATACCAACGGCGAACTTATCCCGGACCCGGATGGACGGCCATTCAGGCAGTGGCGCGACCATATTAAGACGCCTGATGATATCTGGGAAGAGATTGTAAAAGCCGGCCAGATTCCTGGAACGACTTCAGCTCCCAAGCTCCAGCCTATTGCTGCACGAATAGTCATGCTGCAAAGCGGTATGCGTGCACCTATGGGTATTAAGATAAAAGGTCCCTCACTCGAAACGATTGAGGCGGTGGGCCTACAAATCGAACAATTCTTAAAAGAAGTTCCCAGCGTTGAGCCTGCCGCTGTTATTGCCGACAGAATTGTGGGAAAGCCTTATTTGGAAATAATCCCTGATAGAAAAGCTCTTGACCGATATGGAGTAAAAATACGCGATTTCCAGGATGTGATTGAAGTTGCCATAGGCGGCAAAAATATTACCACTACAGTTATGGGCCGAGAGCGTTTTCCCGTTCGAGTGCGCTATCAGCGGGAGCTTCGTGACACAATTGAAACTATGGGAAGAATTCTCGTCCCCGCAAGAGCAGGTAAGCAGCAAATTCCAATCACTGAGCTTGCTGACATTCGCTATGTCCGCGGCCCACAAGTTATAAAAAGTGAAGATACGTTCCTTACCGGATATGTTCTTTTCGATAAAAAGCCCGGCAACGCGGAAGTTAATGTCGTCGAACAGTGTCAGCGTTATTTGCAAAGCAAAATAGACAGCGGCGAACTGATCTTACCTCCCGGCGTGAGCTATACCTTTGCCGGCAGCTATGAAAATCAGATTCGAGCCCAGAAGAAACTTGCTGTTGTGCTGCCGTTGGCCTTGTTCATAATTTTTCTAATCCTGTATTTTCAATTCAAATCGATTCCAACCACTTTATTGGTTTTCTCCGGCATATTCGTGGCCTGGGCGGGAGGGTTCATATTGATTTGGCTGTATGCTCAGCCGTGGTTTCTGGATTTTTCGGTTTTTGGCGTCGGTATGCGGCAGCTTTTTCAGGTGCATACTATTAATTTGAGCGTTGCAGTATGGGTTGGGTTTCTGGCTTTATTCGGCATCGCATCGGACAATGGCGTCATTCAGTCAACTTATCTGGATCAGGTTTTTAGAGAGCGTAAGCCCGGCTCGATTAAGGAAATCAGGGAGGCAACGATTGTCGCGGCTCAACGACGTATTCGTCCATGTCTGATGACCTCTGCGACTACTATCCTGGCTTTGATACCGGTTTTAACCTCGGTAGGCCGAGGCAGCGATGTAATGG
>CAYXUW010000181.1:0-1877 GCA_964468375.1 uncultured Pirellulales bacterium | reverse complement strand
GCCTCACAGGGCCGGCTGGTTTTCGTAGGTAGGATTATGACGGTCGTATGTGTGCTGGTCGGTTGCTCGCTTGCGCCGAAACTTTCGGATCCCAAATTCGGTGGCGTATTTCAATTTATCCAGCAGTTCCAGGGTTACATCTGGCCGGGTGTGGCGGCTGCATTTGTATTTGGCATGTTGGTCCCACAGGCACCTGGTGCCGCTGGCGTTGCTGCACTAATAAGCGGCCCAGCCATCTACGCATTGTTCCAGAAGTTCGCAGGCAATGTGCACTTCCTAATACAGGTTGCCGTCACCTTCCAGCTTGTGCTGCTGATCATGGGCCTGATTACATTCTTCAAACCGCTGAAAGAACCCAAGCCTTTGCCGGAACGAAAAGACGTCGAGCTTAAGACCGAACCTTTTGTAATCTATTGCGGCGTGGGTGTGATTGCTGCGGTAGTAGCTTTTTTTATTATCTTCCGATGATACCAAGCTCTAACCTGTTATGTGAATCTGCTTGATTTCGATACTCAAAAGTTTTAATATCCTTCAGACAAGAAGGAACTCAGTGGTAAACTCTCCGCATACGGCGGAATGGCTATTCTACTTAATAGGAGTATGAAACTATGAAGACTTTATCGACCTTGCTTGCAATTTCGATAATTAGTATTGCACCCAATACAAAGGAGGGACCCCGCTCTGCGGGAATCCAGGAACAATTGGAAAAGTTCATCACTGCCCACGTGGAAAAAATAAAACCTATGGAAAAAGAGGCTAATCTTGCCTCCTGGGATGCAGCCAACAGCGGCAAATCCGAGGACTACGACAAAGTCAGCAAACTGACGCTTGAACTTCGTAAAGTATACAGCGACCCTTGCGATTTTGCTTTTCTTAAAGAAACCAAGGAATCCGGACAGGTCAAGTCGGCACTGCTGGCCCGACAGTTGGATGTATTGTACAACGATTATTTGGAGAACCAGATAGAGCCAAACTTGCTAAAACAAATCGTCGAACTGGGTACGGAAATCGAAAAAAAGTTCAGCACGTTTCGTGGCGCCATTGATGGACAAAAAGTCACAGATAACGAAATCAAAGAGATTCTTAAAACTGAGCTTAACTCGGAAAAAAGAAAGCAAGCCTGGTTAGCCAGCAAGCAGGTCGGAGCCGAGGTCGCAAAGGATTTAATCCGGCTGGTCAAACTGCGAAACGAGGCGGCGAGGAAATTGGGCTTCGATAATTTCCATACACTTTCTCTGACAACGGCAGAGCAGAACGTAAAGGAGCTGGATAAAACCTTCGATGAGCTGGGCGAATTAACCAATGAGCCTTTTGCAAAATTGAAGGCCGATTTGGACAGCATTCTGGCTTCAAAGTACGGCGTTACTACTGCCGAGCTTATGCCATGGCACTATCACGACCCGTTCTTTCAGGAAACGCCTCTTGTTTATGAACTGGACCTGGATGCCTATTATAAAGATAAGGACGTCAAAGAGCTGGCGATGAAATTTTACGACGGTATCGGCCTGTCGGTGGATTCTATTCTTGCCAAAAGTGACCTATATGAACGCGAAGGTAAAAACCCGCACGCTTTTAGCACGGATATAGATCGTGAAGGTGATGTCCGTGTCTTATGCAATCTTAAAAATGATGAATACTGGATGGAGACGATTTTGCACGAATTAGGACATGCGGTTTACGATAAATATCACGGTCGGGGCGTGCCATACATACTTAGACAACCGGCCCATATTTTTACAACAGAGGCTATTGCAATGTTCTTTGGACGCTTGAGCCGAAATCCCGCCTGGATGCAGGAAATGTTAGAATTGACGGACGAGCAGCGGGCTGAGATCGAAAAAGTAAGTTACAAGTACGCACAGCTTAAACAATTGATT
>CAYXUW010000180.1:0-1912 GCA_964468375.1 uncultured Pirellulales bacterium | reverse complement strand
AGGACTGCCGGGCTTCCCCGGTGCAGGCGAGCCCGAAGACAGCAAATGGGCCGCCTGGAGCACGACAAATCCAGCCCAGTGGCTGACTGATAACGGCTATGACCCAAATGGCTACGGCTACCCCGATACTCCTGCCGAATCCAATATGCCCGCAGGACTTATGGCTCTGGTCGGTGATATGGCCCCTCAGCAGGGAAGAGCTCCGTGGCTCACACCGTTTGATGATGCCTACGGCATGCTTTATTCGTCAACCGTTAATGTGACACTCGACGAAAATGGTGTTGTTACGCTCTATGGCTGGGCGGATATGGGTTCTGAAATAGGTTGCCAGAACATAGTGCTTAACGGATTTTGGGTAAGCACTCCCGAACCGGCAACGGTTTTTCTACTCGGTTTAGGCGGCCTGCTTCTGAAAAGACGACGGTGATTGCAGGCGAATTTTCCTCTGCTAACCCCCGTTTTTCGCTGAGCTTATAATGCTGTTGACGCGACCCCAAACTTTTACAAAAATACACTTGCAGGAAACGTAATAAATTTTATACTTTAATCTTGGTAAATGCGGGCGTAGCTCAGTGGTAGAGCGTCACGTTGCCAACGTGAATGTCGTGAGTTCAAATCTCATCGCCCGCTTTTGAGGAACTCATATTAAAGGATTGTAAGCTATATAGTATCGGTGAGTTACCGGCTAAGCTGTAGTTGGGCGTTGGTCGCCGATATGTCAAAAACCGTTGAAATCTGGCTAAGGGATATGGTTTTCCTGACGCCTTTTTTGTTTATTATATGGGGAATCTTTTAGGAATACAAAAATGGATGAGCAGCAGCAATCTACGGCACTTAAAAACAAAGTAAAAATCGAACAGTCAGGCCCCTGCAAAAAGAAAGTCATAATAGAGATACCGCAGGAGTCGGTAAAAAGCGCTGCTGACGAGCAGTATGAGAGCTTGCGCAAAGAGGCGATAGTCCCCGGCTTTAGAAAAGGCAGAGCCCCGCGACGGCTTCTGGAGAAAAGATTCGGCAAGGAAACTTCGGAACAGATTAAATTAAAGCTCCTGGCCGATGCAAGTGACTCCGCCGTCAAAGATAACGAGCTTGACATACTTCGCGAACCGGATATCGATTTCGAAAAAATCGAACTGCCCGCGGAAGGCTCTTTGAAATTTGAATTCGAAGTCGAGGTTCGGCCGGAATTCAAGCTGCCTTCACTCGAAGGCATCCCCGTGGAAAAGAAAACCCGCGAAGTTACCGACGAGCAAATCGACGGAGAAATCGAACAGTTGCGGAAATGGTCGGGTGTGTGGACGCCGCGGGAAGGCGGAAAAGTCGAGCTCGACGACCAGGTAATCGCCGATGTGATTATAAAAGCAGAGGGCGTCGAAGAAGAGCAAAAGCTCGACAATACCGAGATAATAGTCAGGCCCAACGGCTTCGTCGGCGCAATCCCTGTGGAAAAACTCGACGACCTGCTTGTCGGCGCAAAGGCCGAAGATACGAAGAAGACTACCGTTGATGTTCCCAAGACCTATTTCCGCGAAGAGTATCGCGGCAAGAAGGTGGATATCGAAATCATAATCAAAGACATCAAGTATCTTAAACTCGCCGAGTTGAACGAGGATTTCTTCAAACGGCTCGGCGTCAAAGACGAAAAAGAGCTGCGCGAAAAACTGCGGGAAAATCTGCAGGGCCGACTCGAACAACAAATCCGAAGCGAAATGGCCGGGCAGATTTACAAATATATGCTCGACAATACCAAGCTCGACCTGCCCGTTGATATAGTCGCCGAACAGGCGAAATCGCTGTTGCAGAGACAATACATTAACCTCCTGCAGCAGGGCCTGAGCCGCGAGCAGATAGAAGAGAATATGGACCAGCTAAAGGCCGGAAGTGACAAACAGGCCGCCGAACAGCTAAAAAC
>CAYXUW010000179.1:0-1966 GCA_964468375.1 uncultured Pirellulales bacterium | reverse complement strand
CGGCGGAGACCCCTACGGCATCACTATGACGATAGGCAACAACTGTGATATTGAAGAATGGCACCCTGAAAACTTCCGCGGCGAACTGGATGAAGTCAGCATTTTCAACCGTGCTCTGGATGCTAACGAGATAGCGTATCTTGCTGACACAAACCATTGGTGGCCTCCGCCTCCGCCGATACCGCCAACTAATCTGTTCCAAGAATGTCCGTGGTGCCCAATAATAATCAATTTCAGAGACTTTGCGGTTCTGGCGAATTACTGGTTAGTCGAGGAGATGTGGCCGTAAGCGGGATTCTCATAGAGTAAATCAGCAAAGACCGTAAAGGCATTGTAAAGATGGGGGAGAGCGGGTATACTGCACAGTGCCCGCAGGGTAAGCTGTTATAAAAATACCGAACCGTAAGCAGCACAAATAAGTAACAAATGTAATATGCTACTAATCAAGGGACAAATATGAAGGCAAAACCGGTTTATCGGCGAATTCTCTTTGGTGCGCTACTGGTTATTCTGTCGGCGGTATTTTATGTTCTGCATTATATAATTTTCCGTGATGCACATCATATATTCATATACCTGCTGGGTGATGTCGCGTTCGTATTTGTGGAGGTGCTGCTGGTTACGCTGATTATACATCAGGTGCTAAGCGAACGAGAAAAGAGAGCGATGCTGAAGAAGCTGAATATGGTCATCGGGGCATTTTTCAGCGAGGCGGGTATGCCGCTACTGAAATACTTCTGGGCGTTCGACGCAGAGGCGGAGAGCTTCGGCAGACATCTGAATATCGACAATGAGTGGACAGATGAGCATTTCGACAAGATGGAAGGGATTCTCAAGGACAGGGAATTTAAGATTGATATTCATAAGGGTGACCTCGAAGAGATGCGAAGCTTTGTTATCGGCAAGAGGGCCTTTTTGCTCAGGCTGCTGGAGAATCCAAATCTTTTAGAGCACGAGAATTTTACGGAGCTTCTGTGGGGTGTGTTTCATCTGGCAGAGGAGCTATCCCACAGGGACAGGGTGGACGGGCTGCCTAATACCGATTACGAACATCTGGCGGGGGATGTAAAGCGGGCATACGGGCTTCTGGTGCGTGAATGGCTGAGTTATATGGAGCATCTTAAGGGCAATTACCCGTATCTGTTTTCCCTTGCTGTGCGGACAAATCCGTTTAACCCTCAAGCATCGGTGGAAGTTAAGTAGTCGCTGAAACTATGCGGGATTTTCAGATTTTTGCGGGGACCGGTTTTCGTCCGGCCCGAACGAACTTGGCCGCAGCTTTCGCTCGGGCTTTGCCCGATTTGTTTTTGGGACGGGTGGTATCCAAATTGCCGATGGAACGTAATTTTTTGTATCTGTTCTCAAGCAGATTTTCAATCTTGGTGCGTTTCAAGTCGCGAAGGGTTTTAACAATATAATTTTCGACATTATAGACGGTATCGTGAACGTTGCGATGGGCGCCGCCGAGCGGCTCAGGAATAATTTCGTCAACCAGCTTAAGCTTATATAAATCTTTACTTGTCAATTTAAGCGCCTCGGCGGCATGCTGAGCCTGCGAACCGTCACGCCAGAGAATTGCGGCGCAACCCTCGGGCGATATTACCGAATAATATGCGAACTCAAGTATCGCCAGCTTATCACCAACGCCTATTCCCAAGGCACCGCCTGAACCGCCCTCTCCGATGCAAATGCAAATTATCGGAACACTCAAACGCGCCATTTCCATAAGATTTACAGCTATGGCCTGCGCCTGTCCTCGCTCCTCGGCACCGACGCCGGGGTATGCACCGGGGGTGTCAATCAGTGTTACTACGGGGATGCCGTATTTTTGCGCGAATCTCATTTTGGCTATGGCCTTGCGATAGCCCTCGGGATTGGGGCAGCCGAAATTACAGGCGACTTTTTCCTTTGTGTTTTTCCCCTTGTTCTGGCCGACAATAAGGACTCTTTCTCTGCCGATTTGTCC
>CAYXUW010000178.1:0-1978 GCA_964468375.1 uncultured Pirellulales bacterium | reverse complement strand
CTCCCTTAAGTGGATTTATACTAATAAGTATGGCAGCAGCAGCAATATCAACTGTGGCAACAGCATCGGAACCGCCGTCAGTGTAGGCTTTCACAAGTGCCGCCGACCAGATATCACCCGCAGCGAGAACCACCTGTGCGGTTCCATCTCCATCTACATCTAAACTTTCATCTACTGTGATTCCACTCCCGTCGTTTCCAACTACATGAATTCCGCTGCCGGATTGCCAACCTGCCGGCATATAAGCTTCAACTACAACAGGAGAGCCTGCTTTCTCACTGAGATACACGGAATCACCTGCGGCCATAACCACACATTTGTTAGCTTTTAAGGCGCCATAGTTAAAGACGTTTTTCCCGATAAGATAGATACTGTCGGGTAACGTAGCACCGTATTGAGAAGCCCAGAATTCCACGTTTTCTGTCGCACCGGCCTGGAGCGCGTATGCATCCCAGATCCCCGAACCGATGTCGGTATAGTGTTTAAACATATACTCATAGGGGGTGCCGTCTTGATTTAAAAAGTCGTTGTCGGTAATATCCAGACTCGACGCGACTAACTGCCCAACGTTGATTGTTGCGCCACTACCAAAGACAATACCGGCGGGGTTAATAATAAAAACCCGCACGCCCACACCATTGAGTGTGCCGTTAAACGTGGTCATATTGCCGCTCATCACTCTATTCAGCACGGCTGGGTTCACAAGCGTACCTTTATCAAATGTGAGAAATTCACCTAAACTGGTATCCAAGCTGTTCCAATGAATGATAGTCTGCAATTGCTGAAGCGAAACCAAGATATGTGTACCATCGGGCTGAGTAATAATAGCATTACTACCACCATATGTAACGTTCCAGCCGCTCGGCAAGGCCTCTGCGACCCTCACTGGTGCAAAGGCAAGCAGCATAGAACAAATCATCCAGCAGGTAACAATCTGCCTAAAATAATACTTTTTCAAAATATTTCTCATTTCAACCTCCCAATTTTAAATAATTTTCATCAAAACAAATTTTAATTAAGCTTTTCGTGACTTCGCTCCTCGAAAAACAAAACACTCTCAGTTTCATATTATGTATATCTTCTCCGACTACACAGTCGGACAATATTCACTGTTACCATCTCAGCATTAAACTGAAATTCAGCGTTCCGCCGTGAGAGTCGGTAGTAGTTGTTGATTCCAGTGGAAAGCCGTAATAAATAACTCCCATAAAATTGTCTCCAAGCTCGACAATTCCGCCGAGACCGATTGAATAAAGATCCTCGTTCACCTCTCCAGGGACCTTATTTTTATACTTTGCCCGTCCGTAATCGAAAAAGGCCAGGGGGGCGAGTTTTCTAATAAATGGTTTCATATCTGCTCGGGGTTTGCCAACTTCCTTTGACTCGCCATGCTTGACTAGGTCAAACTCATATTGGACCGACGCGAGTATCCCGCCGTCGGCAATAATTCCGCTTTCCTCATAGCCCCTGACGGTGTACATGCCGCCAAAAGTAGTCATCTTTGCAGGAACCAATCTCTCGGTGGGGATTATCCACTGAAACGAGCCGCTGATTCGCTGGACTTTACTTGGATCAAGATAGCGGCTGTGATTGGCCGAGAAAGAATATATGGAAAAATCGTCGTCCGCGTTTGTTCGTGCGCCTGTGAATGTGCTCCTGTCCCAGAAAGAGTCCTGGTCGGACCCGCCGATATTCTGAACACGGTCGAACGAAGCATTTGTCTTAGCCATATCGGTTCGTTTGTGCAAATCCACGCCCAGCCCCCAAAGTAGCATATCGACTTTAGAACCGAGTATCGAACTGAATATTGAAGAGGAAACTTTACTTTCTTCATAACTTAGTGAGCTCCGCAGGTCAAGGAACCATCCGTTTTCCTGGAGGATGTTGTAGAGCAATTCACCGCCATACAGCCAGCCATGACCAAGAAAATTGATGCCCGCGCCGCCCTCAACATCAAACTTGCTATAGGCGGCAAAAG
>CAYXUW010000177.1:0-2058 GCA_964468375.1 uncultured Pirellulales bacterium | reverse complement strand
CCACGGGCCAGCCCCACCCCTATTATCGCCCCAACGAGCGTATGAGTCGTTGATACCGGAAGCCCCATTTTGGAGCACGCTAATACAGTCGTCATACCGCTCAAGCTCGCCGCAACACCGCGAGAAGGTGTAATTTCCGTTACTTTTGTCCCCACAACCCGCATTACCCGATAACCAAACATTGCCAGACCGGCTGCAATACCAATGCCGCCGAGAATCAAAAATTTGATGTTAACAGGAACTTTACCCGGAACAGAGTTATTCTTTACGATTTCAGCCACGGCTGCCAACGGCCCGATGGCGTTGGCTACATCATTGGCCCCGTGCGCAAAAGCTACCGTGCACGATGTTATAACCACCAAAACGGCAAAATGTTTTTCCACGTGAGCCAATTGTTCTTCATGAGGCAGCTCCACATCATAATTGCAGCTTCTCCTGACGAAAAAACCCGAAATCAAAGAAGCAATACTTCCGCCCAGAATACTTACAGCTAAGGCCTCCGGTCCTCCTAAATCCAGATGAAGATTCTTCAGACCCTTGTAGATGACAGCTAAAATCAATACGGCGAAGGTAAAAAATACGCAAATGGGCACACCTTTATGTGCTGCTATTGCTGGCTTCTCAACCGATAAGATATAACGGGACATCAGCTTAAATATAATAAAAGCCATTATCCCCCCTGCCACCGGTGAGATGAACCAGCTCGCCACTATCTGTCCCAGCTTGCCCCAGTGAACATGTCCGAAGCCGGCACTTAAAATCCCGAATCCGACAATCGCTCCCACTATGGAATGCGTAGTGGAAACCGGCATACCAAGATAAGACGCTAAATTCAGGCATATTGCTGCTGAAAGCATCGCACATACCATTCCGTAAGCCAATATCTTGGGGTCTTGAGTAAATGCCTGGGTGTCTATTATTCCTTTTCGAACGGTATCAGTCACATGGCTGCCTACCAGAACTGCTCCGCAAAAATTACATATTCCCGCAAGCACTACCGCCCAAAAGATAGGAATGGCCTTGGAGCCGACTGCGCAAGCCATGGAGTTGGCAACATCGTTAGCCCCTATGTTCCAGGCCATATAGAAGGCGATTATGATTGCTACGACAACGAGAATTTCCACACCCGATGAACTCCTTTACAGGGACTATTTTTTCCGAATGATAAGACGAAGGTATTTGGCGGTCTTCTCAGCAGTGTTCGAAATCAGACCGAGATTTTTGCAGTATTTGTCGAGGAAAAATATCGTGATTGGGTCGATCTTATCTTCTATGCTGTATAAATGCCGCGCGAATTTTCTTTCGAGACGGTCGGCCTGCCATTCCTCCTCGCCGATTTTCTCGATAGCCGCCAGCATCTCCTGTGCCTCCTCGCCACTGAAGGCCGCCTCGGCAAGGGTCGAAAGTCGCTCCGCAAGATTCATCAAATGCTCGCTGACCTTGATAACCTGCTCGACAAAGGCCATAAAATCGGATTTGAGCTCCTCTGGAAGTTTGGTCTTGCGCAGCAGCAACACAACAGAAAAATCCTCTGCGGCGTCAGCCACATCATCCTGGTATGCCAAAAACCGGCTTAACTCCGACCGCCCTACCGAAAGAAAATACATCTTGGCCATGCGGTCGCGCAAATCCGTTTTTATCTGGTCAGCTTCATGCTCGGTTTTCGACATCAAATTATGTAATTCTTCAATTTTCCCATAATCCCCCTCCAACAATGCGTTGGTAAGAGGACGCACAAGCTCGACGCACTCATACACCTTTTTCGAGTGCTCATGCAGTTGAATAAACGGTGACGGCGCGAAAAATTTATCTAAAACCTTCATTGTCTTTTCCTTAATCTTTCTATTCTTATTTATTGATTTAACTCAGTTATTCTACGCATCAAACGCAGTTTATGCAACAGTTTCAGATTTTTGTCCCCCTGCTTAAATACCTTATGCGGCCCTTGGAAAACAAGTTCTTACCTTAAACTCATTGGGTCTTTGTTCCGACACCGTCCCATTGCAGCCCCCCGTATGTGCTTATTTCATATATCAGATATTCCGCCCCCGCATCGAG
>CAYXUW010000176.1:0-2087 GCA_964468375.1 uncultured Pirellulales bacterium | reverse complement strand
CCAGTGCATCCCCTTGGCCGAGTAGGCCAGGCCGCGGTTGTGATAGGCGGCGGCTCGGTAGCTGTGCGGAAAGTGCAGGCGCTACTGGCAGCGGGTGCGAGGGTGGTAGTGGTATCCAAGGATGCGGATGAAAGGTTAACGGCACTTTGTCAGGGAACGAATGCGGAATTGGTGAAATCCAAATATTCCAAAAGTTATATAGCTGAGGCGGTGCTGGTTATAGCGGCGACGAACGACAGGCAGCTTAACGAGCAAATCTATAAGGATTGTCAGGAACTGGAGGTTTTATGCAACGTTGTCGATTCGCCGGAGCTTTGTGATTTTATCGTTCCGGCGGTTGTGAAGCGGGGCGATTTGCAGATAGCCATCGGGACAGAAGGGCATTGTCCGGCTTATTCCGGGCATCTGCGGAAAAAACTGGAGAAGATTTTCACAGGCAAGCACGGTGATTTTCTGGCAGAGCTGGAAATCCTCCGAAACCGGATTATCAAGGATATTCCTAAGCCCATCGCCCGCAAGGCGCTGCTGGGGGAACTGGTCGATGACAAATCGTTCGAGTATTTTGTTCAAAATGGCCCCGCCCGATGGCGGGAATATGCAGACGAACTCATATCAAAAAGAGGTAAAAATTAAGTTGTGAGAGGAATGTGGGGTTACGCCTGTATCTTATCAATTATTATCTGAAGGTATTTTTGCCGGTGGCCGATGCGCTTTTTGCTGTTTTTGCGTCTTCGGAAGTGCATCGGATAGACTTTTTTACCTTTGATGACGGCGTCTTCGGGAGTGGTCTTGAATGAAGCGATAACCTTTGCGTTTTTTAGGTATGGTGTGCCGATTTTAGTTTTTCCGTTATCACTTGCAAACAGAACCTTATCCATTTCGAGCGTTTTGGCATCGGGTGAAACATCGGTTAGTTCGATATTTATACAATCGCCCTGGGCGACTTTATATTGCTTTCCGCCTTGCTCAATCACTGCATACATTTCGAAAACTCCTGAGTTTCGTCTTAAAAAATCCAGATGGACGAAACATTCTATGGGCTGTTTGGGTTTTTGTAAAGCGAATTATTTGATATTTTTGCATTCTATTATTTGCACAAAGGCCAGGAATTGAGGAGAATAACAGCTTTAGGAGCGAATGTATGCAGGTAGCTATGACGGGCGATAAAATTATGCCTTTAGCCGAGCTTGAGCCGGCTTATCAGGACCGCGGCATTTACTTCGGCGACGGGGTTTATGAAGTGGTGCGGAGCTATAACGGCAAAATCTTCGCGCTCGACGAACATCTGCAGAGATTTGCCGGGAGTTTGTCGGCAATTGAAATATCTGGGGTCGATATCGAGCAAATCCGCGAGCGGGTGAAAAGGGCTTTCGAGGCGGCGGGAATTTCCAATGCCAAAATATATTTCCATATTACCCGTGGTTCCGGGCCTCGCAGCCATAGCTGGGGGAAGGAGCTGAAGCCGAACTTTTTTCTAACAGTTACGGAACTGCTCGACTATACGGAAGAGAAAACCAAGGGTGTTGCGGTATCAACACATCCTGACTGGCGGTGGAGGAGATGTGATGTAAAGTCTTTGAATCTGCTGGCGAATGTTCTCGCTCGTCAGGATGCGGCTAAAAAAGGATGTTGCGAAGCGATACTAGTCGACGATGAAGGATTTATAACGGAGGGGGCGGGCTCGAGTTTTTTTGCGGTTTTTGGTGGTAGGTTGCAAACTGCTCCGCTTACAGCTAATATCCTGCCTTCAGTTACGCGTAAGTTTGTAATAAAAGCAGCTAACAATATTGAGTTAAAAGTAATCGAAAAGTCGTTGACGCCTCAACAAGCAAGGGAGGCCGATGAGCTTTTTATAGCGGTGACTACGAGGGATATTTTGCCGGTGGTGAGATTTGACAACAAGGTTATCGGCGAGGGCGAGCCGGGTAAGTATACGAAGCTTCTTATCGAGGGGTTTCGCTCGTTTACGTTGTGATGTGGGTTGTTGACAATTTCCCAAGGTTGGGTTATTTTAAGAAAGTTCTTCGAATTTCTGCGCCCGTAGCTCAATTGGATAGAGTCGCGGACTTCGAATCCGAAGGTTGCAG
>CAYXUW010000175.1:0-2219 GCA_964468375.1 uncultured Pirellulales bacterium | reverse complement strand
GCCGGTTTATACCAAGCGTCAAAGAGGTTGTTCCTTTTATTGCCGGCAGCGTAAAAATGAACAAAAGAACATTTATGCTGTGGAATGTTCTCGGTGCAGTCGGATGGGGATTTGAGTGGGTTCTTGCCGGATACATCTTTGCACAATCCCTTAATCTCGCCGAATTGTGGTTGTCCCGGGCTGGTTTGTTTTTTGCGTTTCTCCTAATACTCGGTGGCATCCTCTACTTTTTCAAGTGGCTGATTATAAAGAAAGGGAGACAATTTTTGATCATTGCCATTTCCATTTGGCAATCTATCAAAGAGGCAGTGCTGAATAATGAACATGTGGTTCTGTGGATGCAAAAACATCCTCGCAGTATATCGTTTTTGCGGGCACGGCTGGACACAACAGCATTTTCCGGGCTAACCCTATCCATATTAATGCTGGCCTTTGTCTACGTTTTGGCTTTGTTTGGTGGGGTTGTCGAAGACCTGATAACATCTGATCCCATTGTTGCCGCAGATGTCCGCATGGCAAATATTTTCTTTGTCTTTCGCACTGATGCACTAACGAAGGTTTTTACTTGGATAACCCTGCTTGGTAAAAGTCAGGTCATCTTGGTCTTTATTGGCGTTCTTGTTGTGCTCCTCTGGTTATGGCGGAAGAGTTATTACATTATGCCTCTTTTTATCGCTGTCACCGGCAGTGAGGGATTTACGTATCTAGGAAAACTGGCTTTTCATCGCCCTCGCCCGGAACTGGCAGTTTATGCAGAACATTCTTTTTCCTTTCCAAGTGGACATGCAACTATAGCGGTGGCTTTCTACGGGTTTGTGGGATACCTCCTTGCGCGCTTCGTCCAAATCCGGAACAGAAAGGTAAATATAGCCTTCATAACAATTCTCATAATTTTTGCGATTGGCTTTAGCCGGGTATACTTGGGGGAACATTATATAAGCGATGTTTGGGGGGGGTATCTTGTCGGGGCAATGTGGCTGATTATTGCCGTTTCTTTTTCCGAATATCTTGGATATCAAATAGAAAGTAACAAATCTATATCCCCGGTTGGCAGAGCCCGCTCAATTTCTTTCGCTCTTGTGTCCCTCGCTATCGTCTTCTATACCGGATTTTCATTAAGCTATCATCCTGCACTCGCATCAGTGCCATCAAAAAAGGCCATTGTGGTGTCGAAGGGTACGGATATTTTCACTAATGAACAGATGAAATTCACTGAGACGTTGATCGGAGAGAGACAAGAGCCTGTGAACTTTATTTTCTTTGCAAAGGGCGACGGACGGTTGACATCAACATTGCAGCTGGCTGGCTGGATCTTAACCGAGAGCGCGGATATCTCGTCGTTTATCAAGGCAATTAAACCGTTGATAATGAAGATACCTTATCCTTCTGCACCGATTTCACCTTCCTTTTGGAACACGAAAATACAGGATCTAAGTTTTGCAAAAGTAACCGGGACAAACTGGCTCCGTAATGCGCATCACGTTAAAATATGGCGTACAAACTTTTTGTTGAGAAATGGAGATAGTATCTATGTTGGTATGGTGAATGCTAATGACGGTCTCAAATGGGGCATTATTCCAGAGATTGCTCCTGATTTGGATACTGAACGAGAGGTGCTGTATCAAGACCTTAATCGTACAGGAAAAATAAAGAGCCACCTGAAGGTACAACTCGTAAAATCTTTAATCGGCAAGAATTTTATGGGAAATGAGTTTTTTACCGACGGGAAGGCTTATATAATTACAGTACAATAAAGGTATTCGTAGCGCCGAACAATTGCATTAAGACGGATTGCAATTCCGGTGCGCTCCATCACAGCAGGCAATGGGGAGCGTTATTTCAAGTATAGACTAGCTGCTATGATTCCATGGTCGCACAGCGGTGTATATTTTGAAGAATGCGGATAGAACCCTTTAGCGGTCACCGCAACTATTTCAGGCCGCCAGAGCGGTTGCGAGAGTGCTGTTCTCTGAAATTGGCAACCTGCGCATAATCGTGTGCACCGATGCCCTTTGGTCTGTGCAAAATCCCCACTGCCCGCTTATTATGAGCATCCCAGGCAGAACCCTTCAAAGATCTCGCCTTTCTGAGATTCTGACAATAGGGCTTTTTCAGCAAGTCTCGAAATTGAATCTTCACCCTAACGTTGCAAAAGTCGAGGATACTGCAGATTCCAGGCGCCAAGGGTACAGCCGTAGTAACCTACTGCAAGCCCTTGG
>CAYXUW010000174.1:0-2277 GCA_964468375.1 uncultured Pirellulales bacterium | reverse complement strand
ATATACTATAGGCAAATTTACGTCTTTTTCAGACGGCTTGGCCACAGCCCCCAGGCCAGCGAAGACCTCACGCAGGAAAGCTTTATGGCCGCCTGGCAGCATATAGGCCAACTGAGAAGCGGAAATGCCCTAAACAGCTGGATGTATCGAATCGCATCTAACGCCTCAAAGCTTTACTGGCGAAAGCACAAAAATGAAACAGCCGTTAGTATCAGCCAGTTTGATATGCTCGAGCCCGCCGACAATGTCGATCGCGAAAAAACCGGAAATTATGACCAGCTTGTTCGGCTCGCGGACGCAATGGCGAAGCTGCCCGCAAAACTAAGACAGGCGGTGGTCCTGCATTATATGCAACATTTAACTATTGCCGACGCCGCCTTAATTGCAGGAGTAAGACAGGGCACTTTCAAAAGCCGGCTGAACAGGGCGCTGAAATCTCTAAGAAACAGAATTGTCACTGAAGGACAAAGTAAATTATGAATGAAGAAAAAATCGAAAATTTGCTGAACGAATTGGCCGATGCGACGGAACAGTCCGTCCCCGCCCGCCTCGCCGATAATATAAAAGAACATATCCCGCACAATCTGCCTCATCACAGAGGCGGACTGGATACCGTCAGTATCATTATAGACCTTAGAATAAGCAAACTGGCCGCAGCTGCTGCTATAATTATAACAATGATTCTGTTCGCCAACTTCCTTAGAACAAAAGACCTCGAAAGCGGCGGCATAATTCAGGACAGCAAACTCCTGATTAAATACTGCCTGGGCGGCATCGACTCGAAGGCCAGCGCCCTAAGGGCCCACTCGAGATACGAACAGTTAACTCAGAACCTCGATAACGTCATCTATTACGGCGACAGCATCGACACATCCGACGCCAATGCCGTCATTATACAGTGGCAGCTTCCGGACGGCCGATACCGCGTAGTCTTCGGAGACTTCCGCGAAGAAACCGTCACCGCCGACCAGCTCATAAAATTCCAGGCCCGTATGCTGCAAAAAAAACGCTAAATAACCTTATACAAACCATGCAGTACGGAATCCGCGCGGGCATCCGGCAGAACAAGTAAGCCCCAAGGCGTGGCTCGTGAGGCTAAATATAAGGAGAGGGCTTGAGGTTCGGACGGGGTTTGGTATATTCTGGGGGTAACCTTCTATTGATTCATTATTAAATTTTAGGATATTATGAAAGCTCTAATCTACGGCGGCGGTTCAGTAGGGCTGGGAATCGCAAGCTGTCTGCTTAAATCAAAAGCGGCGGTTGATATTATTGCCAGAGAGGAGGTCGTCGCAACTTTGCAGCAGAACGGGCTCGTAAGAAAAGGGATTTTCGGGGAATTTTACGCGAAGCCGGCTGATTTTAACTGCTTTTCGTCTCTGAATTCGGTATCGAAACAACGTTATGACTACATTGTCGTAAGCGTAAAGAGCTGCGATTCGCTCGAAGCAGCGAAAGATATTTCGCAGCATAAGAATTTATTCGATGATAAAAGCGAAATCGTTTTGTTTCAGAATGGATGGGGAAATGCAGAGATATTTTACTCATTTTTACCTAAGAGTAAGATTTTTAACGCACGAGTAATTACGGGATTCAGCAGGTATAAACCAAACGAGGTAACAATAACCGTTCATGCGGACGCAATTCATATCGGAAGCTTATTCGGGGAACATTGGTCGAAGATTGAAGAGCTGTGTAAAGCTATAAGCGATGGGGACATACCCTGCGAGCCAACGGACGAGATTGAAAAGGACCTCTGGGCTAAGATGCTTTATAACTGCGCTTTAAATCCGCTCGGCGCGATTCTGGACGTTCCTTACGGGATACTGGCGGGGAATGAATCTACGCGATTGATTATGGATAAAATCTGCGAAGAGATATTCCAGGTTCTGGCTGTTACGGGCCATGAGACACACTGGAAAAAAACCAGCGATTTTCTGAAAGTATTCTATGATAAATTAGTGCCTGATACCGCCGAGCACAAGTCTTCAACGCTGCAAGACATACAGGCGGGAAAGAGAACTGAAATCGAAGCTTTAAATGGCGCAATTATTAAGCTCGCCGAGAAACATAATATCGACGTGCCCTACAACAAAACCATCTACAATATGATTAGATTTATTGAGACCAATAACTGATTTATCCACAGGGCCACCTAACTTACAGCTTTAGGAGTTGACGGTATGAGCTAGAAATTTCTATAATACAAACAATTAATTTTATGCGCCCGTAGCTCAGTAGGATAGAGCGTCGGTTTCCTAAACCGAAGGCCGCAGG
>CAYXUW010000173.1:0-2296 GCA_964468375.1 uncultured Pirellulales bacterium | reverse complement strand
CTTTCCAGTTTGTGATATTGCCTTTGTAGATATCGCGGATTTGAGAGGTACTTAGTTCTTTAATCGGATTGGAAGGATGAACGACAACGCAGACACCGTCCATCGCTACTACGTGAGCCACGGGAAATATCCCGTTCTCTACGGCTTTGCTGAACTCTTTTTCTTTCATAAACCGGCTCATAATCGCAATGTCGCATCGTCCATCCACCAAAGCTGCTGCCCCGTCTCCGCTTCCGGTCTTTTTGACGGTAATTTCCAGACCGGGGTAATTGCTTTTGAAGGCCTCAGCAAAAGCATCCGCTATGGGGCCTACAGTAGTGGAACCTTCGATTTGCAGGGTCTGCTTTTCGGCTACCGCTGCTGTCGAAGTCACAGCTATAGCAGCAATAACCAACCCACATAAGATAATTTTTCTCATTTCAAATCTCCTTTACTTCCTGTTAAAGAATACGCAACAATTGTTAGATTTTTGTTAGAACAAAGTTAGAGTTTTGTAAACATTGTTAGAACTTGAAAATCAAATCTGCCTGAAGCATCCTGTATTTATCTTCCGTACTGCTAGCGTTTGACTCGTTTGCAAAGTAATGGACTGCAGCTTGAAGGTTTTTAGCCAATTGATACTTGAAGCCAAATACGTGCCCTTTTCCGTCGGTTCCGCCGCCGATGAAATCAGAGTCACAAAGACCGCCGACCACAGCGTCTTGTTCAACATCCCTGTAATTGTAGGAAACCTCCCAGGAACCGGGCTTCTTGGCTTTATTAAACCTTGCCCCGATAAGCCAAGCCGCATCTTCGGCATTGCTCGCATTCATATTATGCACGTATGTGCCGTAAACAGCAGCAGGACGTTCTCCAATCGAAAAGCCGTATTCGCCGAAACCTTCGATAATATCGTAGTCGTTGTCGTAAGCTCCACCTGTTACCGTGTTGCCGTTCGAACCAATCCCGCTCAAAGTTCGGCCCTTGATGTTGCCGAAATCGTAATAGCTGGCACCGCCGAGAATATGACTTCCATCAGAAAGTTCATGCTTAACCAGTCCCTGAACACCGAACATACTTGTATCGGCATCGGTGCTTCGCTCGCGAACCCAGAAACCGCCGCCTCTTGCTTCCGCGCTTGTAGAATCGTTAATGTTCCATTTATAAGTCGCCGCTCCGCCTTCCGGGCTCAGATCACCGTCGAAAATGAGCTGATTTTTACCAACCGTATAAAAAGGATTCGCCATTTTACCTAGCAGAATATTCAAACCCGGCCTCCATTTTGGATGATAGTCAGCATATGCCCAGTCCAGCCAGATTTCCTTGCTGCTGAAGGAATCACTCGCAGAGTCACCGAGCGTCTGATTGGTCGAGGTTGGAGAGTCGCTGCTTCCCGAGGCGAGTCTTACAATGGCATCCCATTCATCGTTAATCTTGGCTTGCATTTTTAACCTTGCTCTGATTCTGTTCCTGTCTCTTGTTTTTGCCGCTGTGTCATTGTCGATTGATTCGTGCCTATATCTGATGTCGCCGCTCCACTTTATATTTTCGACCCACTTCATGCTGTCAGGTAAGGCGTCTATTTGCTTTTCTTCAACCGCTTTTGCTATTTGCTCCTCCATTTGTTTGCTTTGTTGTGCTTGTTGGTTTTCGAGCTGGTCTAATCTCTGTTGCATCTGTTTCAATAACTTCTCCTGTTCGGCCATCTGCTGTTTCAGATCCGCCAATTCATCAGCTTTTACAACTCCTCCGAAAGCCAGAATGAACATGCAGATTGCTAACACTGATTTCTTTCTCATTTTTTACCTCCATAAATATCGTCCGTAATTCCATTCTTCAGGCCGGTCCCGAAGAACCTTTTTACTGGAAGGGTACTTTGAAAGTGTTAGGCGAATGTGAAAGTAGTGTTAGAATTCTGTTTGTTGCGAAAAAGTTATTTTTCCAAAGGTAGGTGTATCGTAAAAACGCTTCCCTTGCCAAGAGTGCTTTCTACTTCTACATGCCCCCCATGAACCTGAGCTATATGCTTTACTATCGACAGCCCCAGCCCCGTACCTCCGAGCTTACGGCTTCTGCCCTTATCAACAACGTAAAAACGTTCGAAGATGCGGTCAAGGTGCTCCTTTTCAATCCCGCACCCCTCGTCTGACACGGTGATAAAAACCTTGCCCTCCGTTTTTTCAGCTTTAACTTCTATCCTGCTATTATTTCTGCTGTATTTAATCGCGTTATCAACAAGATTAAGCACCGCCTGCTCTATAAGTGCCGGATTTATCTTCGCTGTTATATCTTCCCCGCACGAAAGTTCCACCGTTAT
>CAYXUW010000172.1:1222-2297 GCA_964468375.1 uncultured Pirellulales bacterium | reverse complement strand
GAAGAGTTCAAAAAACAGTTCCCGAAATACAAGGGCAAAGACAGGTATGCCGTTTGCGGTTTTATCGCCAAGACCGGAAAGAAAGAAGCCTTGCGTTCCGCAAAAAGCATTTCCGTCACCAAACATCAGGGCATAGCCGATTAAAAAGAAAGCCAATGAGGCCATGCAAAAATCCAGAAAGTTTTTGGTCAAAATGTTGCAGGTATTTTTGGCTCTGATAAAGCCTGCTTCAACCATGCCGAATCCAGCCTGCATGAAAAATACGAGAAAGGCGGTTATCAGAACCCAGACTGTATCAAGCCCCTGTCGTAAACTTTCTGCGTCTATTTCGTTGGCATATGCGACAGAATTACTGCCGAATAGAACCAGAATTATCGAAACAAGCAGTAATGAACTGCTTAAATGATAAGGGAATTTTCTAATCTCTTTTGTCGCCATTAATTCTGTACCTCCATTTTCTATACTACTCGTGAAAGCTCCTAATAATTAAGCAAAAATCAATCCCGAGAAGTAAAATGCAATAAACGTGCCAATTTATCTTAGAGTGAGTATATTTTTATAATTCCTTTATAAACAAGTAGTTATGAAGGCGAAAATTTTAATTTACGGCAAAAAACAGTTGCATTTTTGTAGCATTATCGCAAGCAAGTTACATTTTTGTAGTTTTATCCGCCCTTTTGGAATGCTTAAAAGCTCTTCGACAAACTAACGCCGGCAAAAAACATATCGTCCTCGGCTGCGCTATTGCGTATAGTGCTGTTGAGCAACGTAACATAATTAACACTTGGAGTTACACCCCAACCGCCTACTTCCATTGGAAAACCAATCGAAAGCGCCAGGTCCTGCATCTTATCGCCGCTAACTCCCCAGTAAGATTTATTATATGAGCTGCTGCCCCATCCAAAACTTAAACCGATGTCCAGCCCTACCGGCAGATCCGGATTAAGCTCGATGATTTTTTCAATACTGTGTTCGAATGCCAGAGAAACGTATGAGCCGTCTACCTCGTCTACATCGTGATATACTGTTATCGACGGGCTCAACGGTAAATCCAGGCTGAATCCCCAGTAGATTT
>CAYXUW010000172.1:0-1212 GCA_964468375.1 uncultured Pirellulales bacterium | reverse complement strand
ATAGTATATCATACCAACTGAGTAACCTAAGCCCTTTATGCCCGGAAAAGTACCTGAGTAGTCGATCGAATAGTCAATCTCGGTGAATTCACCACTGTTACCATTAGCACCTGTCATCTCAAAATTGCCCCAGATTGAGCCGGTAAACCCCATATAACCGGCGCTGAAGCCGGGCTGAAATACCGATTCATCATCCAAATTTTGACCGCGCCATACATACTTGCTGAAATAATCAGCAGTAACCTCAAAATCGATTCCCTCCGCAGCCAAACTCAGCGAACTGCTGTAAACCAAAGCTGTGAAAACCATCCAGCACCTAATCTTCATTTCAAAGCTCCTTTCCATTTGAATAAAAAATCGTTTTTGTATGTTTGTTAAGCAAACGTCGTGCCAAGACTGAGTTCAGATTATAACTACTTGTCTGATATGGTATTATATTTAAGCAACCAGCATGGAATGGTTCGACCAATGTTACAATTTTGTAGGAAATCTTTGAAATGCTATCAGGGGGTGTTACAATCATGTTGTTTTATTTTGTTAGGCCTTTTATTGGGCTAAACAGCAATTTATGAAAGGAGATAAAACTTTGCGGCCTTCATTTGTAAACTCAGGACAACATTTCAAGCAGCTTGAAACCCTCTATAAAATCAGCCGCGTGTTAATAGAGGAGCAAAATCAAAAACAAGCTCTGGCGAAGGTGCTGAACATTCTCGACGACGAACTCGGCCTTCAAAGAGGAACCATTACCCTTCTGACACCTGCCGGTGATGAGGTTATGATCGAGGCGACGCATAATCTTTCCGAGGAATACGGTCGCAATATTCGATATCGCATCGGCGAGGGTATTATCGGAAGAGTTATGGAAACCGGCAAAGCAATGATGGTGCCGAAAATTTCCCAGGAACCTATGTTTCTAAATCGCTTCGAGAGACTAAACGTTACCAAGAAAGAGCTGAGTTTCATCTGTGTTCCGATTTTAATCAGCGAGAAGGTTATAGGGACGATTTCGGTAGACAGGCCGTATGACGAAAAAACACCGTTAGAAGAGGAAATGCGTATTCTGAGTATCGTTGCAAGTATGATTGCTAACAGTATGCGGACACGGCGGGAAGCTGTTATTCAGAGACAAATGCTCGAAGACGAGAACCTGCGATTACGCCATGAATTAGAAGGGAAATTCAAGCCGGAAAACATAATAGGCAATTCGAACGC
>CAYXUW010000171.1:0-2311 GCA_964468375.1 uncultured Pirellulales bacterium | reverse complement strand
GGCCAATCCTGATGTTAACAGTTGGGACGAAAAGGATTCTTGGCGGGCGAGTGCTTATGTAAACGGCTCGCCCGGCTGGGATGATTCGGGTATTATTCCAAATCCGAGCGATATTGTGATTAACGAAGTAATGACTCACACGGATTCTTACCCGGATGACTGGATAGAGTTATATAATACGACAGCAGGTCCTATCGACATAGGCGGCTGGTATCTAAGCGACAACGGCGGAAATCTGCTTAAATATCGCTTTGCCCCGGGAACAACTATACCGGCCTATGATTATATTGTTGTATATCAGGACGTTAACTTCGGCACATTGGCTTCGGATACAGGTAAATTAGTACCGTTTGCATTAAGCGAGAACGGCGAGATGGTTTGTCTGTCATCTGCCGCGGACGGGAACGGTTTATTAACCGGCTACCGCCAGAAGGAGGATTTCGGGGCGTCCGAGAGCGATGTATCATTCGGCAGATATTACAAGGCCAGCACAGATAACTTCAACTTTGTTGCGATGGATTATGACACACCGGGGTTTGCCAATGCTTATCCGAAGGTTGGGCCGATAGTGATAAGTGAGATTATGTATCATCCCGATTGGCCTGAGGGCGGCTCGTATGAAAATGACCAGTACGAGTATGTTGAGCTATACAACAACAGTTCGTCAGCAGTAACATTGTATGATTATACCGAGAATGAGCCATGGGTGCTTTCCGATGGCATCGACTTTACCTTTCCTGATAGTCCGGTTGTAAGTATACCTGCCTATGGACGTATATTGGTGGTTAAGAATCCTGATGCATTTTTCTGGCGATATCCGGGTGTGTCTCCGAGCATCGTTTATGGCCCTTACGACGGCAAGCTGGACAACGCCGGTGAGAAGGTGGAACTTAGTAAGCCCGGTGATATGGATGGCGGTACTCGTTATTACATTCGTGTTGACAGGGTCGGCTACAGCGACGGCTCGCATCCCGGAGGTGAACCCGGTGATGTAGACCTCTGGCCGACAGAAGCCGACGGCGAAGGTAAATCCTTAACGCGCATTAATACTTCCCTTTACGGCAACGACCCGAATAACTGGCAGGCGGCTGCGCCCACGCCTGGTTCGTAAATTCGGATAGGTGCTGCAATGAGTTATAAAGGCCGGCCCCGATAAATCGGGGCCGGCCTTTTCCTTTGCGCGAATAGGTACCGACAGAAGGGTTGACACAATCAGCGGCGGGGCGTATAGTTAATTCGTTTTCTTGAAAGAAGATGGCGCGAATACTATTTTTTCGAGGCGAAAGTTATGGATAACGGAAAAAAGAGAAGCTGGGAAAAGCGGCTTGGCGGTGAACCCGATGAGCTTGCGCTCGATTTTGTAGAGTCACTGTCGGTGGATAAACGGCTTTACAAATATGATATCGTCGGCTCGATTGCTCATGCACAGATGTTGGCAGAGCAAAAGCTCATTACCAAAGATGAGTTTAAGCAGATTAAGGATGGGCTCATCGAAATATCGCAGTCGATAGCAGACGGCAAGTTTAAATTCGATAAAGCATACGAAGATATTCATATGGCGATTGAGGCGGCACTGGTAAAGAAAATCGGTGAAGCGGGCAAGAAACTTCACGCAGGCAGAAGCCGAAATGACCAGGTTGCCACCGATATTCGGCTGTGGATGCGCGATGAAATTGAGATGCTGCAGGCGAAAATATCGCTGTTGCAAAAGGCCTTCGTTAAATCGGCAGCGAAATATACCGAGGATGTGATGCCGGGCTACACTCATCTTCAGCGTGCTCAACCGATTGTTATTGCGTCGTATCTGTTAAGTTTTGTGGAGCAGCTTGAGCGGGATTTTGTTCGGCTGCAGAACTGCCGGGTGCTTTTGGGAATTTCGCCGTTAGGCAGCGGCGCTTTGGCAGGGTCAACTTTGGCGATAGACAGAAAGAGTGTGCTGCAGCAGCTGGGTTTTGAAGAAATTAGCTACAACAGCATTGATGCAGTCGGCGACAGGGATTTTTGTGCGGAATTTATTTTTGACTGCGCGCTTATCGCGACGCACCTGTCACGGATGGCTGAGGACTGGATAATCTATTCATCCGGCGAATTCGGTTTTGTCCAAATTGACGAGGCATATTGCACGTCATCGAGTATGATGCCGCAAAAGCGCAATCCCGATATTCTCGAATTGATTCGCGCAAAAACAGGGCGTGTTTATGGCTCGCTGATGGCTATGCTGACTATTTTGAAAGGTCAGCCCTCAGGTTATAATCGTGATTTGCAGGAAGACAAGGTTCATATTTTTGCCGCCGCCGATACGGTCCGGGCC
>CAYXUW010000170.1:0-2334 GCA_964468375.1 uncultured Pirellulales bacterium | reverse complement strand
AAGGACAAATATGTGTTTTTCGATTATGGAAGTTCTATAAAAACCGACGAGGGAGGGGCACATGGTATCTTCGCGTGGGATGATAAGGCGAAGTTTTATAGGTACTGGTGGTTTGAAGACTCGGGCAGTTTCGAGAATGCGGTGTGTAATTTCGTTGATGATGACACTTTGTTTATGGATTGGCAGAATACGCTGCTGACTCAGACTTTTACCAAAGCCGGCCCGGACAAAGTCATCCTGAGAATGAACCAGTCTCTCGGCGAAGATAAATCTGAATTGATTTTGGAAGTGATACTCACAAGGAAATAGAAATTACAATTGCTTTTCTCAACGCTTGCGGTCGAAAAATTCCTGTAGGATTTTGCTGCACTCATCGGCCATAACGCCGCTTGTAACTTCCAGTCGGTGATTTAGTCGGTCGTCCGTTATTATATTATACAGACTTTTCACCGCACCTGTTTTTGGGTCGTCGCAGCCGTAAACCAATCTGTCCATTCTGCTCAAAACAAGCGCTCCAGCGCACATCGGGCACGGCTCTAATGTAACATACATCGTGCAGCCGTTCAGGTGCCAGTTCTCCAGAGCAGCGGCCGCTTGCGTAAGCGCGATGATCTCGGCGTGGGCTGTCGGGTCCTGTAATTGCTCGCGCTGATTATATGCCTTTGCGATGATTTGATTGTTATGGACAATTACCGCCCCAATAGGCACGTCGCCGTTTTCCTCGGCGATTTCGGCCTGTTTTATAGCCGCCTGCATATATAACTGGTCTTTGTCGGTCATAGGACGCAATACTATCACCTATCTTATATATCTATACAGAATGACCGTCAAGCAATTGCCTTGTATCTGATGAGGTCGCTGACTTGACGTTTAAACATAATTAGGATAATGTCAAGGCGGTTCTAAAAGAAAGAAAAAAGATGAAAACGGCGTGTTGGGAACATTTAAAAGCAAGACTGATAGTGCGAAAGGCGATTTTAATCGGGTTGATTGCGATAACGTCGTTTTTGCCGCTGACATTTTTAGATTTAAACGAACCCACATCTACGCTGGTTGTCTACAAGCTGCTGGCCAAAGCCGGGTCGCTGTGCGGCACGGTTTTAATATTATGGCAATTTCTGCTCGGATTTCGTGCGGCCGCGGGTCGAATAATGCGGGATTATTTATGGGTTCTGGTGGCGCATAAACAAATTGGAAAATATATCCTGCTGCTTGTATCGCTGCATCCGGTATTTATTACACTGTATTATCTCGAAAAGAGAAATGTTAACCCCCTATTGTTGGAGGGAGCGGGGTCTTTTAAATTGTGGGCGCTGGCCGGTATGTTTGCGTTTGCATTATTTCTCGCGGTGGTGCTGACGAGTGTTTTCTGGCGGGAGCGGCTCGGGCGGACGAAATGGTACAGTGTGCATATCACAAGTTATGCTGCTTTGGCGTTAGTTCTGGGGCACGCTTTTGCATTAGGCAGTACCATTGGCACGACGACCGGAGCGTATTACTTCTGGATAGGATTGTCAATAATAGCGGCGGCATTTTTGCTTTATCGGCTGATTTGCCGTGCAGAGCTTATAAGCGCAAAACATATAGTCATAAAGGTTGAAAAGCTGGGAGATAATGTTACCCGGATAAGCTGTGAGCCGATAGGCAGAAAGCTAAAGCCGCGTCTCGGGCAGTTCGTATTTTTCCGAAGAGGACTGAGAGGGCGAATTCGTCCGTTTACCGTTTCGCATTACCAGCCGCAGACCGGTGAACTAAGCGTTACGGTGAAGGCGATGGGAGTTGCGACGAAAAATCTGCAGTCGATTAAACCAGGCGAAGCCGTTTATATCGATGGGCCTTACGGTGTGTTTTCGCAGGCGGCATTGAAGACGCAGCGGCCGATAGTAATGATTGCCGGAGGAATAGGAATAACACCGTTTACGCGTCTCTTTGAGGAGTTGGCATACGAACCTGACCGCGAACTGCACCTGTTTTATGGAAATAAGAAAAAGCACGAAATCTTGTATAAGGAAGAGCTTGAAAACGTAGAAACTGTAAATATTATACACGTTCTGAGCGACCAGCCGGAGTATCAGGGAGAGACCGGATATATTACAACTGATGTGTTAAGGAAATATCTGTGTCGCCCGCTGAAGGAGTATGAATTTCTTATTTGCGGGCCGCCTAGAATGATAATGAAGCTTGAAGAAGGGCTTTCTGCACAAGGTGTGCCGCAAGAGCAGATACATCATGAACTTTTCCGTTATTAAGTCATACAGAGCTGAAATATAAGTTCTAATAAATACCCCCAAGGGGAGTCGAACCCCTGTCTCCAGGATGAGAACCTGATATCCT
>CAYXUW010000169.1:0-2470 GCA_964468375.1 uncultured Pirellulales bacterium | reverse complement strand
CTATAATGCCGATTGACTTTAATATAAATACTATATAGTATAATCGCAAGTTAATACAAATGAGGGAAAAGAAATGGTAAAAGAGTTGATCGGTGTAATAGGCGGCACAGGACTGGGCGATGCCCTGGCGGAGCAGCTAACTGATGTAAAATTTCACGATGTCGAAACACCTTTCGGCAAGCCAAGCACTCCCGTTATGGTCGGCAATCTCGGCAACAAGCAAACTGCGTTCTTAAATCGTCACGGCAAGGGGCATAAACTTTCGCCGAGCGAAGTGCCTTACGCAGCTAACATCTTCGCCTTGAAGAAGCTCGGCGTTAGTGTGATTATAAGTAGCGGCGCAGTGGGCTCTCTCCGGCCTGAGATTACCCCTCCTAATCTAGTTATCGTTGACCAGTTTATAGATAAGACATTCAATCGCACAAATAGCTTCTTCGGCGGTTTCGCCGCGGTGCACTGCGAGATGGCTGAGCCGGTTTGCGGACGAATTCGAGAGATACTTATAAATGCTGCAAAGCAAAGCAGTATGAAGGTGCACCCGAAGGGCACTTATGTGTGTATGGAAGGCCCGCAATTTTCCACGCGGGCAGAATCACTTATGCACCAGGCGTGGGGCGGTGACTTGATCGGTATGACTGCTATGCCGGAAGCAAAACTGGCAAGAGAAGCACAAATCTGCTATGCTTTAATCGCTCTGGTCAGCGATTATGACTGCTGGCAACCGCATGACAGCAAGAAGAGTAAACAGTCTCTTTTGCAGGAAATAATCAGCAATCTCGGAACGGCAACAGATAATTGTTTGAAACTTTTACAGGCTGTTTTTGCCGGCAAGCAAGAACTTGCCGGCAAAGATTGTCCCTGTAAAAAGAGCCTGGACCTTGCGGTATGGACGGCCCAGGAACAAATCGATCCGGCTGATAAAGAAAAATTGAATGTTCTTTTTGAGTAGTTAAAATATTCGAAAGGATCGCGAGATGAAAGAGCAAATCTCCAAGGCATTTTTTTTAGCAATATGCGTAGCTATTGTGACCTATGCAGGCTGTCAGGAACAAGAGCTGCCAAGCGACAAAAAGAGCAGAACCATAGCTGCTGAAAACATGCAGTTGAAGAAGGAATTGAAGCAGCGTGATGAGAAAATCGAGCAGCTAAAAAAGCAGTACGAAAAGCAAATCCAGCAGCAACAGGAACAGTTGGCACAATGCCTGAAGCAAAAAGAGGCCTTGGAAAAGCAATTGCAAAAAAACGTCAAAGACCAAGTTGATGATGTCTTGGCTACCGTAATAGATGAAAACGCAAAATTACGGGAGGAAGTCAAGAAACTCAGAGAAAAAAATTAATATAAAAAGCCTGTTAGGTTGAAAATATTAGGATCAAGAGAGCTTACAACCGACTCTTCAAAAAAATTAAAATGGTTCAACAACGACAAGTCATAAAAAATTATTGGTTCGCTTAGTCGACCATCTATTTAGCGTCTTGCCAGCCCCATTAGAGAATTTTTCTTGAAGATCGGAATATTCTAAGCCGGTTTCTCTAACGGGGCCAGCCATCCGTAGAGGGTTAAGCCTTTAGTGTCCTTGTCTGGACGAAATAGAAAACTTGCCAAGTAACCGACGACAAAAAGCACTATGTGACTATACACGCCGAGCATGTACTTATGATGAGTGAAGTTGAATCTGCCGAGATCGAGGAGCTGTTTTTTCTCGGGTCCGCCCAAATCGAACTTGGTGCTGGTCAAAAGCGCGTAGGCGGTAAAGAGAACACAGGCTGCAATGCCGACATAGAGACCTTTTCGGTTGGTACGAACTGTTAAAAATCCTAATGCGAACAGGCCCGCAATGCCGCCGGAAAAAATAGCGTACAGGGCAAAAATCGTGCCGAGGATGGCCCCGCCGCCAAAATGAACGTAAAGACATGCAATACCAATCGCACAAAGCCCGCTGACAATAACGATGAGTTTTCCAACATTCAGGCATTGCCTATCCGTGGCGCTTATCTTGAATCGGCGATAATAATCCTCCACGCCGACCGCAGCCAGGCAATTCAGGTCCGAATCCAAACTGGACATGGCCGCCGAAATCAGTGCTGCTAAGATCAATCCTGTGACACCTGCAGGAAGCTGTGACATAATAAAGTATGGGAAAACCGCATCGCCTGTAACCCCGGTGGGGAGCTTAGCAGCAGTAGTGTGGTAAAAGACCCACAATAATGTGCCGATGAATATGAACAATGTCCATACAGGGACACACATCAATGCCCCCATCAGAGCGGCTTTGACGGCCTTTGAATTGGATTTGGCCACCAAAAATCGCTGCACTATGGTTTGGTCGGTACCATATTTCTGAATTGCGTAGAAAATGCCGTTAATCGCCATGACCCAGAACGTCAGACGTGTGAAGTTCCAGTCGTAGGGCCCCACGCTCATCTTGCCGTTTTCCCAAGCCGTTTGTATCACGCTTGCAGGTCCTTGCTC
>CAYXUW010000168.1:0-2481 GCA_964468375.1 uncultured Pirellulales bacterium | reverse complement strand
AAAAAAATAAACGACAAGATTACGGAATATTTATCAAGCACATCTGTAAGGACGACTGATGAACAAGGAAGTTAAGGAGGACAGCCCCAATTACCGCGCGGTAATTACCGGTTACGGCTCGTTCGCACCGGAGAAGAAATTAACAAACGACGAACTGGCAAAGACGGTGGACACCTCGGACGAATGGATTACTGCGAGGACAGGCATTAAAACACGGCACATTACCACAGACGAGGAAACCACTGCACTTTTAGCCACTGAGGCGGCCAAAAGAGCTCTGGCTGAGGCAAAACTCGATGCAGGCGAGCTCGACCTTATTATAGTAGCCACTATTACGCCGGAGATGGTTTTTCCCTCGACGGCATCCTTTGTGCAGCGCAGCTTAGAGGCAACTAAGGCGTGGGTGTTCGATTTGGCGGCGGCGTGCAGCGGCTTTGTGTATGGTCTATCTATCGTGCAGCAGTTTATAGAGAGCGGCAGAATTAAAAATGCGCTCGTAATAGGGGCGGAAACTTTAAGCAAGATTACGAACTGGGAGGACAGAACGAGCTGTATTCTCTTCGGTGACGGCGCCGGGGCGGTCGTTCTGGAAGGGAAAAAGAACGAAGGCAAGGGTGTTATTTACTGCAATATGTACTCGGACGGGGACCGCTGGGAGGCATTAAACTGCCAAGCGTACGGCTCCCGATACCCGGCGGACAAGAAACTGGAAGACCCGAAAAAAATCTATATGGAAATCAAAGGCAGAGAGGTTTATCAGCAGGCGGTTCGGAGGATTATCGAGGCAGTTAACGATTGTCTGGAGCACTGCGGACTTAGCACTGACGATATTAAAATGGTTATCTCACATCAGATGAATGCAAGAATTATCGAGTCCGCAGCGAAGCGTTTAAAGTTGCCTGACGAGAAGGTTTTTTTGAATATAGCCGAGTACGGCAACACTTCTGCGGCGTCGGTGCCGATTGCTTTCGATGAATGCGTCCGGGCGGGGAGAATCAAACGCGGCGATACGGTGATTTTTGTAGCGTTCGGGGCGGGGCTAACGTGGGGAGCCACCTTATTCGAGTTCTAACAGCGCGAGGTATTAAGCAAAATTATGAAGACTGCTTTTTTATTTCCGGGACAGGGAGCTCAAACAGTAGGAATGGGCAAGGAAATAGCTCAAAAGTTCGAGCTGGCTGCGCGAATTTTTGAGAAGGCGAATTCCGTTGTCGGATTCGATTTAAGCAGTGCTTGTTTTGAGGGGCCGGCAGAGAAATTGAATACAACGGAGATTTCGCAGCCGGCGATCTTTGCAACCTCGGCGGCTATTTTAGAGGTGATTAAAACGAGCATCCCCGCAGCGGACGTAACGGCGGGGCTCAGCTTGGGTGAATATACGGCTCTGTATGCGGCTGGTGTTATTAGCTTCGAGGACGCGCTCGTGCTTGTTCAAAAGCGCGGCCAGGCGATGCAGGCGGCTTCTGATGCTACCAACGGCGGTATGGTCAGTATCATCGGGCTCGATAAGGAAAAGGTCGAGCAGCTTTGTGCCGAGGCCGGCGAAGGGGAAGTTCTGACGGCTGTTAATTTTAACTGCCCCGGGCAAATCGTGGTGAGCGGAAGCAAAGCAGCGTGCGACCGGGCAGAAAGATTAGCGGAAAAACACGGAGCTATAAAAGCGGTGCGGCTGGAGGTGGCGGGCGCTTTTCATACTCCAATGATGTCCAGTGCGGCGGAAGAGCTCGCAGAGGCGATAGGAAAATGTGAGATAGCAGAGCCGGGAGACGTTAAAACTATTGCCAACATCGACGCTGAATACTATAAAAGCGCTAATAAAATAGCAGAAGGGCTGATAAAACAATTGACTTGCCCCATACTTTGGCAAAAATGCATGGAAAAACTTATAGCAGACGGAATTAAGGATTTTTACGAGATTGGGCCGGGGAGGGTCTTAACCGGCCTTATGCGAAGAATCAACAGGAAGATAAAAGTTGTGAATATAAGCAGCTTGCAGGCGGTAGAAGAACTGCAGGATTGCAATGTTTCAACAAGGAGGTCGTAGGATGGCGGAGAAAAGACTGGCTGTAGTAACAGGAGCTGCCAGAGGAATAGGACGGGCGATAGTATTGGAACTGCTCAAGTGCGGTCGGGCCGTTGCGGGGCTGGATATAAACGCCGAGCAGCTCAGCGAGCTCGAGGGGGTTGCACAAGAGGGCGGTTTTAGTGTTATAACAAAATGCGTGGATATCACCGATACGGCTGCTCTTACCGGAGCGCTGGAATCCTTGGCGGCTGAATACGGGGGGATAGGAATCTTGGTGAACAACGCCGGCATCACCCGTGACAAGCTGATGATGCAAATGAACGAAGAGGACTTCGATAAAGTCATCGGCGTGAATCTGCGTGCGGCCTTTATGGCGACGGTGGTAGCGTCGAAATCTATGGTGCGGAACAAATTCGGGCGGATAATTAATATAAGCTCGGTCGCCGGAGTGATGG
>CAYXUW010000167.1:0-2591 GCA_964468375.1 uncultured Pirellulales bacterium | reverse complement strand
GCCAGCAACTATGGAATCTCCAGAACTATACGGGTCGTGTTCGATTTAATAACGCTGCGGTTTCTGCTCGGATACGTTACGAGGCCGCTGCACTTTTTCGGCCGGCCGGCCGTCTATTCTATTCTGGCGTCTTTAGCGCTGTTCGCATACATACTGTATGATAAATTCTATTATAACGTGCCGATTTCGGTCGCGCACACGCCGCTGATGGCGCTGGCGACGATACTTTTAATGCTTGGCACAGCATTCGTCGCCACAGGGTTGATTGGCGAGATGATAAGTAGGGTCTATTTCGAAGCAACGGACAAAAAAATATATTCTATTCGCAGGGTTCATCGCAAGGAAGGTTAGACGTGGCAAAGAAGAAAAAGCAATCCCTGGCGGCGCTTTGGATTATTTTAATAGCGGTAGCGGCAGCGATTTTCCTGGTTCGGCACTTTCATATCAAGAATTTTCATATCGTAGAACCGGAAGTTCTTTACACCAGCGGTCAGCCGAGAGGGATGGATTACACCCGGATGCTCTACAAATATCACATCGCTGCAATAGTAAATGTCCGCTCGGCTTCCGAGCATCGTGAAAAAAACTGGCACAACGAAGAAATAACATGGGTCAGAGACAACGGCGTTAAATATATCGAGCTGCCCGTTGAAAAAGCCAACTATTTCCCAGGCAGAGAAACGCAGAGGCAATTCCTGACTATAATGGCTGATAAGAACAATTTGCCGGTTTGGCTCCACGGCAGCGGCGGCGAAAAAAGAGTTCCTATGCTGACAGCCGTATGGCTTATAAAAGCCAAGGGCTACACCGTCGAGGAGGCCGCAGAAGTAGTCGAGGAAATCAACGACGACCGGGAAATAACCGAAGACGAGATGCAATTTCTCAGACAGCTCGCGGAATAAGCCCACCGCGCCGTATTTTACTCATTTCCTTTGTTTGCCGCGGATTTGTGCAAAAGCGCACCGTCCACGGGTTTTGCTTTGTGCCGTTCGGCGTCTTCTTGTCTGTAAACTACTTCAAAGCTGTCATTTTTGAGCAATTCATCAAGAAATCTGCCGAACGCCACAACCCAGCAGCCCTCCTCGTATAAGCTGCGCGTCTTAGACACTGTTTTCATTTCAAGCACGGGTCTGCCGAAGTAATGAATAAACCTCGTAGAGGCGGATTTGTATGCTATCAGCTTGTCCGAAGCCGGCACTTTTTCCACTACAGTTTGTGTGAACTGCTTGGACGGCCAGTTATAGTTGAGGGGATTTATAAAGATGACATAAGCAATCATACTCACAGCGATAATGCCGACAAAAACCACCCCGCAGGCAAAAGCAGGCTTTCCCTTCGAAAACAATACCGCAACAATTGCAACTGTAATCATCATCGCTGTCCCGACTATTGTTGCGCCGGTAAGCATTTCAGGGTGATATTTAGCCGCATAAATCATTCCCCCCACAGCACCGGCAACTATAACAATAATATGACTTCGCAGGGTGTCGATTGCGTATTTCAGCGTATAGGCCTTCCGCACAAAAACCATATCTTCTATAAGAATACCTACAAGTATAGCCATTGCCGGCATCAGCGGCAGTATGTAGTGCTGGCGCTTGCCTCCGGCTATGGTTAGGAAAACCAAGTCAACAACAAACCACAGCCATAAGAACTGCATCACCGGCCGTTTTTTGTTCCAAACCCCGTAAAAAGGAGCGGCCAGCGCCATCGGCAAAAACGCAACCCACGGCGCTACGAACATAAACATCCTCGGAAGATAATAATAAATCGCCTTGCTGCCCGAATCGTAATCACCGAAAAAGCGGTCAACGAATTCTTTTTTCCACAATATCAGGTCCCAGTTTAACCTGTCGGCGATGGCAAGCGGCCAGGGCAATACGATGACCAGAAAAACAATAAATCCTGTCACCGCAGCCCAGTTGAACAGCTTCCTCCACTGGCGGAATATGGCAACGTAGAAAAACAACGGAAGCAAAACCAGCGGCAGGGGAGCAGGGCCTTTGGCGAGGTTCCCAAGAGCAAAGCTTATCCAGAATACGAACATATATGCGGCCTGTCTGCGCCGGTTTTTCGCGTTAACCGACGAATAGAAGCTCAAAAAGCACAGCAAAATAAAAAACGTCAGAGCCATTTCCGGCCGGGCGTTGTGAGTGTAGCGGATATAACCAAGTGATGTTATCCAGACGCCGGCGGAAACTGCCGCAATTCGAAACGTAAGCCACCGGTTCACGAAGTATAAAACAGCCGCTACTGAAAGCACTCCAAAAACGGCGCTCGGCAGTCGTGCGGTGAACTCGTCGACTTCACCGGTTATCTGGGCGAAGCCCGTCACGAGCCAGTAAGATAGCGGCGTTTTCTGGAGGCGGGGCTCGCCGTTGCAGGTAGGCCAGACCCAATCGCCGCTTTCGAGCATTTCTCTTGCGGTAATAGAGACAAAACATTCGTGATTATTAAGCGGCCTGCCGGAGAGTGTCCAGAATGCGCTTACTGCCGAAAGTATCAACATACCTAAGATAACGAGATACTTTGTTCTTTTATTGCCGTTTTGATTATTCCCCATTTAGTAACTCCGCCCTGCTGAGTGTTTG
>CAYXUW010000166.1:0-2635 GCA_964468375.1 uncultured Pirellulales bacterium | reverse complement strand
GCATAATCCAAATCACCCATCCCCAGAAACATCGACCCCATAGAAACCAGTATATCGGAATCCTCCGGAGCCAGTTTCACCTCCGAAACCAGATGACCCCTCGCTTCTTCTGTTTTTCCCCTCATCAATGCATATTCAGCTAACCGGTATTTAGGCCCTGCGAGCTTATTGTCATTTCGCAGTGCCTCTGTAAATAGTCTAAACGCTTTATTATAGTCGGCGCTTCTAAAAGCAATTTCACCCAAATAAAACATAGCGACCGCAAAACCGGGCTTAAGCTCGAGTATCCTGTTAAACTTCTCCTTCGCCGATTCGATATCGCCAATCTCAAGGAGGAAAAGGCCGAAATCAAGAATGACATCAACATCACCCGGATTTATACGAAGCTCTGATAAAAAATACTCGCGCCCGCTCTCGTAATCACCGTTCGCCCAATACGCCTGAGCAATTCGATAGTTAATCTGCGGGTGGCTCGGCTCAAGCTCCGCCGTCTTCAGCCAGCAGTGAATCGCTTTCCTATAATCGCCGCGGACAAAGAGACTGTTGCCGATATTATAAAAGCATAAAGCACAATCAGGGTTTAGCTGCTGGGCAAGATAAAACATCTGTTCTGCCGAATCGTGCTGTCCCATCTCGGTATAAGTAATTATACGATTGCAATAGCTGGGCTCGAACGCAGAGTCTAATTCCTGAACCCGCTCGAAGGTTTCCATCGCAAGATCGTACTGACCGGTTCGGGTGTAATCGACGGCCAGTGAATTTAATATTTCCAAATCATCCGGAGCGAACTGCAGGGCAATCTCGTATTCGCTTATCGCTTCGTTAAACTCGCCCTTGGTGTCCAGCGTAAGGGCCTTGTTGAAATGCCATGCGCCGTTGGCCGGATTTATCTCGAGCGCCGCCTCGATTTCAGCAAGAGCTTGCGGTATTTGCCCCTCCTCATAAAGCTCGAACGCCCTCTTCGCTTTGCGTTCGGCTTCGGTATAAGAATCAAATTCCATATCATCGAAAAGCATAACTGTTTTGCTCCGCTGTTTCTCAGCTCAACCGGCGACTAAATCACCCAAACGGCGTTTCGGCAATAAACTCCCGCCAGCTTAGCGGTTTTTTAGGTAGCTATACGTCTTTCTGGCCGAACTAAAAATTTCACCGAAAAACTGCTTCATAACCTCTTGCGATTGAACAAGTTAGCTCAACAGCAGCGAACAAACGTAGCCGCTCAGCAAAATCGCAATCGGTCTTTTTCTGGAAACCAGCTTATATTAGTCTTATAATGTAAAGTCACCCGAGCGGCTCTTCAGGAGCAGGATTGCGGGGAACAATAACTCTGTAGATTTAAGAATGTTGATTGGAGAAGCTAAAATATGGCTAAGGAAATAAAAGGTCGGGTAACTGCCGGAAAAGGCAATTACGCCATTGTAGTCAGCAGGTTCAACGAATTTATAACCGCCAAGCTGCTCACCGGTGCAATTGACTGTCTCAAACGTCACGGCGCGTCTGACGAGCAGATAGCCGTAGTATGGGTACCGGGTGCCTGTGAAATCACCGTCGCTGCAAAAAAGCTTGCGCAAAGCGGTAAATACGCCGCAGTCCTCTGTCTCGGTGCGGTCATACGCGGCCAAACACCACATTACGACTATATCTCTCAGATGGTCGCACGCGGCATCGGACAAATCAGCTACGATTCTGCAGTTCCGGCAATCTTCGGCGTTTTAACCTGCGACACTATCGAGCAGGCCGTCGAAAGAGCAGGCACCAAAATGGGCAATGCTGGCACCGACGCCGCCTCGACTGCTATGGAAACTGTAAACGTGCTCGAACAGATATGAGCTGTTCATTGACAACTTAACAATAAACAATTAAGAGGCCGTAAGGTGGATAAGAGAACCAGGGCCAGAGAGCTGGCGATGCAGGGGCTATATCAACTCGATATACAGGGCTCAGATTTACTCCCTCGGCTGACCGATTTCTTCGCAGAAAACGACCCCGATACCTCAGTTCGCAAGCTCGCCGCGGAATGGACAAAAGGAACCTGGGAAAAACTGGCTTTCTGCGATGAGCTTATCGTCTCTTCGACGATAAAATGGCAGCTGTCCCGGCTCTCGACTGTTGACAAGAGCATTCTGCGACTGGCGGTTTACCAGTTGAAATTCTGCCCCGATATACCGCCAAGAGTCGTCATAAATGAGGCCATCGAGCTCGCCAAAAAATTCAGCACCGACAAGTCCTCGGCGTTCGTCAACGGCGTGTTGGATGCGGTCCTGAAGAAAATAAAAACCGAAAGCAGTTGAGATTGATAGATTGAGGAAAATCGCAGTACTAAATCAGAAAGGCGGCGTAGGTAAAACCACAACAGTAGTAAATACCGCCGCAGCCCTTGCCGCTACCGGTCTGAAGGTGGCCGTTCTCGATCTCGACCCTCAGGCGCATCTGACAATACATCTCGGAATAGAACCTGAAAAAATCGACTCCGGCTCATACCGGCTGCTCACGCAATCGACTAACTTCGAAGATGAAATCCTGCTAGTCCGCCCAAACCTCTGGCTGCTGCCGGCGAATATCAATCTCGTAGGTGCAGAAAGTGAACTCGTAAGTGTTGTCGGAAGAGAAACCATCCTTCGTCAGGCCCTTGAGC
>CAYXUW010000165.1:0-2694 GCA_964468375.1 uncultured Pirellulales bacterium | reverse complement strand
CCACGGGCCAGCCCCACCCCTATTATCGCCCCAACGAGCGTATGAGTCGTTGATATCGGCAATCCCATTTTTGAACAGGTTAACACTGTCGCCATAGTGCTTAAATCAGCAGCAACGCCGCGTGAGGGCGTAATTTCTGTCACTTTTGTTCCCACTATTCGCATCACACGGTACCCGAACGTCGCCAACCCTGCAACTATTCCCAAACCACCGAGAGCAAGAATCCACATATCTATGCTTACTTCTTTAGGAATAACATTATATTTAACTATCTCGACCACTGCCGCTAGGGGCCCGATAGCATTGGCTACATCATTGGCGCCGTGTGCAAACGCCACTGTGCACGACGTTATAATGACCAAAACAGCAAAATGTTTTTCTACATGGGTCAGTTGCTCCTCATAGGTCAATTCACCATAACACTTGCAGCTTTTTCTGACGAACAAAATCGAAATCCCGGAAGCTACAATCCCTCCCAGTATACTCACAGCCACCGCCTCTGGACCTTTCAGATTCAGATGAAGATTCTTCAGTCCTTTGTAAATAATAGATAAAATCAATATAGTAAAAGTAAAAAATACACAAATAGGTACACCTTTATGTGCCGCTGTCGCTGGTTTCTCAACCGATAAAACATAACGTGATATCAGCCTGAATATAATAAAGGCCATTATCCCCCCTGCCAGTGGAGAGATAAACCAGCTCGCTACTATCTGCCCCATCTTGCCCCAGTAAATGTGTCCGAAGCCAGCCTCTAGAATCCCGAAGCCCACAATCGCACCTACTATTGAATGTGTGGTGGAAACCGGCATACCAAGATAAGACGCCAGGTTCAAGCATAATGCCGCCGCCAGCATCGCGCACATCATACCGTGCGCCAGCAACATCGGGTCTTGAGCAAATACTTGTGAATCGATTATACCTTTACGAACGGTATCAGTAACATGGCTGCCGACAAGAACCGCCCCGCAGAATTCACAGATACCAGCTAAAATAACCGCCCAAAATATACTCAAAGCTTTAGAACCAACTGCATCAGCCATAGAGTTGGCAACATCGTTGGCACCGATGTTCCAAGCCATATAGAAGGCGATTATGATTGCTACGACAACGAGAATTTCCACACCCGGTGCACTCCTTTACAGAGACTATTTCTTACGAATAATAAGACGAAGATATTTTGCGGTCTTCTCAGCGGTATTCGAAATCAGCCCGAGGGTTTTACAGTATTTATCGAGGAAAAATATCGTAATCGGGTCGATCTTGTCTTCTATGCTGTACAAATGCCGCGCGAATTTCCTTTCGAGCCGGTCTGCCTGCCACTCTTCCTCGCCGATTTTCTCGATAGCCACCAGCATCTCCTGGGCCTCCTCACCGCTAAACGCCGCCTCGGCAAGAGTCGAAAGTTTCTCTGCGAGATTCATCAAATGCTCGCTGACCTTGATAACCTGCTCGACAAAGGCCGTAAAATCAGATTTGAGTTCTTCCGGAACCTTTGTCTTGCGCAGCAGCAAAACAACAGCAAAATCTTCTGCAGCATCAGCCACATCATCCTGATATGCTAAAAATCGGCTCAATTCCGACCGCCCTACCGAAAGAAAATACATCTTGGCCATGCGGTCGCGCAAATCCGTTTTTATCTGGTCAGCTTCATGCTCGGTTTTCGACATCAAATTATGTAATTCTTCAATTTTCCCATAATCCCCCTCCAACAATGCGTTGGTAAGAGGACGCACAAGCTCGACGCACTCATACACCTTTTTCGAGTGCTCATGCAGTTGAATAAATGGTGACGGCGCGAAAAATTTATCTAAAACCTTCATAGCTTTGTCCTTATTTAGGGTTATCTAATCTACAACACCAACACAGCTTGTGCGGCTGTCTTAGCTTGTTTAGACCATCTAGTCAAGATGGTTTCTTAGTGATTTCCGAAAAATCCGGTTTTTCTACGCCAGCTTGCGTAAAACCTCTATCCCTTGTCGTATCTTATCGTCGCTCGTCGCGTAACTTATCCTGAAATGCGTATCTTTCTCACTGAATACATTGCCCGGTATAATCAAAACGTTATTGGCAATGGCCTTCTCCACAAATTCCGTTGCGCTGCCCCCTGCCGGCGCCTTGACAAATGCGTAAAACGCCCCGCCCGGCTTAACCATTTCGAATTTGCCGCTTAACCCCTCGTAAATCATATCCCTCTTCTTTCGGTACACGCCTACAAATTCGCTCACATCATAATCCAGCGCCGCCATCGCCGCCTTCTGAAACGGACTCGGCGCACAGACAAACGTATACTGCTGTATCTTCGTCATCTGCTCAATTATATCTTGCAGCGGCTCCGGCCCTGCCGTATAACCGAGCCGCCACCCCGTCATCGCATACGCCTTGCTGAACCCTCGCATCAGAATAGTTTTATCATAGTAGTTGGCTATGCTTGGACAGCCCCCGTCGTAGCAGAATCTCTCGTAAATCTCATCGGTTATAACAAGCACATCTTTCTCCGCCGCCGCCTCAGCAAGCGCCTTTATCTGCTCCTCCGGATACACCGCCCCCGTCGGATTGCACGGCGAATTGATAACTATCATCTTCGTCTTATCCGTTATCGCTCTGCTTATCCCCTCCACCGGTAACTCAAAGCTCGGGTAACTGTCCACAAATGCGCACTCCCCCCCCAGCATACTCACAAGATGCTTATAC
>CAYXUW010000164.1:0-2756 GCA_964468375.1 uncultured Pirellulales bacterium | reverse complement strand
GCGATTTGCGTTCGATTGAGGCGCTGGACAAGGTCTTTTTGGAAGATGAATTCAGGGACGCATCCTATGTCGCCCGGCGGGAGAAGATGTTCATTATATCCTCTGATTGTTTCGAGCCGCGGCAGAGTTGCTGCTGCACGCTTTTTGGCGGTCAGAATTATGCGGAAAAGGGCTTTGATTTGAATGTTGCGCAGGTCAAAGGCGGTTTTGTTATTGAAGCCGGCTCAGACAAGGGCGAAAAGTTTCTGCAGGAGCATAAAGACATTTTTGTTGAAGTTCCGTCGGAGGCATTGGCGGAAAGAGATTCCATCCGTGAGCAAACCCGCAAACAGCTTGAAGAAAACAACGCCGAGTACGAACTTGACGGTCCGGTTAATGAGATTATGGAAAAGGGCGGGGATTCCGAAGTCTTCGACATGGAATCACAAAAATGCGTCGAATGTCAGGCCTGCACGCGGGTTTGTCCTACGTGCCACTGTTTTTATCTTTACGACACGAAGCAGAAAGATTACTTTGCCAAGATGAAAATGTGGGATGGCTGTATGCGGCTTGCCTATGCCGAAGTTGCCGGCGGCGCGAACTCGAGAAGGATGCTCGGAGACAGAATTAAGCACCGGTTAATGCACAAATTCTCGTATTTCTTTGACAGATATGGAATTAATATGTGCGTCGGCTGCGGCAGATGTATCGATGCTGACACACATAAAATGGATATCAGGGTAGTATTGAAAAAACTTAACGAGGAATTGAAGAACAAACCGAAAGCTAAAGTTGCGAAATGAACAAGAATCTCTACCAACCTATAAACGGCGAAATCATCGGGATTATAGACGAATCTCCGACGATTAAAAGTTTCATTGTTGTGCCCGAAGAAAAGTTTAGCTTCAAGACGGGCCAGTTCGTGGAGCTTACTCTTCCGGGTGTTGGTGAAGCGCCGTTTACCCCTTCATCCTCGCCGGCTGATACCGAAAAGATGGATATTACCATTATGAAAGCAGGACGGGTAACAGATTTGCTCCATAAGTGCAAAAAGGGACAAAAGGTCGGCATCCGCGGGCCCTTTGGTAACGGTTATCCGGTCGACGATTATGTCGGAAAACACGTTTACATCGTCGGCGGCGGTGTGGGATTAGCACCTATTAGGTCCTTGTTTTTGACCTTGGTTGACAGAATAAAAGACTTCAAATCGGTGGTTTGCCGATTCGGAGCCAGAACGCCGGAGGATTTTATCTATAAAAAAACCCTGTTCGGCTCTTGGCAGAAAATCGAAGGTGTGGATATTAAACTTACCGTTGACAAAGCAGACAGTAAGTGGAAAGACAACGTCGGCGTCGTAACTACTATTCTGGCGAGCAAAGACGTAAATATTAAAGACGCCGTCGGAGTAGTCTGCGGCCCGCCGATTATGATGAAGTTCGCCACTATGAAATTGCTGGAGTTCGGATTTGCACCCAAAGATATTTATCTTTCGATGGAAAAAAATATGAGCTGCGGAGTAGGCAAGTGCGGCCATTGTATGATTGGCAAGTTCTATGTCTGTAAGGACGGCCCCGTTTTTACCTACAAGCAGATAGAAAAATATACTGATATTTGGGACTAAACGTAAAACAAGGTTTCGTATGGCTGCAAAGTTAGTTATAGATTTGGCAAAATGCGAATTGCAAAATGAATCCGGCGTTCAGTGCTCATACAAGCATCATCCTGCAAATAAAGGAATCGATTCTCTGCTTGAAATGATTCGCTTTGCATTGGTTTGCCGCAGGTGCGAAGAGGCACCGTGTATCAATGCCTGTCCCCGGAATGCCTTGGAAAAGCTGCCGAGTAAGCACAACGACGCCGGCACCCTCAAAAGGTCGAATATATTATGCACCGGCTGCGGTACCTGTGCGATAGCATGCCCGTTCGGAACCATATATACCGATTTGATACCGTACCCCTCCAGCGTTTGCGACCGGTGCGAAAGCCGATTAAAAAAGGGCGAAAAGCCGTTATGTGTTACTACCTGCAAGGATGGCAGCATAGACTACAGAGAAGTTGACCTGAAGAAAGAAAGTGATTTGATAGAGGTTTTCGACGGTATAGTCGCCAAAGTGGCTGGCGGCCCGTTATGGGAGCCGTTTGTGAGGAAAGAAGATAAGGAAAAAACGAAGAAATGACTGAGGCATCACAGAATTTTTCAGAGCTTTTGTTCTGGATTTTGGTTTTTCCGGGCTTTTTGTTTTCTGTCGGTTTAGGCCTTGTTGTTTCCTGGATAGTTCGCAAGGTCAGTGCCCTCGTGCAATGGCGTGTTGGCCCACCGTTCCTTCAGCCGTTTTATGATGTTATAAAGTTGTTGGGTAAGGAGACGCTTGTCCCGCAGCAGGCACAAAGAACTATGTTTATGGCAGCGCCGCTCGCCGGTTTGGCGGGAGTGCTGCTGCTTTCGGTTATGCTCTGGCGGATAACCATTAGCCAGACAGCTTTTATTGGTGATATTATCGTAGCGATTTATCTGATGACCCTGCCGTCTTTGGCGTTGATTCTGGGCAGCAGCGCCAGCGCCAGTCCCCACGCATCAGTGGGCACAGCAAGGGAGATGAAGCTGGTTATGAGCTATGAGCTGCCGCTGATTCTGGCTTTTATCGTGGTTATTGTGAAAACCGGCGGCCAGCTCAGCTTGGCTGCAATTGCTCAGCAGACACCTGTTTTTAGCATATCCGGAATGCTGGCATTTCTGGTTGCCCTGTTGTGTATCCAGGCAAAGCTCGGGTTTGTCC
>CAYXUW010000163.1:0-2898 GCA_964468375.1 uncultured Pirellulales bacterium | reverse complement strand
CGGGCAAAAGGGCGAACACACATTCTATACGGGTAGCGGAATACGAGAGGCGGATAACCGATGCAAGGACGAAGCTGGAGGTGATACGGGTTCTTGCCAACGCAGACAGGGGGTACTGGCGTCTTTACGCGGCGAGGCGGGAGTTGGAGGTCAGGCGGAAGGAATACGAGCTTGCACAGGCGCAGCTGGAGCAAACCCGCAGAATGGTAAAGGTGGGCGAAAGAGCGGAGGTAGAGGTTGTTCGTTCCGAGGCGGGGGTTGCGGAACGGCTGCAAAATATCATCGTTGCGGAAAACGAGCTGCGCGACAGGGAGCGCGAGCTGAAACAGATAATGAACGAAGCGGGGCTGACGATGGGGACACCGACAGTTGTTATTCCGATGACCGAGCCGGACCCTGTTCTTTATGAGCTTGACAGAGAGAGATTGACGGCGGCGGCGGTGGAGAACCGTATGGAGATGCTGGAGGTAGAACTTCAGATTGCAGAGGACATCAGCACGATTGATTATTACAAGAACCAGAAGCTGCCGCTTGTGACGATAGATTATACGTATCGGCTGAACGGGCTGGGTGCGGCGAGAAGCGATGCTTACGATATGATGACGGGTTTTGATTTCAGGGGCCATGTAGCGGGATTAAGTGTAGTTGTTCCCTTGGGCAATAATGCGGCCAAGAGCCGGCTGATGCAGGCGTTCTATCAGCGAAGGCAAAGATTGGTCAGTAAAGAAAACCGTAAGACTCTGATAGAGAAAGAGGTGCTGGCGGCCATTGACCAGATTGAAACGAGCTGGCAGAGTATTCTTGCGAGCAGGCAGAACTCGATACTGGCGGGCAGATTATACGAGGCCGAGAAGAGGCAATTTGAGGTCGGGATTCGCACAGCGACGGACGTGCTCGATGCTCAGGCGAAATATGCAAACGCCCAGAGTGATGAGATAAGAGCACTGACGGAGTACCAGATAGCGCAGATTGATTTGGCTTATGCGACAGGGATGCTTCTTGGGGCGGATAAGGTGCAGTGGGAGCCGATAGTTCCCATAGTTGGTGCAGAGGGTTAATCGGGAGATAAATCCTGCTTGCAATCCTTGGAAGGTGCGCTAAAATGGGGGTATGGAAGAACCACTCAATAAAATCATTGCAGCGACTATTCTTTTATTTTCTTTAGCGGCAGCGGTGCCAGGTGCGCCGCCGAGGGTCGTCGAGACAGTACCTGAGAACGGCGCGCAGGATGTAGACCCGCATTTGCGGCAGATTCGCGTAGTCTTCGACCAGGATATGGACCAGGGCAGCTATTCGATATGCGGGGGCGGAGAGAGTTATCCTGAGACAATCGGTAATCCACGGTGGATTAACAAACGCACGATTGTGATGCGGGTGAGACTTGTTCCAGAGCATACGTATCAGATGAGCGTTAACTGTCGGAGCTATAAGAACTTCAAGAATACCAGCGGTGAATCAGCGGAGCCATATCCGATTGAATTCGGAACCGGCTCGGGCGGAAAAGTAAGCAGAGCTGAGATGCGTGCCGCCGACAATACAGAAGCAGTGGAGGAGCTTCGCAGGGCGATAGATGAAAAATACTCTTATCGCGACCTTCGTAACATTAACTGGGATAGACTGTTCGATAAGTATGTCCCGGCAATGGAGAAAGCTAAAACGCCGCAGGAGTTTGCTGAGGCAGCGGAGGAGCTGTTGGCCAATGCTAAGGATGCGCATATCTGGGTCAAGATTGGTGATAGAAATGTAAAAGGGGGGTTCAAACGGCGTGTCACTGAGAATTATAATTTTAAGATTCTTGAAGAAACTATTCCTCACTGGCGGAAGCGCAGCAAGGCGGTGTTTAGTGGGCGATTTAGAGACGACATCGGATATATTTTTATCAGCAGCTGGTCTAAAGGCAGTGCCAAGGCGCTCGAACAAGCGTATAAAGCGTTAGAAAAATTTTCAGATGCGCCGGGGCTGATAATCGATGTGCGCGGCAACAGCGGCGGGTCTGAGCCGCTTGCGCAGGAGTTTGCGGGCTGTTTTCTTAATGAGCCGGAAGTTTACGCACGGCACGTGTATCGTGATGTTGGTGAGCCGGGAGGGTTTGGCAGGCCACGTAATCGTGTTATTGAGCCGAGCGAGGGGAGGCCGAAGTACCGCGGCAAGATAGCTGTGCTTACGGGGCCGGTCAATATGAGCAGCTGCGAGGCGTTTCTTTTAATGATGAAGCAGGTACCGGGCTGTAAATTGATTGGTGAGAAATCTTACGGCAGTTCGGGCAATCCCAAGCCGACCGAATTGAGCAACGGCGTGACGGTGTTTTTGCCATCGTGGAAAGCTATGCTGCCTGACGGGACGTGCTTTGAGGGGGAAGGTATTGAGCCGGATATTCTCGTCAAGACGACGGAAAAGGAACTAAAAAGCGAGGATCCCGTTCTTGCAGCCGCGTTAAAGTGGTTACGTGAGCCTTGAAGATATATTCACCGATTGAGGATGTAAAATAAAATCAAACAGAGTTGACAGAGGTGTTTTCTAAATGTAGCTTAGTACACAATCAGCGGATGAAATTTTATAGCAGAAAGGATAATTGAAAATGCAAAAGAAACATGTCTTTTTGATACTTGTGCTTGTCGGTGCGGCTCCGCTTATCAAAGGTTGTGTGGTTGCTGCAGCAGCAGGGGCAGGAGCCGGCACTGTAGCATATGTAAGGGGTGATTTGGAAACATTGGAATCAAAAAGTCTCGAGGCTGTTTATGCAGCTACTTTGAAAGCAATGAGGGAACTCGAGTTAAAGGTAACGAAAAAGACAAAAGATGCACTGTCGGCGGTTATCATTGCGCGTGATGCTCAAGATAAAAAGATTAAGATAAAACTCCAAACAACTACTGAGAAGATAACCAAACTATCTATTCG
>CAYXUW010000162.1:0-2957 GCA_964468375.1 uncultured Pirellulales bacterium | reverse complement strand
CCCCCTACCACGCTGGCCAAGGCCCCTTCCATTCCCGCTACGACAATAATTACATTGGCGTTCTGGAGTTTCTCCAAGTGGCCAATCAGCCGATGCAGGCCGGCCACTCCGACATCGCAAATCAGCTCCGTTCGCTGGCCCATAATCTCGGCGGTAACTTTCGCCTCGGACGCAATGGACAGGTCCGCAGTTCCTGCAGTTACTATCGGCAAAATGCTTTTAGAGGGTGTGATTTTTTTCTGCTCAAAAACTATTGCCCTGGCTGATTTTTCATACCGGGCGCTGGGAAACTTATTTGTCTCGGCCAGAGCATTAAAAACATCTTCTTCGGCTCTGGTGGCGAGGACGTTATTGCCTTTTTCAGCGAGGTTGGTGAAGATTTTGACTACCTGTTCGGCGGTTTTGCCGGGGCAGTAAATAACCTCAGGAAAGCCGCGGCGGATTTGGCGGTGATGGTCTATACAGGCGAAGCCCAAATCCTCAAACGGCAGGTGACGGAGTTTTTCAACCGCCTGGGCGATGTCGATTTTACCGGCTTTGACCTGCTCTAACAGCTCTTTTATTCGCTCGGTTTGAATTTTCTAACCTGCCTTAAAAATGCAATTTTCAATGCGTTCTTTTGCCCAAAAAAGATTATGACAGAGCAAACCGATATTTGCAAGGGCCAAAACTGCAAATCCAGCTAAGCCAAGAGGACCAATAAGCAAATCGTTGCCGCCTTTTACCACCATAATTGCCAAGCCATAAGTGCCATTAATCGAACCATGTAAAATTGAAACAGCAATTACTGAATTTGAACGTAACCTGATATAGCTGAAAATTGGAGCCAGCAGGATACACCAAATAGTCATCATGAAAACACCAATGACTGGATGCTGCGGATAGTTATGTCCCTGTAAAATAAGTGGAGCATGCCAGATGCCCCAAACAAGACCTATCAGAAAAGATGACTTCCAAAACCCCATATGCTGCCACTGGCTCAGAAGAAACCCTCTCCACCCGGCTTCCTCTCCGAACGCCGCGATGGCATTTATGGTGATACCAGCAACCATTCCCAAGAAAAGACCTACCCAAATTGGATGTATAGGTGAAGCATTAATTTGTTCTCTTAACTGATCTATCTGTTCAGGTCTGAGAATTTCTCTGTATCTTTCAAACATGCCCTCCATATCTGGAGCGTACTCAACACCAGGCAAAAACAGGCTTGCCCCAAGCGCGGCAAATGCCAATAAAGGCGGGAGTATCCAAGCAATTACAAACCATCTGTTTAATCTAAACGAAATGCCCAAAGCATTTTTGACAGATTCTTTGTAAATAACTTTTTGAACAATAACAACCGCAACCAACGGCACAAACATATAAAGAACACATAAGGCAGTGGATGAAGGAGTATTTAAACCACCGGCAAAGAAGTAATGAAGACCAGCTATGGGCCAACTGATAAAAAATGTCAACCCAATGAACAATAAACTTTTCTTAATATTCGTATTCGGCTGGTCGATTTGACATCTCCTAATTAAATAGCGTTTAGCCGCTTGCTTTCGGCTCAAGGGTTAAATCAGCAAAAAGCTTTGCTTTGAATTTATGATACGCCAGAGAAGCTACCATAACGGCATTGTCGGTGCAATATTGTTTTGGCGCGATAAGCAGCTTTTTCGGCGGCTTATACGAGTCACACAACTCCTGCAAGCAGCCGCGCAGCAGGATATTTGCCGCGACTCCACCGCCAAGCAGGACGGTCTTCGCACCAACTCTTTTGATTGCCCGCTTAGTTTTTTTAACAAGCACATCGATTACCGCTTTCTGGAACGAGGCGGCGATGTCAGCAATCTGTTGCTCGCTCATCGAACCAACTTTGTTTTCGCCTTTCATATCCTGGCCGCAGCAATAATACAGCACGGCGGTTTTGATTCCGCTGAAGGAAAAATCCAGCGAATCCTTTCCGAGCATAGAAACTGGGAATTTTATTGCATCGGGATTTCCTTTTGGGGCTATCCTTTCGATAGCGGGGCCTCCGGGATAAGGCAGTTTCAAGATGTTTGCGACCTTATCAAAGGCCTCGCCGGCAGCATCGTCAATGGTGGAGCCCAAAAGTTTCAGTTCCAGAGGTGATTCGCAATCATAAAGGCAAGTATGCCCACCCGAGACAATCAAGGCGACAGCGGGTAACTGCAAATCTTCCTCATTGAGCATTGCCGACTGAAGATGGGCATGCAGATGATTGACCGCTATGAGGGGCTTTTCCCAGACGAAGCTGAGAGTTTTAGCAGCAGTGACGCCGACTATCAAAGCAATTGTCAATCCCGGCTGATTTGCGACAGCAATTGCGTCAATATCGTCTTTGTCTATATCGGCCTGCTGAATTGCTTCATTTATGACCGGATATATTTTCTCGATATGCGCGCGGGAGGCGATTTCAGGAACGACGCCGCCATATTTTTCATGCAGGTGTGCCTGCGAGGCCACGACGGATGATTTTACGACCCTGCCGTCGGCGACAATCGCCGCAGCCGTTTCATCGCAGCTGGTTTCGATGCCCAAAATATTTACGGATTTATCCTGCATAAAAGGGATATTAGCGAAATAAAGGTAAAAAGTAAAGATGTAGCAACAGAGGACACAGATGAGTTTTTAGCTTTTGGTCTTTATCACGGACTTGGCGAGGAGAAATATTTGTTTGCAGATGCTTTTGCAAACATGGGGCAGGGAGAACCTGATTGGAATAAGGCGAGGCAGTTTAAAATCCGTGCAGGGGGTTTGCGGCAACGAGTCGCCGGCGATTTTTATTTTGTCCGGGTCGGAACAACCAAAGCCCATTTGTCTCGCTGTCTTGATAATCGGGATGTCCTGAGGATTTATATTAACCAATTTACAACAAACAGTTTCGCAGGCGATTGGTTCTGCCCCGCCTAAGAGATAACCCAGCGGCCTTGCCCTGCCGCGAATCGGGCCGATGC
>CAYXUW010000161.1:0-2989 GCA_964468375.1 uncultured Pirellulales bacterium | reverse complement strand
GGTCTGCTTCGATACCCGCCTGCGCTCGGCTGATATGTCCGTTTCTGCCAATTCGGTTCCGCCAGGCCTTCGAATTAGCCGTTAGTGCTATTCGGTAAATATACGCGCCCGCTTTTTTGCCGTTGAGCTTCTCGACATTCTGCCACATACTTAACAGCGCATTCTGCATCGCCTCGACGAAAAGCTCGCGGTCACCGGTCAGCTTCCACAAAACCGATGTCAGAAATCCCGAATGCCTGGCCCTTAGTTGCCTAAAGACTTCTGCCCGTTTTGAATACTTCATTACTCTGCTCTAATATCAAATAACGTATGAACGCGTTCAACTTTCATATAATAATAACTCCCCGCAGCAAATTTTGTGTAAAGCTTTTATAAAAAAACAGCCGCCATATTTTGACGGCCGCTGTCATATTCTTTTCTCAAATCTGCCGGTGCAGCTTTTATAAGCGGAAAGAAAACCTTTTACCCGTCAGCTGCTCGTATGCGTCGATGTATTTCTGGCTTGTCTTCTGGCAAATATCATCGGGCAATTCCACGCCAGGCCCGGATTTATCAAAATTAATGCTCTCTAAATAGTTGCGGACGAACTGCTTATCGAAGCTTTCCTGGTCTCTGCCCGCCTCATATTTGTCCGCAGGCCAGAATCGCGATGAGTCCGGCGTCAAAACCTCGTCAATAAGTATAATCTTACCGTCGGCGATACCCCACTCGAACTTCGTATCGGCCAGAATTATACCCATGCTCTCAGCATACTCGCTCGCCCTTTTGAAAATCATTATGCTGTTATCATGCACAAACTCAGCCTGCTGGGCACCGAGAATTTCCGTACACTTCTCGAAACTGATATTCTCGTCGTGCGTTCCCCTCTCTGCTTTCGTCGCAGGGGTAAAGACCGGTTCCGGAAGCTTCTCGCACCGACGTAATCCCTCCGGCAGCTTCTGTCCGCAAACCATTCCGCTTTCCTGGTATTCCTTCCAGCCCGATCCCGCCAAATAACCTCGCACGACGCACTCTATCGGCAAAACCTTTACTTTCTTAACCAGCATACTCCGCCCCGCCAGCTGTTCGCTGTGGTTACAAAACGGCTCCGGTAATTTCTTCACGTCATCGCTAATAAAATGATGCTCAACGTTGTCACTTAGAAAATTGAACCAGAATTTCGAAATCCGCGTTAGAACAATCCCCTTAAAAGGTATTCCGTTCGCCATAACAACGTCGAATGCGCTTATCCTGTCGGTTGCCACTATTAAAAGTTCGTCGCCAAGGTCATAAATATCGCGAACCTTGCCCCGCATCGGCTCCGAACCGGCTATATTTGTCTGCAAAATTGTGTCCATAACAACTCTCCCTGTAAATGTCCCTCACTTACCAATCATTACCCCTCCTGTTTTATTCTCGAACCGAAGTACTCGAATATCTTCTTCCTTACTTTATTAATATCTTTCGTCTCCGGCAGAAAATCAAACATTTTTTCCAGAAACCCGCGCTGCTTTATCCGCTTCAGCGTCGCCGCGAAATTCACATCATAAACCCATCCCAGCTGGCACAGCTTCGCGTCATTCAGCGTCCGCAGCTTACTGTGATCTATCCGCTCCCCGCGCATAAGCTTCTCAATCACCTCGGCCGAATACCCCGCCTCATCCGGAAAGTCCAGCTCCAGCTTAAATTTCTCCGGCTCGTCCCTCAGCTGCTTGTAATACTCCAGCACCACGTAAAATATATCCACCTTATCAGCGTCCCGTATCAATCTCGAAAACAGCAGACACTCCCCCTCCAGTCCGCTCGGCAGCTCTTTCCGCCCGTGATATTCAATCGCCTTCTCAATCAGCTCCCTCTCATACCCGTCCACCCCTTCGAGCACCTTTTCCCTGCCGAGCACCTCCAGCCCCAAAGCGCTGTGGTTCGTGCTCTTGCCGTCGTTATACGTCCTGTATTTGGCGAACTGCTCGAACCGCCCGATATCGTGAAGAAGCGCTATCACATCCGCTATCCGCCTCTGATTCTCATCCAATCCGAGCTCGCCCGCCAGATATCCCGTCTCCTCGCACACGCGATAGCTGTGGTCCTCCTTCAGCTTCAGATTCACGTTCTCCAGCTCGTCATCGCCGTAAAACCCGCTCACATATTCCCCGAACCACGCCCTGAATTTATCCACCTGCTCCTGCCTCATAGTTTTTCACTTCTCACAGCTATTTTTCTTTCATTTTCGAAAACCGGCATTATACTCTTTTAGGACGAAAATAAAAGCCAAAGGAGAACATTATGCCGACCGTTAAAGATATCGTCGTGAAAAAGCCCTCCGGCGCCGAAGCCGAAAATTGCAAAAACTGGCCCATCTGGACCTGCGAGCCCAGCACCTTCAACTGGGAATACACCGAAAAGGAAACCTGCCTCGTCCTCGAAGGCGAAGTAACCGTTACCGACGGCACCGATTCGGTAACCTTCGGCCCCGGCGACCTCGTCGTCTTCCCCGACGGCCTTGAGTGCACATGGCGTGTCACTGAAGCCGTGAAAAAGCACTACAACTTCGGCTAAATCCGTCTAAAAATAGTAACCTCCCTGCCCCGAAACGCCGATAAGACCCGTATAGCAGCTGAATACAGCGCAAAACGGGAGTCCGTAAAATGAAAGAGCTTGAATGGAAAGACGAATACAGCGTCGGCGTCGAGCTGTTTGACCGCCAGCATCAGCATCTGTTCAAAGTCATCAACGAACTCGCCGAGCACTCCGGCGGCCCGCCGAACCTGCACCTCGTAACCCAAATCCTCAAGGATATGTTCAACTACGCCCAGGAGCATTTCGCCGACGAGGAACGGCTGATGGAGCAGTGCGAGTATCCGGAGCTTAACGAGCAGAAAAGACAGCACGCATATTTCCTCAAGACCATAGCCGAGCTCTGCGCATACCCGCCGGAGGAAAAAGAATTGGGCGTCGAGGAAATCGCCGAGTTCCTCAACGTATGGTGGACAATACACGTTCTCAGATGGGA
>CAYXUW010000160.1:0-3032 GCA_964468375.1 uncultured Pirellulales bacterium | reverse complement strand
GGCCCTGACCCGATTATAAGTATTTTGTCGATGTCCTTACGTTTCGGCATTCTTAAAATTCGCGATACCATAATCTTTCAGCTATGCTACTGCAACCAGTTATTAATAGCAACTGCGGCTTCGCGTCCGTTATCAATAGCCCTTACAACCAGTGAAGCACCGTCAACGGTGTCACCCGCTGCAAATATACCTTCCTGACTTGTTTGATAATTATTTACGGCGATGTTTCCGGAATCATCGAGCTTCAAATCCAGACTTTTTACAAGACCGCTATGGACTACGTGTAGAAATCCCATAGCCAATATCACTAAATCCGCCTTGAGTTCGAAATCGGTGTCCGGCAGCTCTTTTAGTTTCCATTTGCCGTTTTTCATTTCCCACTCAACTTTGCAACAATGCAGTTTTTCCACGCGGATGCCTGCTCCAGAGAATTTTTTTGTCATCACAGCCCATTTCCGGTCACAACCTTCCTCGTGAGATGAAGAAGTTCGCATAATACGCGGCCACTGCGGCCAGGGAGTATCTGGCGGACGGCTCTGCGGCGGTTCGGGCAAAATCTCCAACTGATAAATCTGCTTTGCGCCCTGCCTGCGGGCTGTTCCGACACAATCGCTTCCAGTGTCGCCGCCGCCGATTACGACGACGATTTTGTTTTTAGCCGTTATTGTCTCAGAATCATCCAAGGGCTCACCCGAACAGCGTTTGTTCTGGGCTTTCAGGTAATCCATTGCGAAGATAATGTTCTCATATCCGCTGCCGGGGACGTTCAGCTCTCTGGGCTGGCCCGCTCCCATTGTAAGACAGACGCAGTCAAACATTCTTTTCAGATAACGAGCGGATATGTCTTCACCGACAATCACACCTGTCTGGAATTTGACATCTTCGGCGGTCAGCTGCGAGATGCGGCGGTCGATGATATTCTTTTCAAGTTTGAAATCGGGAATGCCGTATCGCAACAGTCCGCCGATTTTGTCGTCTTTTTCAAAAACAACCACATCATGGCCTGCTCTTGCCAATTGCTGGGCCACGGCGAGACCGGCCGGCCCCGACCCTATCACGGCGATGCGTTTGCCGGTTTTCTTGGCCGGCGGCATCGGCTTAATCCAGCCCTTCTCGAAGCCAAGCTCTACAATCTGAAATTCGATGTGTCTGATTAATACGGGCTCATCGTTGATTGCAAGCGTGCAGGAAGTTTCACAAGGCGCGGGACAAACTCTACCGGTTATTTCCGGAAAGTTGTTCGTAGAGTGAAGAAGCAGGCAGGCCTGCTCCCATTTATCTTTGTAGATAAGCTCGTTCAGCTCGGGGATGCAGTTCTTTAAAGGACAGCCAGCGCCGTGGCAGAAAGGTATTCCGCAATCCATACATCTTGCGGCCTGCTGATGGATTTGGTCCGGCGTAAGCGGCAGGTCGAGCTCGGCAAAATCGTGAATTCTCTCTTCAACCGAACGATGCCCGACTTCCTGCCGTTTGTATTTGAGAAAATCTTTTACCTCACCCATAGAAGACCTCCTCCGTAGCCGGTGTAGTTTCGGTACCGCGCTGTTCCGCCGCCCGCATTTTCTCCAAGGCTTTGCGATAATCTATAGGTATAACTTTAACGAATCTGCCTATCATATCCGGCCAAGCGTCGAGAATATACTCGGCGCGAACACTGCCTGTCCATTTGTGATGACGCTCAATCAAATCACGCAGTATTTTTTTGTCATCCTCTTTCCATACGGTTTTCAGCTCGACCATATTAAGATTGCATAAAGTATCGAACAGCTGTATCTCGTCGAGAACATAGGCCAAGCCACCGCTCATTCCAGCGGCGAAATTACAACCTGTTTTTCCAAGGACTACAACCGTGCCGCCGGTCATATATTCGCAACCGTGGTCCCCGACGCCTTCGACAACGGCTGTTGCTCCGCTATTGCGGACGCAGAATCGCTCGCCGACCATACCGTTGATGAAAACTTCGCCGGAGGTGGCGCCGTAGAGCAAAGTATTTCCAGCAATGATATTCTCGTGCGCGATAAAAGGCGAACCTTTCGGGGTCTGAACAATAATCCGGCCTCCGGAAAGCCCTTTGCCGAGATAGTCGTTGCTGTCGCCAATGAGCTTTAAGGTAACCCCCGGCGCGAGGAAGGCGCCGAAGCTTTGTCCTGCTGAGCCGTGAAGGGTAATTTCCAAAGTATTATCAGGCAACCCTCCGGGGCCGTATTTTTGTATGATACGGTTACTCAAAATCGCGCCGACTGTTCGGTTGGTGTTGCGAATCTGCATTTCCAAAGCAGTTTTTTTCTTTTTGGCGATGGTTTGTTCCGCTTTTTCCAAAATCTGCCAGTCGAGATGGTCTTCGAGCTTATCTGCTTGCTGAGAACTAAGCCGCAACTGGCTTTGGTCAGATACATAGGGCTGGTGGAAAACCATCGTAAGGTCCAGTCCTTTTGCTTTCCAATGCTCAATGGCTTTGCCTGTTTGCATCAAATCTACTCTGCCTATCATATCCTGAAAGTTTTTAATTCCGAGGGAGGCCATAATCCGGCGGACTTCTTCGGCCACGAAAAACATAAACCGCTCGACATACTCCGGTTTTCCCGCGAAGCGTTTTCTTAACTGCTCGTCCTGAGTTCCGATTCCAAAGGGGCAGGCGCCTTCGTGGCATTTTCTAAGCAGCGTGCAGCCCAGCGCAACAAGAGCGGTGGTGCCGAAACCGAAGCGGTCGGCGCCGAGCAGGGCTGCCACTACTACATCTCTGCCGGTTTTAATCTGTCCATCTACCTGAACCTTAATCCGACTACGCAAGCCGTTCATTACCAGGACTTGCTGTGTTTCAGCTAATCCGATTTCCCAGGGACATCCGGCGTGTTTGATTGAGGACAGCGGGCTTGCACCTGTTCCCCCGTCATGGCCGCTTATAAGGACTTCATCTGAATTTGCTTTTGCGACGCCGGCTGCGATGGTACCCACACCCACTTCAGAAACGAGTTTTACTGAAACCTTAACTCCAGGATTACTACATTTAAGGTCGTATATCAGTTGAGCTA
>CAYXUW010000159.1:0-3059 GCA_964468375.1 uncultured Pirellulales bacterium | reverse complement strand
CGGTAAGCGGGATGTTTCTGTCCGCGGCGACCCTTTTAGCTCTTTCATCGAGCGGCCATTTGCCCTCGAGCCCGTCCATCATCATTTTGTAATAATTGCCCAGCCGTTTGCCGTAATTGTCTTCACGCAGAAACCGCACCAGAGCATAGGATTGGCTGTAAAAGGCCATTACGGCTTCATCGTTGGTAATAATTGCTTCTCCGGGGTTCATAGCTATCAGCTTTTTCAAAGGTATCATCCTGTTTTCAGCCAGCGTTACTTTTAGAGAACCCAGCCGGTTCAGATTTCGCGCTGGCTCGAAGTAAAAAAAGCCCCTGTCATATCTGCTCGTCTCGAAGAGCATCGCAATACCTTCGTCGAGCCAGCTCGGAAGACGGTACTTGAAATGTCTCTTGTTAAATTGATGCCAGCCCTCGTGTCCGATAGCGGAAAAAGTGCGCTCCCTGCCGATATTATACGTAACGCAGGCGCCTTTGAGATAATACGCACCAGATTTTATTTTCAGATACAGCGGCGCCTGCGAACCGGCAAAGTTTCTCGTGAAATCTTCCCATTGCTGCCGGTCGGCAAAGATATAGAGGGTAAGTTTACTGCTCGTCTCAATCGGTTCGGGCAATTGTTTGTTATAGCCGCGATACGCCGATTCCACAAATCCGGGTACCTGTGAGAGCATCAGCGGCTCCATAAGCGTGGTAAGTATCTTATAGTGGGCGGTGGTAAGCATCAGCCCCGGCCCGTATTCGCTTTTCCAGCCCTCGACGGATTCCAGGGCTGGCAGATTTAGACGCTGCAAGTATTCAATCATCCCGGCGGGAGTATCTATCGGTTGGGTCTGGAGACCGACGGTTTTGGACTGGCTTTCGAGACAGCCGACGACGGGAAAAATACCCAGTATGCAAACCAAAGCTAATTTTCTCATCATAATAAGGTTATTCCCGTTTAGATTTCTTTGAACTCTGCGCCGAACACTTCGGCCGTGAAAAGATAAACCTCAGTCTCAGGTCTTTTCCATGCGTCAGGCGGCAGGCCTGCTTTGTGCGCGCAGCAGTGTGAAAGAAACTCCTCCTTGCTCCAGCCGGTCTCGGTCGCAACCTGCGGCAGAAAACAGCCGGCGACTCTGCCTCTTTTTATATAGATACCATTGACTCCCAAACGCAGCGAGAGCGGGTCATCTGTTTTTTTCAGCGGCGAAAGCACCGATATTTCGACATCAAGCTGGTTTAGCTCGTCGATTGTGATAGGGTCGGCCAGAAATCGGGGGTCGCCGATGGCCGAGGCCTTCGCCATTTCAACGATAAGATGAATCAAAGGTATGTCGGATGTGAACTGGCCGATGCAGCCGCGCAGCTGGCCTTGGTTTTTAAGCGTTACAAAGCAGCCGCAGTAAGCCGTTAATTCGGGGTCGTCGGATTCCGGCTGAGGCGGTGATTTCCCCCTGATAACCGCCTTAACCGTATCACGAGCCGTTTTAAGCAGGAGTTGTTTTTGGTTGTCGTTCATCTCTATTCCGTGAAAAGATGCCCCAGCATCCTCATCGCATGAACGAGGACCATTAACAATATAATAACAACCACTGTAGCGATATTGAAGTATTTTTCTATCAGCCGCCGTGCCCGTTCACCGAAGAAATAAAACAGCAGCGACTCACCGCCAAATCTCATAGTCCGAAACACCATGCTAACACCAACGAATTTCAGTATAGAAACCTCAGCCATTCCTCCGACCCAGCTGAAAATCATATAAGGCACCGGCGTAAGGGCTGATATAGCAATAGCCCAGAAGTCGAATCTGCGGTAAAGCTCCAGTGCCTGCTGTGCCATCTCACCTAAATGTACCGGCCCGAAGCTGATTTGTTCGAAGAAACTAACGACCCTTTCAGGCCCGATGGCTAAACCGAGGGAAAATGCAATCGTGCCGCCAAGAATAGAGAAAAATGAACAGGTCAGGCCGTATCTTAACGAGCGTTTTGGTTTGCCGAAGCACATCCCGATAACCATTACGTCGGCAGGGATGGGCACGCAAATCGGCTCGGTAATCGCAAGCAGAATGAGCGCCAGCATTCCGTAGCGCGTATCTGCCCAATGAACAACCCAATTATATAAATGCCTGTGCCAGTGCCACCACGCAACAGGTTTGCTTTGCTGCGGCTGCTCTGTAATATAAATCATTTTGTCACCAGCAATGATTTTTGTGCACAGAATAAGGATATCCTGCTATAATGTCAACGAGCAATTATGACCAGCAAAGACCAGTTTGAAATCATCGGCGATGGCTTATTAGTTCGAGCGCCCGCGAAAATCAATCTTTCTCTCCTCATAGTAGGCAAACGCTCCGACGGCTTTCACGAAATAGACACCATAATGGCCAAAGTCAATTTCTACGACCAGCTTCTTGTCGAGCGGGGGAAGAAAAAAGGCGTCGAGCTTGTCTGCGATGGACCACGATGGGCTCCCGAAGGAAAAGGAAACCTTGTTTACAAAGCCGCTGAAATGCTGCTGAAAAGTTGCGGCAGAATGGTTGATATCAAAATTACGCTCACAAAGAATATACCAGCCGGCTCGGGGCTGGGTTCGGCAAGCAGCGATGCGGCGGCGACCCTTCTCGGATTAAACAAATATTTAAATTTACAGTTGCCCTATTCCGAGCTCACCGGACTCGCCGCCCAACTGGGCAGCGATACAGCTTTCTTTCTGGATGGTCCTCTGGCACGGTGCGGCGGAAAAGGCGAAAAAATTGAAAAGTTGGACGAAAATTTTGCTCTTTTAGCACTTTTAATACTTCCTGATGTAAGTGTCCCTACCAAAAAGGTTTATGCCAATTACCTGCATAATCCGGCACTTTACAATAAGCTCAGTGCCCGAATAAACGACTTTGTGGCCAAAAACAGGATTGATTTGGTTGCGAAAATGTGCGCAAATATGCTGGAAACGAGCTGTTTCAATTTAAATGAAGAGCTTGCTGACTTAAAAGCTAAAATTGAATCATTAGGCCTTGTGCCTTTGTGCCTGAGCGGCAGCGGTTCATCGATGTTTTACATCGTTGATAACGGTGATGTCAGA
>CAYXUW010000158.1:0-3081 GCA_964468375.1 uncultured Pirellulales bacterium | reverse complement strand
AGATGCGTCCTTGCTTTCACCGTAACGCCCGGATAAGAGTATTCTTCCAGACCCCGCCGCATTAACCATCGTTCTGCTTGATCTTCTGGACCCTCCGAAGTCAGAAACATCGCTATCTCTTCGGTTCCATACGCGCGCGCGATGGCCTCCAATTCATCGAGAGATTTATCCAATCCGCCGTCTACGCTTGCGCTGAAAATCCTTACGTATGTAAAATCTTCATCGTTTGAGGATGCAGCCCCGATTGCGCTTGCTTGCAGTGTTGCAGCCAAAACCAGAATCGCTAAAATTTTCTCAGCTTTCATGATTCTCTCCTCTCTAAGACCGTCCCCCATTTAACGCGCAAAAACACTGTTTTTAGGTTCATAGAAATTAAAGATTTGTCGACCCTCATCTCTATTTCTCCTCTTCTGGCTCTTGCAAAAAACAGCCGCAAAAGCCGGTGTAAATCCTACCCCATTCCCCAAAAAAATCAAGAAAAATATCCCCCTGGTACGTCCCCTCCGAAACCTGCGAGGAAGTACCCGAAATTTTCAAACATCTGGGTATAGTCTTTGAACGTTTTTAACCGTTTTCGAATGTTTTTATCAGCTTTTGAATACTTTTGAACGTTTGCTCATAAACCCGCGCCGTTGCCCCCTTTCAGACCGTTTCACGAACTAGCTAACTTCTCTCCAGCATCTCTACGACAACTGCGGCGGTTTCGGTGCAGGCCTTTTTTTCGGTCAGAGATTCCGCCAAATCAACAAGCTCGGCGCTGGTTTTCACCAGCTTCTCACGGTCGTCAATCAGGTTTTCAATCGTCTCGACAATCGGGTCAATCGATTTAAAATAGGGCATAAACTCCGGCACTAACTCCTTGCCTTTACCCGCCTTAGCAACATCCATCAGAGAGCTGTTGGCCAGTATATTGACCAGCGAAAAGTATCTTATTTTCAGCAGCCACCAGCCGAGCAGATACCACATAATCCTGCTGGACTGATACATTATCACCATCGGACATCCCGCCGCGGCCACCTGCAAAGTGGCGCTTCCACTTGCTACAATGGCGAAATCCGCCAGCCGGGCGGCTTCGGTGACCGAGCTTATAATGTATTTGCACTGGAAGCCAGGGATTTGCGCGTCTTTAAGTGTCTTTTGCCTTTCGGTGTCCACGGCCACGGTGGTAAAAGCCGCGTTGGGATATTTGCGTTTCAGCCGGATTGCGATTTGCTGCATCGGCAGCCAGAGCGATTCCAGCTCTGCGGCGCGCGAACCGGGCATAATTGCAAAGTGAGCTTTTTCAGGCCGGAAGTCGGCGTATTTTCTTCTGAAATGCGCCGGCGGGGTATCTAATTCGTCGAACATCGGGTTGCCCACAAACACAGTATCGACACCCCTGTCGCCGAACCAGTCCTGCTCGAAAGGCAATATGCAGCAGAGCTTATCGCAGTATTTTCGCAGCTTGTAAATGCGCCATCCGGCCCAACTCCACAATTGAGGGGCAACGTAGAACAGGGTTTTAATACCTGCTTTTTTCGCGGCTTTGGCGACGTGAAAGTTAAAGGCCGGGGAATCGCAAACAATAACCAAATCGACCTTATTCTCTTTCAGAAAGCGAGCTATACGCCTTATGAGCCTGCAGTAAAAGCCGAGATGGTGGAGGGCGTTAAGCATCATCACCGCCTTGGTTATTGTGGTCTCGAGCAGTTCGCAGCCCGCAGCGGCCATTTTCGGGCCGCCCACGCCGACAAATTCGATGTTGCAAGAACTTTGTTTTAGGGCGGTTATAAGAGATGCGCAGTGGGCATCGGCGCTCGGCTCAGCGGCACTTAAAAGGATGCGATATGTTTTATCCGCATCAGGCATAGCTTGGCTATTATCGATATTTAGCTTATTTGAACAAGAGAGTAAAAATTTAATTTCGCGAAAATCCCCCGCCAATTACCGAAAAACCTTGCTTTTCTTAGGTAAATCTCGTAAAATAGTTATATTATAAGACGGAGGCCAAAAAGCGATTATAAAGTGAGGACAAAGTGATGAAAAGGGGAGTGAACATGCCGAAAAACTGCTTATTATCTGCCTTAATAATTCTATCTATTCTATGTATCAGCCAGCAGGCATTCGGCGAAGTCGGCATTATCGGCTCGTGGGTAACGGGCACATCCCATACGGAAGTACTAGGCCAAGATCGTTTGTTCGTCGTGATTGCACACGCCGATTTCAGCTGGTACGGTCCTGTTATAGGTATATCTTCGGTGACTTACGGCGGGCAAACAATGACCAAGGTCGCGGATATAGTTCAAAGCGGCGACTATGTAAACCGAGCATACGTTGGCGCATTTGTCCTTGACAAGGCCGGTATCGAGGCCGCAAGCGACAATGCCATCAGCGTAACCTGGCTCGGCACGCCGTTCGCAAGTTCTTTAACAAGTGTATTTCTTCAGGATGTCGACCAGGCAGTTCCCGTTGCAGGTTACGCCACAGCCGGCGTAACGGACGCCACGACGGTATCGACTTCTGCACTTTACACAAACGACGGCGATATGGTTATTGCCGGTGCTACCTGCACCGAGGCCGGAACATATACACCGAATAACGGTTTCACCGAAGCCATCGAATCTCCTATTTCCAAAGCCGACGGCTGCGGCATTTATAAAGCTGCGACCGGAGTTCCTGGGACACCAAGCGTAACACACTCCACGACAACCAACCGGCAGGCACTTGTCGGCTTCGTGGTTCAGGGGGCAATTATTAACCCTTACATAGCCATTCATCCGAGCCCGGCCGACGGAGCGAGCGGAGTGCCACCTTCGGTAGAGCTGTCATGGGACGCTCCTACGGCATATACGCCTGACAGCTATGATGTTTACTTAGGCACGAATCCAACAGCCCACAGTAACCCGAAATATACGGTTTACACAAACAGCTACAACCCGCCGGGCAGTCTTAATGGCGATACAACTTATTACTGGGCGGTTGACTGCAATGACGGCGGCACAATATACGCCGGCGGCGACTGGCATTTCACGACTTCGATTCCCGTAAACATTGATTTAAACACTACGCACCAGACTATCAGGGGCTTTGGCGGTATAAGTT
>CAYXUW010000157.1:0-3105 GCA_964468375.1 uncultured Pirellulales bacterium | reverse complement strand
GGGATTTACAATATACAACAGCAAGAAGATATTTCAACGGCACTATCGACGACGTTCGCATCTACGACAGGGCCTTATCCGCTGAAGAAATCGAGCAGCTTTACCTTGATGGATTGCCTTAGTCACGATAATTGGGATAAAAGTTAGCTGGTACTATGAACTATCGGGGGCTGAGGGTTTTACTGCCCTTGGCCCTTTTTATTAAAAAACCCCGCAGCGCATCCATTCGCTACAGGGTTATAACAACCTTATTCACAACAAATTCGGCTACTTCTGCAAACTCTCGTCCGACTCATCCACGATTTTATCCAGCTTGCTCGCGGTCCTGGTGACCTTCCGCGGTATCTGCACTTCCACGCCGAGCCGGCCAAGCTCGCCAGCTACCTCCGGCTGGTTCGGGTTAAGCTGAAAACTGCGCGCCAAATAATCTTTGGCCCGGCCTTTGTCGTTCCTGCTCAAATAATAGTAGCCGATCTGCCTGTTTATCTTAGCTGAGTTCGGCGCCAAACGAAGCGCCTGCTGATAACATCTCAAGGCATAGTCGTCCAGGGCCTGCTTCTGAAACGCCAGCGCGAGCCGAAGAGAATCTGCCGCAGAAATGGAGGCCCGGCCTACATACTCATCAGCCAACAACTCGGACTTGCCCTGTTCGCCGTTCTCCAGCAGAACCTTTATTCTGGCTGCCTGAGCTTGCTTGTGAACAGGGTCGAAGCTCAAAGTGATGTTATACTCGCGCTCGGCCTTAACCCACAGCCCGTCGGCCTGATACAATTGGCCCAATTCAAAATGCGCCTCGGCGTTTTCAAAATTGCGCTCGATTGCCTTCAGCGCTTTGGCCTTTTCCTGCTCCCTCGGCGTTTTCTCAATTTCGTCAGGCGCCTTGGCCTTCCAGCTCCAATTGCCGCAACCACCAAAAAACAACGCGCAAGCTAAAAAAGTTAATCTAATATATCTCCGCTTACCGCTCTGTTCTCGCCTCCATTCCATAAATCGCACCCCGTTTATCCTTATAAATATGTGTGTTTTTAGACGCTGAACTCTGCCATTTTCACAAGCCGCAAAAACCTTTGCAAGTAAATTTTTCAGTTTTTTTGCAATAAAAACCAACAGCAAACGCACCAAAACCCAAATGCAGAAATATATAAAACAGAGACGAGTTATAATAATCTTTATCCCACGATTCCATAGCAACGAAAACAAAGAGGGGAAAAAAGGTGACTTTCAGCCCATTTACGATTATATATGGGCAGGCACAAAACAAATGCAGAATGCAAGCAACAATAATCCGGTTCTGGGCAAACAGGCCTGTATCAACTCCATAATAGCGGTTTACTTCTTTTCCGGAGCCTGCTCTTTAATTGATGAGGTAGTATGGGTTCGCCTGCTGAAGCTAACGCTCGGCAACACTGTTTATGCAACAAGCATCGTAGTGTCGGTATTTCTGGGCGGGCTAGCGCTCGGAGCGTTCATTATGAGCCGGTATTCAGACCGGGTCAGGAACCGCCTGCGACTGTACGCTTTGCTGGAAACACTTGTAACTATATCGGCGCTATCTTTGCCGTGGGCTCTTAAAATTGCAGATGATGTCTATATCTGGTTTTACCGCACATATCATCCCGCGCACGCGCAGCTTCTGGTTGTCCAAGTGATAATTTCGGCCTCGATACTTCTTGTGCCCACGATGCTAATGGGCAGCACCCTGCCGCTTTTGGGCAGATTCGTTACCGCACTGGAAAAGGAAGCGGGTCATTTAGTAGGTAAACTGTATGCACTAAACACCCTTGGAGCCGCCGCGGGCTGCTTTTTGGCCGGGTTTGTCCTGATTCGAGCACTCGGCGTTATGGGAACATTATACACGGCCGCAGGTTTAAACCTTCTGGTGGCATTCGGCGGATGGTTCTTGTCCCGCTTTTCCAAAGTTTCAGACGAGGAACAAGCTGATTCTGCTGCTGCAAAAAAACCTGAAGCGACCGCAGGAAAACAAGCTGACGGTAAATTTTACCTGCTGGTTCTCGCCTTCTTCGCCAGCGGCCTGATAAGCATAGGATATGAACTTCTCTGGATGCGCAGCGTTGTTCATCTGCTCGGCGGGTTTACCTACGTATTCAGCGCTGTTTTGACCATTTACCTTATAGGAAATGTCATCGGCGTCGGCATCGGCGGCAGACTGGCTATTCGGCTGAAAAGGCCCGCGGCAGGCTTTGCAGTGACCTTGTTCCTGCTGGGATTATGCGGCATTTTTTACCTTCAATTTCTAATATTGTGGACGTCGAAAGTGCTTGCCTCCGTTGATAAGGCCGCCGAGACGATTAACACATTAGTTCCTGTATCCTCCTACATGATTAATCCCCTTATGCAGAGCATTTTTCTGTTTACGGTGCCCGCCATCATCATGGGCATCGGGTTTCCGCTGGCCTTACAGGCCTGGGCGAATCACATGCACAAAATCGGGCTGTCCACAGGAACGGCTTACGGGGTAAACACGATAGGGGCTGTGGCCGGCGGCATTGTGACGGGCTTTGTTCTTATTCCGCTGCTGGGGCTACAACTGTCCATCTCGATTCTCGGCTTAATCGGGCTGTGGATAGCCAGCATCATGTGGCTACTATTTACTTACGAGCCAAAGACGGTTAAACGATGGATTGGTCTGGGGGCGGCCGTCGTCTTAACAGCATTAACCATCCAAACGCCTTTAGACCTGTTCGACACTGTGGTTGAGATGAATCCGCGTGTGAAAATCTACGAACTTGTGCTGGTAAAGGAGGGGCTTACAACAACCGTCTCTGTCCACAGAGATTTGAGCACGGGCGACCTGCACCTGTATTCGTCGGGCCAAAGCGTAGCGGGCGACAGCGACGTCGAGCGAAGCGACCAGAAAATGCTAGGGCACTTCAGTATCTTACTCAACCGTGATGCAAAAAGCGTCCTGTCCGTCGGGTTCGGCACAGGAGGAACCACTGCCTGCTTGGCCCAGCACAACCTCGAAAAGATTGATTGTGTCGAGATTGCCCCGGAAATAGTCGACGTCGCTCTGAAATTCTTCAGGCACATCAACCTTGGGGATAACCTCAACAAAGAAATAAACTTGATATTTATGGATGCAAA
>CAYXUW010000156.1:0-3170 GCA_964468375.1 uncultured Pirellulales bacterium | reverse complement strand
CGCTGGGAGGCAGCAGAATACGGGTGCAATTCTCCAATAAATACTCGGCCGGGCCGACAACAATTAATTCCGCCCATATAGCGTTATCAAACGGCGGTTATCCGATAAACAGCTCAGTAGATACATCAACCGATACGGCACTGACGTTTGAGGGGTCGCCATCGGTAACTATAGCCGCAGGAGAAGAAGTTTATTCGGACGCTTTGGATTTCAACGTGCCGCCTCTGAGCGACCTGACAGTAAGTATTTATTTCGGCTCGGATGTGTCGTCGGATAATGTTACAGGGCATCCGGGCTCAAGGACCGCATACTATATCAAAGACGGCAATACAGTTTCAGATGCGGAGATGGAGTCAGGATATAAGACAGAGCATTGGTATATTTTGAGCAGGATTGATGTATTATTAAATGATTCCTACGGATGCGTGGTGGCACTGGGAGACTCGATTACAGACGGCAGGGGATGCAATCCCAACTACGACAACCGCTGGCCGGATCTTTTTGCAGCCCGGCTGCAGGCGGACCCGAATACTGTGAGGGTCGGCGTAATAAATCAGGGAATTGGTGGCAACGGCCTGTATGGCGGCTTAGGACCAGCAGCGCTGGACCGTTTTGAACATGATGTCCTCGAGCAGCCCGGTGTGAAATGGGCGATAATTTTTGAGGGGACTAATGATATAGGCGGCGGCACATCAGCGGCCAGTATAATTTCCGCATATCAGACGTTTATAACAGACGCCCACAATGCAGGCCTGCTTATATACGGAGCGACCATAACGCCTTTTGGGGGAAGCAGTTATTATACACATGAGTCGGTGCGCGATGCAGTTAACGACTGGATAAGGACAAGCGGCGAGTTCGACGCAGTCCTTGACTTTGCAGCCTCAGTATGGGACCCCGCGGACCATGATTACCTGGATCCGGCATACCGCGTTTATCCGCCAGGCACCCAAAACGACGGTCTGCACTTCAATGCGGATGGATATCAGGCGATGGTTGATGACATTGACCTTGATTTATTTGAAATCAACTATGAGGAAGATTTTTGGCCGCCTGAGCCGGACCCAATGACGTGGGTAGCGGTACCAGCAGCGACAGGGCCGATTAAGATTACAATGACGGCGACCACAGCCGACGATAACAATCCTCCTATAGAGTACTACTTCGAATGCACCACTGACGGCGACGCTAACAGCGACTGGCAGCAAAGTCCGACATACGTGGCTTCAGGCCTGAGCCCGAGCACTCTGTATTCGTTCATGGTCAAGGCGCGCGACGGCTCCCCCGCTCAGAATGAGACGGGCTGGTCGAGCACCGAATCTGCAACGACCGACCCTCCGGATACAGTACCGCCGGAACCTGATCCTATGACGTGGTTAACAGTTCCGACGGCGACCGGGCCTTATTCAATAACGATGACCGCTACTACTGCGACGGACACCTGTTGTCCTCCGGTAGAGTATTACTTCGAATGCACGACTGACGGCGACGCTAACAGCGGTTGGCAGACGAGCGCGACTTATTCGCCGAGCGGATTGTACCCTCTGACTTTGTATTCATTCAGGGTCAAGGCACGCGACAGCTACCTTACGCCGAACGAGACGGGCTGGTCGAGCACCGAATCGGCGACTACGGACCTACCCCCGACTAATGTTGAAATCATCGGGCCTTGGGAGGAGGAGACGTCGGGCTTATATCGTGACCCATGCGAAGGCACCAACCGCGCTTTGATTTTCATAGCGCATGGCGAGATGGACGGCACTATGAATCTTACCGGCGTAACCTACGGCGGTCAGGCGATGACCAAGGTCATTGATAGAGACTACAGATACACAATCGATGCTTATGCTGCAGCATATATTCTTGATGAGGCTGGTGTTGCGGCTGCCGCCGACGGCACATTTACACCGACATGGACCACTACACCAACAGAGGTTGGATATGCCAGCGTTTTTCTCCAAAATGTTAACCAAACAACTTCAACAGGAGCATCTGCAAGTGACGGTAGTACTTCAAATCCAATCTCAACTTCTGCACTTGTAACGAATGAAGATGATATGGTTATTCTTGCTGCTACCTGTGGTAATGCAGGAGGATATACACTGCTGAATGATTTTACCGAAGGTACTGACCAGCAGATGGCTTCATCTACCGGTGTGACGGGGTATAAATTAGCGACAGGCGCAAATGAAACACCAAGCGCAGATTTCGGCGGCGGCGTTAATCGTCAGACGATTATCGGTTTCGTAGTTCAGGCAAGCGGAATTCCGGGCGACCTCAGCGAGGAAGGGAAAGTTGATTTCATAGATTTTGCTATACTCGGCGAGGGATGGCTGGATATTTACGATTATGATACCTTGGCCGATATCGTCGACTTCTGGCTGTATGGTATCTGATGCCTGCCTAACTGCTAAATACATAAGAGCACACAAGCAGTGATCTCTAAAAACGGCGGCTACTGTAACGGCGACGGCTAAACGTTAAGAAACTGATGGGCTAAAGCTAATCCCGCATCTGCTATATCAATTCTTCAAAGAGAAACAATCCTGCTGCTTCGAGAGGCGTGAATGGGGGGATAATTTCCTTGACTTGCGGGGCGTATTGGGGGATATTAGGTGTAACTAAGCACTTACAGGAGAATAGATAAATGAGAATGTTTAGAAAACCGAGTATAGCGGGATTTGTTCTTTTAACACTGAGCGTTTGCTGCAGTTCATGTGCGGCGGCGGAGAAATGCTGGATAGGCACGTGGGCAGCCGGCCAGCAGCTGGCGGAACCCCATAACACCCCGCCTTCACCGCATTTAGCCAATAATACGCTGCGTCAGGTTGTGCACGCAACATTGGGAGGCAGCCGATTGCGCGTGCAATTTTCCAATAAGTATTCGTCCGGCCCGATAACGATTAAAGCCGCCCACATTGCGGTATCGACGGGCGGCAGTTCGATAGATACGGCAACGGACAAGGCACTAACGTTTAAGGGGGAATCATCGGTAACCATTACGGCAGGAGAAGAAATTTATTCTGACGCTGTAGATTTTGATGTAAAACCATTAAGCAACCTGGCAGTGAGTATTTATTTCGGCTCGGCGTCATCAACTAATGTCACAGGACATCCGGGCTCGAGGACCGATTCCTATATAAAAACCGGCAATGCAGTGTCGACTAATT
>CAYXUW010000155.1:0-3262 GCA_964468375.1 uncultured Pirellulales bacterium | reverse complement strand
GAGAAACATAATCATCTTTACCAATGCGGGCTACGCCGACCTGGTTCGAGAAGACCTTCCTGAACTGCCCTTTAACAACGTCATCGCAGAACCCGTCGTCCGCGACACCGCCGGCGCTATCGGTTTGGCAGCGGCCATTCTGACCAAGTATAACCCCAACGCCACGATGGCCGTCGTAACCGCCGACCAGTTAATAGAACCGCCCGAAGTCCTTCAGAAGGCAATAAAAGACGCTTTGGCCTTCATAAATAATAATCCCGACAATATGATTACCTTCGGTATTAAACCGAGCTTCCCCAGTACCCAGCTTGGTTATATAAAATGTGCCGCCCCCCATAAATACTCAGATTGCGAAAACGAAATATGCTCCGTTGACGCATTTAAGGAAAAACCGGACGAAAGAATCGCCGCCGAATACGTCAATAGCGGAAAATATCTGTGGAATTCCGGTATGTTCGTCTGGAAAGCAAAAACCATCTTAGCCAATTTGGAAAAATTCCTGTCCGAAGCCGCCGAGCCCCTGCATAAAATTCGAGCCGCCTGGGACAGTCCCAGCCAGCAGCAGGTCCTCAAAGAATGGTTCCCGAAGTTGCCCAAAATCAGCATCGACTACGCCGTTATGGAGAAAGCTGATAATGTTTATACGATAAAACTGGATTGTCGCTGGCTCGATATGGGTTCTTTCGCCGCTCTCGCTGATATTATAACATCAGACAAAGATAATAACATCGTCATAGCTGCTCAAAGTGAGCTTCTCGATTGTAGAAACAGTATCGTTGTAACCGAAGACAAAAAACATCTTATCGCCGCTATCGGTCTGGAAAACATAATCGTCGCCCACAGCCCCGATGCCACCCTCGTATGTAGAATCGACCAGGCACAGCGGCTAAAAGAGCTCCTCGAGTTAATAAAGCAGCACCACGGGGAAAATTTCCTCTAATCTTTTCACCAATATGCGATACCTGGCAATAGATTACGGCGATAAATATACCGGCCTCGCTGTCTGCGACCCCGCAGAAACCATCGCTTCACCTCTCGCTGTGATAGAAGGCCAGAAAAAGCTGATAAAAAAAATCTCTGATATAGTCGTAGCAGAAAACGTCGAAGCCGTCGTCCTTGGCCTGCCTCTGAATATGGACGGCTCCAAAGGCCCTCGCGCCGAACGCGTTACTCAATTCGCCGAGGAGTTAAAAGCGCATCTGCAGATTCCGATACATCTTCAGGATGAAAGATTAACCAGCTTCTCCGCCGAAAAAAAATTGCAGCCCGCTGAATTTACAAGAAAGAAAAAGAAAAAACGCCTCGACGCCGTCGCTGCCGCAGAAATCTTAGAGGCATTCCTAAAGCAAAAAAACTCACAGTAATCTTTCAAAGCTCAACCGATGCGAGAATCTCCCTGCACGTGCAGTGATTACCAAGATGACACAAAGCAAGTCTCGATACAGCAAACTCCGCCGAATACGGAAAGCTGTCTAACTCACCGTATCCGATTGTTATATGTGGAAAAAACTTCTCGAAACTCGACTTCTCTCGATAGTTCTTAATCCACTGCATCGTTGTCTCCGCAACCTCTTCGTCGCCGTATATCATATCAGCAGTGACATTATAGCTGAAATACGACAACAGTTTCTCCATAACCGTTTCGTGAAGTGATTGAAGCTCATCTGTTTTTTCCACCTCCAGTACAGACACATTCTCACCCGCCGAATTTCTGGAACTTTTAATCCCTGAAATTTTCAAATTCCCCGGAGGGCATTCCTTCGCGATTGAATGCAAAATTTCATCGATAGAAGCAATGTCATTTTCATCGATACACCCCATAGCCAGCGAGATGTGCGGCAAACAGCTTTTTTTATCCAGCACTATCTTTCTACCGAACCTTTCCACCAGTTCGGCATTCAGTTCAATTGCCTTGTTCGTCACCGCATTGACCGGAAGCAGCACAACATCAACCGCTTTCCTGCTCATTCGGTAACCTTATAAACCGTATCGTGTTTTCTTACCCGCTCGCTGACCTTAACGCCGATGGAGTCGCCTTTCTTGGCTTCTTTAACGTCGGCATTATCAATCTGCATCGATTTAACAACCAGCTCTACGTCGGTAGTATGCCCCTTAATATGGATTTTATCTCCTACCGCCAAAGGCCCTGTCAACTCGATAGCGGCTACCACGGGGTGAGCAAAAAAATCCGATACCGTCCCGATTGTCTCCTCAGCCATTTTTCTGTCTCCTTAAATTTTGATTCCTGCTTTGGGTTTTTATCATACGCTGACCTGCTATTGTAACCGGAATGCTCATAAGTGCAAGCTGCAATTGATCTTATTTATGGCCGGATTTATTTTTTTCTTTTTTGGCACAACATTCTGAAAAGTGAGTAAATAAAAATAGACACTGTCAGTTAACTCTGGCTTCGTGAGTTTGGTGATGGAATGTGATTTTTTGATGCAGGGCAGACTTTGGCCGTGCCTGTTAACGAAAATTAAAGTGAGGCTGAGGTCTGCCTTTATCTAATCGGATTCTTCTATCCGCTCGACTAAGCTGCTGCACCCAATTCCGTATTTGTCGGGATCTCTTTTAACAAGAAAAAAAATCACCGTATCTTCATCCGCTATATCGCCGGTAAATTTCTCCCGCTTGGCGTCTTCGAAAAATTCCCTCTCGACGGCCGAATCAAAACAAAATGTTTTATCCAGCATTGTGGAAGGATACTCCTTCATAAGCTCTTTAAGTTTCTTCCTCGCAATATGAATGCCTCCTATGAGAAGCTGCACCTCCTTATTCTTATCCTGTTTAATCCAGAATTCTTTCCCCTTCTTGATTATCTGAAGATAAACGCTTCCTTTTTTTGTGAAAAATTTTCTTTGCATAATGGTTATATATTTTATCGTATTTTCCCACGTAATTTCTTAAAAGAATGCCTATTTTTCCTGTTTCTACTGATTCCCCGCGGTTATAATTAAGTTATGAATAAATTTTTAATTATCTTCGCTTCTCTTGTTTTTCTTCTGACCGGATGCGAAACATCGGATACCTCTTACGAAAGCAGCTACGAACGCGTAAGCCGTGAAATCGACCGACTCAAAGCTGAATCCGAAGCCGCCGCCGTAGCCGCTGGAAATATCAAAATAGTTGTGAATATGCTTGCCGCAGATGCGGAAGATTTTTCTGCCGTTGATTCTCTCTGGCGTTATGCAAACCAAAATGCTGTCGCTATCAAACAGCCTCGAGCTTTCTCTGCCTCCGGATTAAGAATAGGTATTGC
>CAYXUW010000154.1:0-3282 GCA_964468375.1 uncultured Pirellulales bacterium | reverse complement strand
GGTCAAGGAACCATCCATTTTTCTGGAGGACGTTGTAGAGCAATTCGCCGCCGTACAGCCAGCCATGACCAAGGAAATTGATGCCCGCGCCGCCTTCGACGTCAAACTTGCTATAAGCGGCAAAAGCTCTCAAACGCAGCTTCGGCCCCCTAATCGGAATATCATAACTGCCGTATATGGAATAATTGTCGAAAAACTCTGAATCCCAGGGCGCCTGATGAAATATTATAAGCTTGTCATCGAAGCCAAAAAGGTTCGTATTAATAAGACCGACTCTGGGGGCGTATTTCCTGTCCTCAGTACCGGCGTTGTCTATTTGAGCAAACCAGTGCCATGGATTCGCCTCATAAACGTCATAACCAACAGCGAGGGTGTTTGGTTCGGGCCCTCTTGACACTTTGGCAGCGATGTGCCTATCAGGGTTGAGATCGAGCAGGTTAATGTAATCCTCCATCTCCTTTTGTTTTCCTACCTCTCCTACCTTGGTAGGTGCCCATTTCCGCAGGAATGATTCTTTTAGATATCCTTCTTCTGCCTCTACACTTTTCTTGTCAGGAGTAAAGTAACTTGTAGTCACTACAGCAACCTGAGCTTCGGTAACCTTTACCAGTAAAATATTATCTTGCAGTTGTCCACCCTTGACGGCCTCTGGCGGAACAGACACAAATATACCGGAGTAACCTTTGTTTTTATAGATACTGAGTATGCACTGGGTAAGACCGCGAATAGTCCTTGCGGAAATATCGCGAGGCCGACCAGGATTGTCGATTATGTCACACAATGTCCTGAAATCGTAAAGGTCGGCACTATCAGCCTTAAGCAGCGGTGCGCTGGAAGCATTATACACCAAAGGAATGTTTGAAAGCAATTCTTCGGTTGATATCACAGTGTTGCCTGTGATCTGTACTTCCTTTGCAGTCATCAGTGGTGTTGTATCTGCAGGGAAATTCAGTTTCGCAATTTCTTCAGGGCTGATTTTTGCAGTAGCTTTTCTCACTGTTAATTTCTTTTCTTCTTTGGCTTTCTCCTCGAGCTTTAGCTGGTCTTCGGTCTTGGTAGGTTCTACCCTATCGACAGAGTCGGCTTTTATCTCGCCCACTGCGAAATAAAACGCAATACAACATAAAAAAGCAAACCGCTTCATTTTTTCCGTCCTTATGCAGCCATCCATAATAAACCTCCCAAAATTAAATTTGCCATAAACTCTCTTTTTCAAACAAACCCAACAAAACTCTCTTCCACGGGTATGGGGCAAGAGTTGTTGTAACTTGGCAAACATTATTACAATTTATTACTAATGGCCACTATTTTTTCTCCTAATTTTAACAAATTTAACGAATTTAACGAAACTAACGCTGCGACAAATCATGAATGGAAAACAGCAAAGAGATACTACCCCTCTCTGCTTCCCCAAATTTCCACTATATTAGCAAATTGTACAGGCAGCTGTCAAGAACAAAATGTTGTTCCCGGACTTTGAATTAATCACTCCTAACGAGTGCCTGCGGTTTACCAGTTTTCCGTACAGTTAGGGTTTTCCGGGTCGTTGCACCACAGCCACTGCTGTGCGAATGTGCTCAAGTCGTAGAGATTAACAGTGCCGTCGGTCGGTTCGAAATCGGCCCCTTCACAGTCGTCATACAAACCGCAATCGTCATTCAGCCAGTAGTTGGTTATAATTTCGAGGTCATCGTAATTAACGTGGCAATCTGGCTCAATATCAGAGGCCAAGCCGTAGCCCGCTGATAGAACGTCAGGGCAGTCGAGGATTGTAGTGCCTGTCATGTGAATGGTGGCGATTGAATATGCCGGGAGTTTTACCGAAGAAATGAATGTTCCGAAGTGTAACCAGTGCTCTGTTTCGCTGCTTCGATAGACCTCTGTGCTGTCCGGTATAAATCCATTCAGCGAAAGGTTTAAGTTGTAACTGTTGGCGGATTTATTCAATACTACAACCGTCATTTCATCATCTCCGGGACTCTTAAAGGCAATCATCCTCAAATTGCTCGCTCCCGTCCCGCCAAGTGATGTGTCAATCACATGCCAGCCGGGATCGGTGAAATATGCGTAATGCTTGAAATACCAATAAAGGTCTCGGACTATATAGCCGCCGCCGGGGGTGAGATTTATCATACCGCCATCAGTGTAGCCGCCGTTTCGAAACGAGGTCCATTGATAATAAGAAGTCACACGTTCATAATGAAGGCAGTTGTAAACATGCTGTGCCAGCAATACGGCATCGTTAAATGTTGGAGGATCGTGAGATTGGCCAAACTCCGTTTGGAACAAAGGCTTGTAGCCATAGTTGTTGCGATAATCAATCATTCCCGAAATCATACCGTCAGGGTTCGAGTAGCTGCCGTCGCCGTAAAGATGATGTGAAAAACCATATATGTAATCAGTCAGCCCATAATAATCTAAGAAATATATAAATATCTCGGAACTGCCGAAGCCCACCGACTCGGGTGCGAGCATCTTCGGAATAGGCGAAACATTTCCGTCAATTGCGTTATAAACCGCCTCAAATGCCTTATCATAACCGGCATAGGTTGAACCTTCCAAAGGAGTGAATCTGCACACCTGGTCCTGATACCCCCAATCCGGCTCGTTTTGAATACTTATGTAATCGGGGTAAATACCAACGCTGTTGAAACCGCCTGGACCTATCAAACTGTTTAACCACCAGTCCGCATAATCCTTATATACATAGTAATAAGGCGCGCTGTTATTGGGGTCATTTGCATCTTTTTTAAGAGTTGAGTTGTCGGCTCCTAAATCATTTGGGTCGCTTTTAAGATAAAGCGCGGGCGACCAGGGAACAAGAAAGGTTTTTAAATTTGGGTTGCGCGTCGCCTCCCTTGCCTCCGAAACGATTTGCCCTGTGGCGATTATCTCCCCTGAGCTGATATCATAGGTGTTTTTTATCCTTAAAGCATCGAGTCCGAGATCTCTGAACAAAAGGTCGTAAACCTCTTCCCTGCTCGGGTGGTATGCTAGGGTTCCTGCGTCATAGCAGGCGGATCCACCGAAACCTTCGAGTTCCTGATAAACAATGTTGACATCGACCTCGCCGGTAACTTCAGTAAACACCTCGACCTCCTCTATATCAAGCGTGATATCTTCGAAGTACATAGTGCCTGCCTCTCCATCACTGCCGTCACCAAAGCCTATAGTAATCGTCGCAACGTTGGCCAAATTCACATCGTCGAATTCCGTCAGTGCTATACTCCACTCAACCCACCGTTCAATTCTTACATAGCCCATATTGTCGTGCATCACAGT
>CAYXUW010000153.1:0-3426 GCA_964468375.1 uncultured Pirellulales bacterium | reverse complement strand
GCTGCCGCTGTCGGCCAGCACAAAGCCGGTCCAGGTTGGCTGAGTGCTCACGTCAGCTGCATGGTCTAAATCCACCTTGATAAAGGCGTCCGGGTGTGTGGTAAAACCGTAGCCGGCCGATGCAAAATTAACCACCAAAACGAGAAGGACTAAAAAGTATAATTTTTTAGACATCCCACCCTTCTCCTTAAATGGAGTGTATACCAAAAACGCACATTAAACGAAGCTGTGATTTCTGACTCTTAGACTATCAAATTTGTTCCTGATTTTCAACTGTTTTTTGGGGTTATCTTGCAGATATGGTTCTAATAACACCAGCAGAACCGATGGCGTTGATATATTTCCAAATAAGTACTGAATTCGGTGTTTAATTCGGTCCAATTTTTTTAGTCCTCTTCGAGCCAGTTTGCTGCGAGTTCGGCATAATCCAGGAAATCAACATCACCGTCGTAATTCAAATCGGCCTCGTAACACCACCAATTATATAATAAGCAATCCTCATTCAGCCATCGTTCGGCAAACAATCCTAAATCAAGATATCCCACCTGGCAGTCTTGATACAAATCGCCTTTGATAGGATTATGATTCGGCACTGCCCAGTCTACCCACATTTCCTCATCGAATACTAAACCACCTCCGTCAGTATACATAACATTCGTATCGCCGGTGCCGCCGCCTACCAGGAATTTCTCAACATAAGCGGTAACTTCCGGCTGCTGTGAAGACGGGAACACACAATGGTCCGAATGACCCACCTGGGAAAATCCCATCCTATCGGGTATACCCAGCGCTTCATATATCTTATGTGTAACATTGCCGTTCGTCCAGGTACTCAGATTGCCCAGCCATTCCATCCAGGTGTTTTCAATAATAAGAAGCGCCCGCGGCGCACATAATGCCGCTACCATGTGATGGTCAAACGGCAGTTTGTCCACGGCGCTGCTGAACTGTGAGAAATTGGCCCTGAACCAGCAATTCTCTCCGACGATCTGATCCAGCGTCTGGACATTCTGCCCCAATTCATATGCCTGATAATTGGAAACGCGCCAGCTTGACGCGCCGCCGGCTCCGGATTCCTGCGGTATGGTTAGCTTAATGCGTTCATCGAACGCACCGCAAATCAAAGCGCCCTTGCCGTTCCTTGAACATCCTGTCACACCAAGCCGGGTTGGGTCAATATTTGCTTCAGGGGTCTTTTCAAGCGCGTCTATTAAACGGCTCATACCCCATGCCCACGCCATCAATGCACCGGCGGAATGACCGCTGCCATACATATCATAGAATTTGCCATGTCCGCGTGAACTGGCGTTAATTTGTTCCCCAATTTCGCTATTGGGAAAAGCAATGACAGCCACTCCCATATTGGATAGCTCCGTGTTGTCGAGACTGGAAAAACCGAGACCTATCATGGCCGGATAAGGTGGGCTGCCTGTGCTGGGATATAATATCCAGCAAGAGAAGGATATTTCTGTTCCATTATCGTTGACAGTTACCGTTAACGTGTCTGAGCTACTATTGAAATCACCTGTTGTAGCAGAATAAGGCGTCTCCTGTTTATAACCCAACTCAAATTCCTGAACCAGCTCGGCTATTTCCGCACGACGGCATTCCCACGACATGCATGAACCGCCCATCAATGGAAAAGGATCAGGGAATTTGGCATTATTCTTCAAAGATGAGAATGGAGGCATTGGCGGAACAATACACCCTTCGCCCTCGATGCCGCTTTGTGTAACTGTTACAGTTTGCGAAGTATCTCCTGTTGGAGAAACGGTTACAGTTGCTGTTCTTGGTAAGGAGCCGTTTTGCTGAGCGGTAACAGTTATTGTATCATTGTTAGAACCCGATGGCGGACTGACATCCAGCCAGTACTGTGAACTTGAGACAGTCCAGCTTGTATTGGATGTAATGTCAAAAGTAGCTGTGCTGTTTGCTTCCGCGGCGACACTCAGCAATGTTGGAGAAACAGAAGTAGAACTGCATCCGATGCTGTCGAAGTACACAGTTCCTGCGCTTCCGCCGCCGTTGCCGAAGCCGATAGTAATCCCCACAACGTTAGCTAAATTAACGTCGTTGAACTCTGACAGCGCAATGTTCCACTTTTGCCATTGTATATACCCGACATCTTTCATATCGCCGTAAGTTACGGTCCCGGTTCCCGGTGGGAGGTCGCCGTCGGTCAGCTTCACATACATTTCCTCGTCGATGGGATTAGATAGGTCCCCGTAGAAATTCAGCACCAATGCCCGGGCGCCGACGCCGAGCCAATTCGGGTTGCCTGTCCCCATATCAGCAATATCTGCGTAGACCTCAGAATAGTACGGCGGCAGGTCATTTTTGTATTGGTACTTCATAGAATTACCATCGACAGCAATAGTCGTCTCGACAGAAATTTCTGCGCTGCTGCCGCCGTTTTCCCACACACTCCGCAAAGCAGTGTCATTCTCATAAGAATCAAAATCCTCAATAACCAAATACGATGACGTCGTAAAGCTCCATACCTCGCCTTCCCAGATATTCGCGTCATTGACCTCGTCAATTCGCCAGTAGTAGGTTGTATTTAATTCGAGAAATTCGGATGGGCTATAACTCGTAGTTAAATGGTCTTCGCTGACTAATACGTCCAGCGGATTACCTCTATTGGCATCGTTGACATCGTTAAAATCCATGCCGAAATATACATCGTGCGTGTCGGCATAATCGCCGGCTTTCCACTGCAGAATGGCATTTACAGGCGCATCGTCCGCGTCATCTAACGGCACCGGATGCTGGGCCTTGTATACCGCGTTGGCGTCGCCGTATGTTACAATCACTAGGCCATTGGCAAATGCAAAGGGCGTATCTTCATTAGCTGCATCTTCGGTGCAGGTCAGATAAATCCTGCCCAAATCATCTGCATAAGCTATCCCGTTGAAATCGTAGTAAGTAGCATCGGGGTAAAAACCAAACTGGTACCAGGGGTCGTTAGGGTCTATCGGCCATGTGTCCGAGTCCCCGCCTGTGAAATCGGTAGTAAGAAGGTAATCTCCATTGGCCGTCCAGTTTGCCACTCGTCGGCTCTCGCTTTCGTCATCGTATGCGTAAATGTATATCTTGACCTTTCGCTCCGTTCCCAGCCCCCACAACGTGATTTCAAGCGGGTTGTCGGATACCCCGTAGAAAAAGTCGCGATACACCTCCTCTTTCGCTATACCAACCCCGCCTTCGATAAGATTATTATTGCTGTTGGGGTCGCCGCGCCTGGCTGAATCTGCAGTGCTGCCAATATCGATTATTACGCCGCTCGGATTGTCGTCAACATCGTCGACTTCGCTGCCGCTGTCGGCCAGCACGAAGCCGGTCCAGGTCTGCTGAGTGTTCACGTCAGCCGCATGGTCGAAGTCCACCTTGATAAAGGCATCCGGGTGTGTGGTAAAACCGTAACCG
>CAYXUW010000152.1:0-3448 GCA_964468375.1 uncultured Pirellulales bacterium | reverse complement strand
GTCATAGCTGAAGCGTTAGGTGACGGCAAAAATGATGCGTTTGCTGCAGTAACAGTTGATGCTGGCCGTAATGTCGAAGTAATAGCCGAAGATGGCGGCCAATCTTCAATACAAGCTAAAACCCAAAGTGGCATGAATAATACCTCTGAAATCTTTATCTGCACCGATGGCCTTAGGGTAAAAGCTGAAGGCGGTTGGGAGGACACTCACGATATTTGGCATGGCAGCATCGCCTCAATAGAGGCTATAGCTGAATCCTCAGAAATAGGTCATAGCATCGCTGATGTCCAGATTGGTGCCTGTAAAAGTATTGATGTAACAGCCATAAGTGATTACTACATACTCGACAATGTTCTTAGCACAGAAGCCGCAGCTTCAATAACAGCTAAGGCTACAGGTGGCGCTGAGAACACAGCCAGAGTTCTGGCTTGCGCCAAAAATGATGTTCAGGTGATAGCCGAAAAAGCCGGCGAAGCTATGATAAAGTCGGAGGCCGGTGCGCCCTGGGAGGAAGCACTTTCAAATGCCGAAACTACGATTATCTCTCATGAAGGCGCTGTTGTAGTAGACAGTTCGTTGGACGGCGATGCTTCGATAGAATCTGTGCTTTCCGGTCTTTCTGCCGGTACAGCTACTACTCAGATTTACGCCACCAGCGTTGGGGTGATAGGCGGAGGTTCTTTCATAAGGGCGATATGGCCAGGAGGAGTATTGCAAAGAGGGGATGGTTTTAGCTTCTGTGCAACATCCGATGGTAAAATAGCGGAGACCGATGGCACTGCCATATTCATCATTGATAGCAGCCGGAGCGAGGACTGTCCGGATTGTCCCCCTTGTCCCTGCAGGAAAGTGCCGCCACCGCTTGTACCTGAGGGAGAAGCATTTGCACCTATTGCTCCACTTCCCCCGTACCACATTCCGAGGATAGAGGGTTGTCCGGAGCTGACACAAGCAGCAGCTGCTGAACTTGGAATTGTAGAGGAAACTCTTCAGGTTGGTATGGGAAATTCTCTTGCCCTTAATCCAAACGTACAGCCTTGCCAGGCATGTGCATTACTGGTAAACAATGCGGCTATTCTTAAAGATGTAGATGGCTCACGGATGGCTGCTATGATTCAGGTCTTCAATGCAATAGCTCCAGCCGATGCACCGTATACCCCGGAAATGGCAACAGCAATAGCTATGACATTCGACAATGCTGCCGAAGGGTCTCAATATGCTTCCACGATGGAATTTATTGACGCTTTCGTCCAGTATGCAGCCGCTCTTGGAGAGCTTGGTTCACCAACAGGTGACTCAACAACGTTTGTCATGGACAAATATGGTGCCGGACTAAGTGGTAACGGTAATATGGCGGCCTTTATTGCAGGACGTATAGAAGGTAACCAGACCTTTTAATCACTGAAGTTAACTGATTGTTTTCAACAAGCCTGCTGCCTTTTCAGAGCAGGCTTGTTTTTTATATGTTTAATCCTGCGGTTTGTAAGCTACTTGCCTTACACGGATATCTTTTGCAGCTTTCTGAAATTTTTCAAGTGCTGCCGCGTTACCGCTTTTCTCAAGGGCAGCTAAAGATTTGTCAATCAGCTGTTCGGCCTGAACGAAGTTCCCCTGTTCCTGACAAATCTTTGCTTTCGTCAGCCAGCTTGCTGATAAAAGATGATTGTTAGAACCGTACGTTTTCTCCTGTATTGCTATTGCTCGATCAATCAATTCCTCTGCCTCGGCATATCTTTCCTGCAGGACATACAACTTCGCGACATCAGCAATAACACCCGCTGTGTAGAGATGGTTCGGCCCATAGCTGGTATTAATTAAAAGCAAGGCTTTCTGATAATAATTTTCGGCCTGTTCCAGGTTGTTCTGTGCCATGAGAATTTTTGCAGTATCCACGAAGAATGGGGCCATGGCAACATCATCATCCTTTATGTGATAGTTATGCATAATTGAAACAGCTTCATCTAAAACTGACTTGGCTTCGCTGTATTTGCCCTGCTCGTAATAAATTGAGCTTAAGATTCTTAATGTACCCGCCAGGTATGGGTGATATTTATAGAGAACCTTTTTTTGAAGGTCTAAGCCAGACTTACACATCTCTTCAGCATCAACCAGCTTTCCCTGATAAGTGTAAAGTGTTGCTAAGTCAATTAAACACATGGCAAGTTCGGAATCCGATGCTTCTTGTGTTTTTGCCAGATCTAATGCTTTCTCAGCTAGCGGTTGAGCTTTCGCATATTCCCCATAGGACATATATACTCTTGCCATTGAACGAAGTGTTCTGGTAGATGGACTTTTTGCAGGTAGTTCCGGTTTCCCGTCGGATATACTTGCGGTTAGCCCTATGCTGCACACTAAGACGAGGAAAACCGCCTTGCTTCTGGAAGTCATTTTCATCATCGATTTGCTCCCCCAATTTTCCACCGCATTAAATAGCTAAGGTTTACGACTATTTAAAATATAAGAAACAATATCGAGATGGAGAAATTATCCAGGTGTTTTTACAACGTGATTTTATAAGATTCGAAAAAACCGCTTTTTGTTCAATTTCTCAATACTATTTTAGGACCTACCTGTCGTAATTTCTTCATAGAAATCATTAGCCTATCTACGATGCCAAAAATGATTGACAGTGCGTGTAGCAAGCTGCTATTCTATAAGTGATTAAGAATTTTTGGCGGCGTAGCTCAGCTGGTTAGAGCATGGGATTCATAAGCCCAGGGTCCTCGGTTCGAATCCGAGCGCCGCTATTTGTTATTAATCCGTCTTATTTTCCTTTCCGCAAAACTGATATCTCGCCCCTGCGTCCTATAAATACGCCTTTTTTGCCTATCTGTGTATTCTATTTGTTTTAAAAAGTGAAAAACATTACTAACCTACAGGCATATAATGGCCGATTGTTATTAAAGGTAAAAAATGCCGGCTTTAGCGTGGCGATAATATTATGCAAATGGATATAAAAACCCGTCACATAATTAAGGGAGACAAATATGTTTAAGGATAAAAAGTCTATATGGGTTATCGAATACATTATCGGTCTGGGGCTCATTGTGCTTATCTCACCTCTCATCCTTCGTCCGAATACGCACTGGAGCATGGCGTATGGTTGGGCATATCTGCTTTTCGTTGCCTGTTCAGGTATAATACTCGTAAGCGCTGCCGGTGCAATGAGGCAGCGTATGAAGCTGGAAGAACGTATCGCTAAACTCGAACGGATGCTGGAAAACCAGGAGACTCAAAAACAGCCGCAAAGTGAAACCGAGCAAAAACACACAACCAGCGAGCAACTCGTCGGTTCTGTGAACTAATGCCTGACAAACATAGCGATAGACTAACGGCAGTCACGCAGTCGACTGCCGTTTTTTCGTATTGACTTGCCGCCTTTTTCCGCTATACTAACCATTTCTTAAATGTTGATTTTACTTTGCCCCCATCGTCTAGTGGCCTAGGA
>CAYXUW010000151.1:0-3593 GCA_964468375.1 uncultured Pirellulales bacterium | reverse complement strand
TACTGTCAGTATCCCATACTGCTTCTAATTCTGAATCATCACCATAAGAATCAAAGTCCTCCATTACGAAGTACGATGATGTCGTAAAGCTCCAGACTTCGCCTTTCCAGGTATTAGCATCATTGACCTCGTCAATTCGCCAGTAGTACGTTGTCTCGAAGTCGAGTAGACCAGCAGGGTCGTAACTCGTAGTCGAATGGTCCTCACTAACCAGCACGCCCAGCTGATTACTTCTGTTGGCGTCCGTAACGTCGCCCTCATTCGTGCCGAAATATACGTTGTGCGTATCGGCATAATCACCCGCTTTCCACTCAAGATTTACATCTACCGGGGCCTCTTCTCCGCCGTCAAGCGGTAACGGATGCTGGGCGTACGGTACATCATTGGGAGTGCCGTATGTAACCACTACTAAGCCATTGGCAAATGCGAAAGGCATATCTTCATTGGCTGCATCTTCGGTATAGGTCAGGTAAATCCTGCCCAAATCATCTGCATAAGCTATGCCGTTAAAGTCATACCAGGCAGCATCAGGGAAAAAACCGAATTGATAGTAGGGGTCGTTAGGGTCTATCGGCCAATAGTCCGAGTCCCCGCCTGTGAAATCGGTAGTAAGAAGGTAATCTCCATTGGCCGTCCAGTTCGCCACTCGTCGGCTCGTGCTCTCGTCATCGTATGCGTAGATGTATGTCTTGACCTTTCGCTCCGCTCCCAGACCCCACAGAGTAATTTCAAGCGGGTTGTCAGCCGGCCCGTAGATAAAGTCACGATACATCTCCTCCTTTGCTATACCAACACCGCCTTCGATAAGATCGTTATTGCTGTTAGGGTCGCCGCGCCTGGCAGAACCTGCGGAGCCGCCAATATCAATTATTACGCCGCTTGGATTGCCGGTAACATCGTTGACTTCGCTGCCGCTGTCTGTAAGCGCAAAACCGGTCCAGGTCTGCTGAGTGTTCACGTCAGCCGCATGGTCGAAGTCCACTTTGATAAAGGCGTCCGGATGTGTGGTAAAACCGTGGCCGGCCGATGCAAAGCTCGCCAGCAAAACGAAATGGACTAAAAAGTGTAATCTTTTAGACATCATGCCCTTCTCCTTGAAGATTAAATGTATGCCAAAAGGTAAATTAAAATAAACGGAACTATAGTTTTAGCTATGGTTAAAATATCAAATTTGTCCCTGATTTTCAACTGTTTTTTGGGGTTATCTTGCAGATATGGTTCTAATAACACCAGCAGAACCGATGGCGTTGATATATTTCCAAATAAGTACTGAATTCGGTGTTTAATTCGGTCCAATTTTCTTTTAGTCCTCTTCGGGCCAGTTTGCTGCGAGTTCGGCATAATCCAGGAAATCAAACAAAAGAAAATAGGTTCTAATCATCGTAATCTCTTGCACCGATTAAGATGTTAGCTCAGTGGAATTTCGATAATTCCGCCTTACCAATTTTTTATGCAGTTGGGGTCTTCCGGATCGTTGCACCACAGCCACTGCTCTGCGAATATGCTGAAGTCGAATAAGTCAACGACGCCGTCGGTCGGCTCGAAATCGGCTCCTTCGCAGTCGCCGTATAAGCTGCAATCGTCGTTCAGCCAGTATTCGGTTATAATCCTGAGGTCTTCGTAATTAACGTAGCAGTCTGGCTCAATATCAGAGGTCAGACCATAGCCTGCATTCAGAAGCTCCGTACAATTTGAAGGGGTGGTGCCTGTCATATGAATGGTGGTGATTGATATCCCGGGCAACGTCATTGAAGAATTATACGCTCCGAGATATAGCCAGTGTGCTGTCTCGCTGCTTCGGTAAACCTCTGAGCTGCTCGGCATAAATCCGCCCGGCGTGAGTTTTATATCAGTGCTGTCGGCAGATTTGTTTAATATCACTATCGTAAGTTGGTCTTCCTCGGGACTCATAAAGGCCGAAATGCGCACGTCACCCAAACTGCCCCAATCGGTCGATGCCTCGACGCGATGCCAGCCGGGGTCGGTAAATGCAGCGTAATGCTTAAAGGCATAGTAAACAGGGTTGGTCGTATAGGTACCCCACGATGGAAAAGCCACGAGACCTTTAGGTGATTGCCAGAACAGCTCCCAGTAAATATATGCCGCCGAGTTCTCGAAAACCAAGGTGTTGTGCATCAGATGCGCGAGATTCATCGCCTCAGCAAAAGTAGTAACATCGCCGGTGCCGCCCTTTGAGAATTCTGTCATCATTCGTGGTTTGTCGTTGTAATTATCGCGGAAATTTATCATCGAGTTTATATAACCATCGGGATAGTTGTAGGTGCCTCCGCCGTTGTAAAGATGATGAGCGTAACCGTAAATGTGACTCGGCTCTTCAATCGCATCTATATAGTTCGATGAGCCGTTAAGACCGGCGGTTTCCGGGGGGAGCATCTTTGGCATGGAAGAACCCATTCGGCTGTAAAGTTCCTGCCAAACCGCCTCAAACGCCGCATCGTAGCCGGCGATGCTTGAACTCTCTGTAGGATTGAATCTGCACGAGTCCCAGTCGGCATCATAGTCGGGTTCATTTTGTATGCTCACATAATCGGCAACAACGCCGTAACTGTCCCATTCATCTATGCTGTCTGCCCACCATTCCGCAAACTCTTCATACATATAATCGCCGTAGGCGTCCTTTTTAAGAGTCGCGCCATCTCCGCCTCCTATTTCGTCGTTACTTTTGAGGTAAGCAGGCGGCGACCAGGAAGAAATCATAATCTTTAACGATGGATTGCGCTGCTTTGCTGCAGCAACGATTTGGGCCGAATTGCTTATATAGCCGGAGCTTTGGTCGTAAGTATTTCGCAGCCTGTAAATATCAAGACCCAGCTCATCAAACATAATATCGTAAAGATTCCCTCTCTGGTACGAGGGGACCCCGAGCACCCATCCTTCATACCAGCCGCCCGCAGCTCCAAAACCTTCAAGCTCCTGGTAAACGGTGCCAACACTCACTGCACCCTCAGGCAATACCTCGACTTCTTCACCAAGTAGGATATCCTCAAAGTAAACGGTATCCGCATCTCCCGGGCTGCCGTCACCAAAACCGATGGTAATCTTCGCAACATTGGCCAGATTCACGTCATTGAGTTCTGTCAGCGCGATACTCCACTTGTTCCATTCTCGCACCCAGACATTGTTCATATTTTCGTACATTACAGTCGCGGTCCCGGCTGGGTTGTCACCATCTGTCAGGCTTACATACATCTGCTCACTAAAAGGATTATCCGGCTCCACGTGGAATCGCAGCTCTAATGCTTCGGTTCCGGTACTGAGCCAGTCCGGGTCATCGATTCCCAAATCAGCAATATCTGCACTGACCTCCGAATAATAGGGCGGAAGGTTATTTTGATAAGAATACCTCATCGATTTACCGTCTCGAACGACAGTGCTTTCAACAAAGACCTCCGCGCCGGTGCTGCCGACCGACCATACACTCCGCAGGGCGGCGTTATCATCATACGAATCGAAATCATCTATAATCAGATGCGATGATGTCGTAAAGCTCCATACCTCGCCTTCCCAGATATTCGCGTCATTGACCTCATCGATTCGCCAGTAATATGTCGTATTAAAATCAAGAAGGCCGG
>CAYXUW010000150.1:0-3745 GCA_964468375.1 uncultured Pirellulales bacterium | reverse complement strand
ACTATTCACATCGTATTTATATTGGCAAAAAGATGTTCGCTGAGGTAACATTGATTTACGATAAGGGCGACTGGCGCCCGCTGGAACATACTTATCCCGATTACAAACAGCGGTGCTATTTTGATTTTTTCACCAAGGTTAGAAAAAGATTACTGGAGCAGTTAAGGGCATGTCGCTGACAGTATTAGCAATAATTCTATTTTTAAGTTCTTTTGTCGTCTCTGTTATTTTGACGGCTGTTGTCAGGAAGTTTTCTCTTCGAGCCGGTTTTGCAGCTCATCCGTCTGCCGACAGATATCACGACAGGGTCGTTCCCCTCGGCGGAGGAATCGCAATTTTTATTACGCTGGTTGGTTTTATCCTTTCTGCTGTTGTTTTAGTAAGATTTTTCTTGGCTCCCGGCCAGCTTGATTGGCTTGGTGAATCCATATCCATTTACACCGCCGGTTTTATCGAAAAAACCAATCAACTGATAATTGTATTGATTTGTATCACTGTTCTGTTTTTGCTGGGCTTGTGGGACGACAGAAGGCGCCTCGGTCCGGGCTTTAAACTTCTCGTCCAGTTTGCGGTGGCTATCGCCGCCGCTGTTTTTGTCGAGATTCGCGTCGAGTTTTTTATCGAGAACACACTGATTACTTCAATAATCTCCGCCTTCTGGATTGTTTTGATTATCAACGCAATGAATTTTCTCGATAATATGGACGGCGCTGCAGCCGGCATTGCGATTATAGTGGGCTCAATTTTACTTACAGCGGCGGCGCTTAGCGGCCAGGTCTTTGTCGGCGGCTTTGCACTTGTTTTCATCGGCGCGTTGTCGGGCTTCTTACTGTTCAATTTCCCGCCAGCAGAAATCTTTATGGGCGACGCCGGCTCGCTTGTTGTAGGTTTTGTCCTGGCCCTGCTGACGCTGCGAACCACATACTATCACGAGGCACAAAGCGGCCAATGGTATCCGGTTTTTCTGCCCGTTGTTTGTATGGCGGTTCCGCTGTATGATTTCATCAGTGTAACGCTGCTGCGGCTCAGTCAGGGTAAAAGCCCCTTCATCGGTGATACCCAGCATTTCTCACACCGACTGAAAAAACGAGGGCTTTCCGACACCCAGACTGTCCTGACACTGTACCTCGCTACGCTCTGCACGGGCCTCGGCGCAATTTTCCTCTATCAGGTAAATATAATCGGCGCGTTCCTGATTTTTATTCAAACGTTTATGGTATTGGCAATTATCGCTGTTCTTGAAGCTGCCTCAGCAAATGAAAGAAATCCCGTTTGATTCGAACTTGCAAAAAAGCAAAGGGCAGGTGATTTTAGAATACATCCTGCTCGCCATCTGCCTTTGTGTGATTGCGCTTCGCACAACTTACACCGAAAGCCCGTCTGTACAGTCCACCTCTTCCGTCAATCTGACCAATAATCTCTACAGCGTGTCTATATCAGCCGTCCTTTTTATCTCATTCATACTCTGGTTTACATACGGCCTCTGCACCAAAAAATTCATATATCGTTTCACCGCAATCGAAATTGGCCTGTTTTTGTTCTGCATAGCCGCTTTAATCGCCTCCTTTGCCGCCTCCAACAAACGCGCCGCTATTACAGAAGCTGTTTGTTTCATCACCCCTGTGCTGATGGCAATCCTGCTGGTACAGATACTGGACTCCCCGCCGAAGATAAAACTGGTTCTGGTAGTCATTGCCGCCCTCGGCGTGGTCTCCGCATATCAATGCGCCGACCAGTTTTTCACCAGCAATCAGGTAATGATTGACCAATACGAAAGCGACCCTCAGTCTATCCTCGAACCGCTCGGCATACAAAGCGGCTCCATTCGGCAGTTCTTTCTCGAACACCGCCTTTATTCGAAAGATATCCGCGGCTTTTTTACCAACGGCAATTCCGCCGGCTCCTTTGCGATGCTGGCCGTCTTCGCTGCCGTCGCCGTATCCATCGGCAAATTCAAACGCCGCTCACCAACTTCCAGCCCCTTTTCCATTATCACCTCCGCTGTAGCCATCGTTATCATTGTTCTGGGTCTCATCCTGACTCACAGCAAAGGCACACTTATCGCATCACTGATTGCAGCCGCGATGTTTATTGTGCTCCTTTATTTCGGTAGCTGGCTGCAAAAGCACAAAAAAGCTGTCCCGCTTGTCTGCCTTTTACTCTTCATCACTGCCGTTTGCGCCGCCGCTAGCTACGGACTCGCCCACGGCCGGCTTCCCGGCGGAAGCTCTATGCTGGTCAGATGGCAGTACTGGCACGCCTCCGCAAAAATGTGTGCCGACCATTGGCTTACCGGCGTCAGTCCCGGAAACTTCGCCAATTTTTATACGCACTATAAACCCCCCGAAGCGCTGGAGAGCGTTTCAAACCCGCACAATTTCCTGCTCGCAATTCTAACCCAGTACGGCCCGCTCGGCCTCGTCGGTTTCCTGGCCCTTGTTTTCCTCCCATTATGGAAAACAATTCCCTCACTGGGCCCCGATATAAACTCTTCTCTGCAGGCGACCGACCGCCAACCTTCTTTCAAAACCCTCGCTGCAATTTACCTGATTATAATCTCCATCGCACTGTTACTCATAAGGCCGATGATTATGTCCACGCCGCTCGGCGATACCCTTGAGGTGTTCATTTACCTGATATTCACACTGTATATCTCACCGGTAATTGTGTTCGCCGTCGGCTTCTGGCTTTTAACTGCCAACGAAAAAGAACAAACAGCACACAATACCGGTACCGCCGCCGCCCTGCTTTGTGCCGTTTTAGCGGTGCTCTTACACAATCTGATAGATTTCGCCATCTTCGAGCCGCCCGTCCTCACCGTTTTCTGGGCGATAATCGCCTGCCTCATTGCAGCAAACTGGCGGCAAAACTTCAATCGGCAACTAACTCTAAGCCCTTCCCCTCTCGCAAAAGTAATCGCCGCAGCTCTTGCACTCATAATAATCGCCGCTTTCTCCCGCTTCGCCTTCTGGCCCGTATATAAAAGCACCACGGCAATCAGCAAAGCCTATCTCGCTTTATCCTACGGCAGGCCCCGGCAGGCCCAAAACCTCCTCAATCTGGCCGACGACCCGCTCGACCCGACCGCGCCGGCCCTAAGCGGAAAACTATATCTGCAGAATTACAGCGAAACGCAGAACGCCCGACCCGCCCTGCTCGAAAAAGCCGAAGCTTGCTTCCTCACCGCCGTCGCACGTGACAGGGCGGACTTCGAAAATTACGAAAACCTAAGCGATGTTTACAAGCTGCTCGCAAACACCGCGAAAAAACAGAATAAAACCCATTGGCTTAATTCCGCTCTCGACAGCATCGAATCCGCCGTTGAGTGCTACCCCGGCAATGCCCGCCTGCGAATCAAAATGGCCGAAATCGCCGAGCAGTTAGGCAAAAACAATATCGCCATTGCGCAATATCAAAAGGCCATCGAAATCGAAGACGCCTACCGCAGACAGTTTAAAACGCTATACCCGCAGCGCGAAATATTCAGCCGGCTCGGCGAAGAAAGCTACAACCGTGCCAAACAGAAAATAAAACTCCTCGAAAACCAATCCGCCCCATAACAAAAATACGCATTAAGACAAACGCGCCATCACCTCATCAGATATGTCGAAATTAGCGTATGTATTCTGAACATCATCGTGGTCCTCGAACGCCTCCATCAGCGAAATTATCTTCTGTGCCGTCGCTTCATCGTCGATTTGCACCGTGCTCTGCGGAACCATCGATATCTCCGCCACCTGCATAG
>CAYXUW010000149.1:0-3810 GCA_964468375.1 uncultured Pirellulales bacterium | reverse complement strand
CCTTAGCTGTCGCCTTTTTAGCCTCAAGTGCGCTGGTTCTGCTGATTTCCAGCAGCTTAAATATGTATTTCAGCTTCAAAACCCAGCAGGATCTCATTACTAACGAGCAGAGATTCGTTGCTCAAAATGCGGCCAATACGGTCAAAAGCTTCATTCAGGAAAAATTAAGTACCCTCGAGGCGGCTGCTCATCTTAGTAATCCGGTCGAGACACGTAAAGAAGAGCAAAGACTGATCCTGGAAAAGTTACTGGGCCTTGAACCGGCCTTTCGTCAGGCAGTTCTGCTGGATACCGAGGGGCAGGAATTGGCCAACGTCTCTCGATTGTCAAGTTTGGTATCAAGGCAGTTAACTGAGCGTATTAAAGATGGGATTTTTCCTAAAGCAAGCAAGACAGAAACATATATCAGCTCGGTGTATATCGATGAAATAACCAGTGAGCCATTGGTGATAATGGCCGTCTCAGTCACGGATATTTTTGATAACTTTGAAGGAGCTTTGCTGGCTGAGGTAAACTTAAAGTTTATGTGGGACTTGGTCGGCAACATAAAGGTCGGCAACAATGGCTTGGCTTACGTCGTGGACAAACAAGGGTATCTCATTGCCGCAGGGGATATCAGCCGCGTTTTAAGAGGCGAAAACTTAGCCAATCTCAAAGAAGTAAGTGAATTCGTAAAAGGTGATGTATCTAAACATACGGACAGTGCCGAGGTGGTGAAAGGCATCAACGGAAACCGCGTTGTGGCTAACCACGCGCATCTTAACAGGCCTGACTGGGCAGTTGTGGTCGAACTGCCGATTCTGGAAGCGTATCAAACTGTATTTACAACACTTATTGCATCAGTGTCAATTGTATTCGTAGGCTTTGTCTTGGCCATCATATTCGGTATCTATCTCTCGAAAAAGATTACAAAACCGATAATTGGACTCAGAGATGCTGCTATCAGAATAGGTGAAGGCAGGTTAGACACCCAAATAGAAATTGAAAAACAGGATGAGATAGGAGATTTGGCGACGGCGTTTAACCAGATGGCTTCTGACTTGCAAAAGACAACCACATCAATAGATAATCTAAATCAGGAAATAACAGAGCGAAAAAAGACGGAGGATGCCCTGAGAAAAAACGAGGAGTTCACCAAGCGTATAATCGAGAGCAGCAGCGACTGTATCAAAGTTTTAGATTTGGAGGGGCGTTTATTATCGATGAGCGCAGGAGGACAAAAACTGCTCGAAATCGACGATATAGAGCCCTACTTAAACCTTTCATTCGTTGATTTTTGGCAGGGCGATGATAGAACAAACTGCATTGAAGCCATTTCAAAAGCCAAGCGCGGCGAAACAGGCATCTTTTATGGGTATTTTGAAACAGTTAAAGGAAATCCGAAATGGTGGGAAGTTATCGTCACGCCGATTAAAGATGCCGACGACAGCATTAACCGCTTGCTGGCCGTTTCGCGTGACATAACCGAACGCAAAAAATCCGAGGAGGAATTATCTCGGTTATTGTCTTTATATACCGCAACACTGGAGGCAACTGCAGACGGTATTCTTGTTGTGGACTTCAACGGCCGCGTTGTAGGCCATAACAAAAAGTTCCTGCAAATGTGGCGCATCCCCGAAGAACTTGTTGAAACGAGAGATGATGATAAACTGCTTTCCCATGTCCTGGACCAGCTGGAAGACCCTGCTGGATTCCTAGCCGAAGTGCGGCGGCTCTATTCCAATATAAACGAGCAGTCGCTGGATCTGATAAAGTTCAAGGACGGCCGCGTATTTGAGCGGTTCTCCCAGCCGCAGAGAATTAAAGAAAGAATTGTAGGCCGCGTGTGGAGTTTCCGGGATGTTACTATGTATAAGAAGGCCGAAGCGGACTTGCTGAAGAGCGAGCGGAGATTCAAGCAGGTAACCGAATGTGCCGGCGACTGGATTTGGGAGGTTAATAAAGAAGGATTATATACTTATTCGAGTCCGATTTCAAAGGAACTGCTCGGCTATGAGCCGGACGAAATTGTCGGAAAGAAGTATTTTTACGACTTTTTCGCTCCGGCGGTGAGAGAAGAATTAAAGAATGCCGCTTTTGAAATTTTTGCCAAGGGAGAAACTATTAAAAGCTTTACTAACCCTAATATCAATAGGAGCGGCGACACCGTAATTCTGGAAACAAATGCCACACCGATCGTAGACGAGGAAGGAAATTTCTTGGGTTATCGGGGCGCTGATAGAGATATTACCGAACGCAAAAAGGCCGAGCAGCAACAGAGCCAGTTGCTTGAGAAACTGGAAAAAGCAAACAGAGAACTGAACGATTTCGTTTACATTGCCTCGCATGACCTGAAAACGCCGCTCCGTGGAATTGCCACTTTGGCCAATTGGATATCAACTGACTTTGCCGACAAGCTCGACACCGACGGCCAAGAGAAAATAAACTTGCTTATGACCCGTGTGAACCGGATGTATGGTTTGATTATGGGCATCTTGCAGTATTCCAAACTCGGACGTATAGAGGAGAAAAAAACCCTCGTAGACCTGAACGAGCTTATCACTGAAATTGTTGATACTATTAATCCGCCGGAAAATATTGCGGTTACGGTCGAAAACGAGCTGCCTTCGATTGAATGTGAAAGAACCCCAATTACACATTTGTTCGCGAACCTCATAAACAATGCCGTGAAATATATAGACAAGCCCCAAGGATTGATAAGAATTGGTTGTACAGAAGAGGATGGCTTCTGGAAATTCAGCATCGCTGATAATGGGCCTGGCATTGAAGAAAGGTACTTTGAAAAAATCTTCCAGATATTCCAGACATTGCTTCCTCGAGACGAGGGTAACAACATAGGTATAGGCCTTTCACTGGTGAAAAAGATTGTTACGATGTATGGTGGTAGAGTTTGGGTGGAATCGAAACCGGGACAAGGCAGCACATTCTTCGTTGTTCTGCCGAAATATGAAAGGGAAGTTAAAGATGAGGAACTCCAACAAGCCAATATTATTAGTTGAAGACGATGACGTCGATGCAATGACCGTTCAGCGGTCGCTCAAAGAGCTCAAAGTTACCAATGAGCTGATTCGCAGGACCGACGGCGAAGATGCTTTGGATTATTTAAGAAATCCGGATAATCAGGAGCCCTGCATCATACTTCTGGACTTGAATATGCCGAGGATGAACGGCTTCGAGTTCTTAAAAGTCGCCAAATCCGACGAAAGGCTCAGAAAAATTCCGGTGGTGGTTTTAACGACCTCCGACAATGACGAGGGCATAGTCGAGAGCTACGATTTGAGTGTTGCCGGTTACGTTGTCAAACCCGTCGACTATGCACAATTTATTGAAGCAATGAAAATATTAAATATGTACTGGACCCTCAACAGACTGCCGAAAAGTGAACGAATTCAGTATTCGGACAGCACAGCGGAAGCATAATTCCTATGAATATTTTAAGTCGACTGCTGCTTACAGCTTTCTGTCCAGTTTCCTGTAGCTTATGGCCTCGGCTGTATGTTCGGTAGTGATTCCTTCAACCCCTGCCAAATCCGCTATCGTGCGCGCGACCTTGCGCTGGTTCCAAGTCCGCCAATTATAAAAATCGGTCAAAAACACCATAAACAGCAGGATAGTGCAAAAATAAAACCTGTGCCTTATATTTACTCCTGTTCTCATCTGTGATAATAGTGAGAATGAAATTTAACAGAACAAGCATGCAATAACACCTTCTGAGCGAATCCTGCTACTGCTTTGCAAATAATTAAAGAGGACCAATAATGAAACTTGACCCAACTAAAATGCAGGATTGGCAGATTGCCGAGGCCGCCG
>CAYXUW010000148.1:0-3838 GCA_964468375.1 uncultured Pirellulales bacterium | reverse complement strand
TGCGCTGCTTGCTAATACTCCGTGTAATGCTTCGTTCCAATAATTGTATTTGGCAAGCCCTAATCGGGGAATTGAATCTGCCTGGTTGGTTAATTGCTTAATCTTTTCATCAACTGTCATCAAACTTATTAGATCAGCAAGCCTCTCTTTATAGGAATTGGGTTTAAAGACATTTACAATCACGGAACTGCTTACCGAGTCATTACTTTTACTGCAGAGTTTTAATAAATAATAACCTGGACGTGGGAAAATAACTTCTGTAATAGGATTAGAAACATCTTTAAAAACAATTTCAGAATTCTGCGGGCACGTCCATTCCACTTTTATTTTGTCTGAGGACACACTTCCCTTGAGCTGTGCAGAGTGTGTCTTTTCCCAGTTAATGATCTGATTACTTCCGGCGTTAATTGTAATATTTCGAGAGAACAGTAACGTAGAATTTAAAAGTAAGAAAACTGCTGTTCCAATAATCGATTTTGTAATTCGCTGCCCCATTGAATCCTCCATCTTTTACTTGTTACGATTTTGAAAAGATATATTTTACCCCCCAAATTCAAAACTCGCAAACACTAAAAATTGCCTGTTCCGCCTCCCGCTCGGATACTTATTTTACGTATGCTCTGCACACTTACTGTTCGCTTCCGACTCGCGGGCACACGGCCACACAAGCAATGAGTGCTAAAACAATTCCCTAACCTTTCCTGCATTCTTAATCTGCCTGCTAAAATGGGATATTAGAATATTCGCATATCCTAATATACTTCCCGCCGCCGTTATGATGATTGAAATATTTCAACTAGTCAATTGCCCCAATGTTTTTGAAATTGGAATTTAGAATTTGTTTAGGATTTAAATATTAGGATTTAGAATTTTTTCTCTCTCCCCCTAGCCGGCAACGTCCAACCAATTCTCTCTCCTCTCCCATCACTACCTACCCAACCTCCCCACGCCTCCCGTTACTCTAATACCCCCCCTACAAAAAATTGCCCCCCACCACCACCCACTGGTAACGTCCGATAATGTTGTATATTGCCCATCTTAACACTATCACAAAAACCACCGGATATCGAGCAGACCTTTCCGAAGTTTTCAAACGTTTGGGTATAGTTTTTGAACGGTTTTAACCGTTTTCGAATTTTTTTGAACGTTTGCTCATAAACCCGCGCCGTTGCCCCCTTTCACGCCGTTTTAAAATTTGATGTATTTCCAACAAACCTCTTAATCAACCTTTTCCATCCCCGCTGATGGCATCCGAAACCCGAAAGCCTTTTCTAAAAGTCCTACCCCCCTGCCGACTGTTTCACATGAAACATCCCGCCAATTTCCGCCACGCTGCAACCCTTTAATTCCTCTGCTCCTGAGACAAATAACAAACATTTACCATCTTCTTTCCATCGTTTCTCGTCCGTTCTCTATAGCTCTTCTCACGAGCCTCCACATCCTGTCTTCTGCCCTTTTTCATCGTTTCACGTGAAACTTTTTTACGAAAAGCGTTTTTTCGGTCAGTAAAGCTGCAGAATTTTCGCCGAAAATTCCGAAATACTATCTAAGCTGGCGTTTCAGTCCGCCCGGCAGTACGGATTAAAACCGCGAAGATAAAGCTGAATTCTTACCCATAAAATTCGAAGGAGCACTAATATGAACACCAAGAAAAAGGAAAAACAAAAACATCTCGGCAGGGGGCTGGCATCACTTTTAGGTCCTATAACATCAAACGAAAACGAGACAAACCAGCCGTTGGCCGAGCCGGCGTCTATCGCTAACTTCCCACCAGATAAGGAGTTACATAATTCACTGTTGGAAATAAGTATTGATTCTATATTTCCAAATCCTTATCAGCCGCGAACGGTATGGGACCAGCAGGACCTGGCGGATTTGGCTGAATCCATCAAAGCTAACGGCATAGTTCAGCCGATTATCGTCCGCCCTGCCGGTAAGGGATTCGAAATAATCGCTGGCGAACGACGATTCCGTGCAGCCAAACAGGCCTCTATGACAACCATACCGGCGCTTGTGCGTGAAGCAAGCGATGAACAGATGCTCGAATGGTCGCTGATTGAGAACATACACCGGACTAACCTTAATCCCATCGAGCGAGCAAAGGCCTACCAAAACTACATAAGCACATTCTCGCTGACCCAGTCTCAGGCAGCTGAACGGCTTGGCGAAAACCGCTCTGTTATTACTAATTACCTGCGCCTGCTGGACCTGCCAGACGAGGTCAAGCAGATGTTAGCGGAAGGCCAACTCACTATGGGGCATACCCGTGCGATGCTTGCGCTGCCCACCGATGAGCTTCGCCGAAAGCTCGCAAACCGGGCACTGGCAGGGCGGCTAAGCGTCCGCGAGGTTGAGCGGTTAGTGCGAAAGTATCTGACGGAGACCGGTCAGGCAAAAACCACCGCCCGCTCAAAGCCGGCCCATATCCTGGAGCTGGAAAGCGAACTCAGCAAAGAGCTGGGCACAAGGGTCTCTATCGAAACCCGCAAAAATGGGCAAAGAGGCAAAATAATTATTGAATTTTATTCTCTGGACGAATTTGATAGAATTACAGAAAGAATCGGCCTTGCCTCTATGGAGCAGGTCTAAAAGTGCTGAAAAGGGCAAATTTACGCCAATTTTGATTAATACAGATAGTATTCTGGAGGATAAATTGTGAGAACTTTAATTATTTCAATGTTGATATTTTTGACGGCATTCATCGGTCTGATTTCCGCCTCGGCCCAGTCGGCCGAGGAAAACCCATCGGAAGAACAGAAAGAAACTGCTACTGTGGGCGAAGTTGCCGAGCCGAATGCTGTTAGCGCCGAAATCGAAGAGCCCGCTGACGTTAATACAGCTAATGACCCAAACGCCATCCGCGCCAGAGTTGAGCAGTTCGAAGGTTTAGAAGATGAATTAAGACACATAGATATGGAAAGCCGAGAGGAAATACGCCAATGGACGCACAGGATGGAGGACAAAATGGGCCTGGTAATGTCGGTGCAGCAGCAAATCACAACGGAGCTTACTTTTCTGCGGCAGCTTGCCGCTGAAGAAGGGGCTGAAAAAACCATGGTGGCTATTGACAAGATAATGCTGGATAGGCGGCAGCGGTATAAGGACGTTATAGAAAAGTTTGAGAGGGAAAGGGAAAGACTCCGCCGGGAAGAAGAACGAGAGCGAGAAAGGGAACGCGACAGGATCCGCAGGAGAAGATAAGGCAACTCTATATACAATAAGGCCGAAACAGGACTTCAGAAAGAAAGGGCGGCTATGCGAGCGGTTATGCAGCGGGTTTTGCAAAGCCGGGTCGAAGTTAACGGCCAAACAATCAGCCAAATCGACAAGGGGCTACTTGTTTACCTTAGTATCGGCAGGGAGGACGATATCGGCGATGCTGAATTTATGGCAGAGAAGCTGGTGAATCTGCGTATTTTCGCCGACGAGCAAGGCAAGATGAATCGCAGTTTACTCGACACCGGAGGGGCGATTCTTCTGATTAGCAATTTTACGCTCCACGGAGATTGCAGGAAAGGGCGGCGGCCGAGCTTCGACGGGGCGGGGGAGCCGGAAACTGCAAAAAAGCTGTATGAGAAGGTCGGTGAACTTATTGCTGAAAAAGGAGTTATGATTCAACAGGGGCTGTTCGGGGAGCATATGCACATAAGCAGCATCAATGACGGGCCGGTAACCTTTTTTCTCGACACAAGGAATACGTAAGCAATTTTCAAATCTTAAAACAGCGCGAAACAGGACAACGGCGCGGGTTTATTAACAAGTCTTCAAAAGTCTTCAAAAGTTTTCAAAACCTATAGAAAACTTCCAAAAGATGTACCGAAACTACAGAAAAACACAC
>CAYXUW010000147.1:0-3862 GCA_964468375.1 uncultured Pirellulales bacterium | reverse complement strand
GGTATAATCTCCACCCCCACTTTTGCGGCTTCGTCCTTGAGCAGCTTCGCTATCTGCTCATAAACCAGCCTTCCAGTCGAATATGAATATTTGAATCTAAAGGGCACACCATCTTTATCTCGTATACCATCGCCATCTGTGTCTTTCCAACCGGCTTCATCCAACAATTCTTTAGCCCGCTCCGGATCATAAGGCCAAGGCTTAACATTAGGATCGTTCTGCCTGCCATATATATAGAAAGGTCCGGTCACAATTTCAGCTTGGCCCTTAAGCAATTCTTCCCTAATCGTCTCACGGTCTATTATATGCGTCATCGCAAGACGCACTAACCTATCGCTGAAAAAAGGGGTTTCCTGGTTCCAGGCAATGAAAAACTCGGGGACGCCGGGTTCCCAGTATGATAAAGCGCGGGATTTTTCGTTAAATTCCTGGTCCGTAGCCATTTCAGCATACTGGTCTGCCGTTGGCACCATATAATCCAAATCTCCCGATAGGAAAGCCTGCAGCGCCGCCGTGTCATTGGTTATAAAACGAAAGACAACCTTGTCCAGCTTCGGCTTATGGCCCCAGTAGTTCTCATTGCGCCGCAAAACAACTTCCTGGCCTACGTTCCACCTCTCAAAAACATACGGCCCGCTGCCAACCGGATTTGAGCGGCGCTTGTTGAATTCTTCCGGGTCATCGAACTCATAGATATGCTTTGGAAGCACCTCAAAAAGCCCAACCGCTTCAAAAGTCTTCCAGTAAAGTTCATCAAAAACAAACTTAACAGTAAGGTCATCTATTTTAATAACTTCCCTGAAATTCTCGTAATAATTGCGTATGTTAGCTGCATCCACACTCGGATTCATAATTGTTTCATAAGTAAATAGAATGTCGTCAGCGGTAACAGGCACACCATCGGAAAAACAAATGTCATCTCTGAGCTTAACTGTTATTTCTAATCCATCCTCTGATATTTCATAGCTTTCCGCCAGCCACGGCTTAAGCTTGGCCTCATCGAAATCATACTCCAAAATACGCTCAAATATGCTTCCAGTAGTAATGTATCTGGTGGAGGTTTCACCTTCTACCGTAATTGGATTCAGTGTCCGCGGCTCGGCACTAAGGTGCCAAATCAGCCAGTCGCCTTCATCGCCTGGGTATTCTTCCATTGGCAAATCAGCCCTTTTTGCGTCTCGCTCTTGCTGATATACTCTCACAGACCATGAGCTTGACAATCTTTCCAAAAGTAAATTCAAACGCTCATACAATCTGTCTGACTGAACCATCGACAGAACCTGCAGAATTATCATCAAAATCAAAAATAAAAAAAGAAAAAACGTAACCCATCCCGAACGACTATTCATTATTCCGTCTCCTATAATCTGACTTTTGTATTCTTACTTATATCTCTGCTCTTGCTTCGGCACATACCACTGCCAGTATTTTGGGCCTAACTTGTAGATTTTAACATTTTTGAAACGCTTATCAACCGGGCGAAAGAACGGCCGGGTAAATAAAAGCGTATAAGGCTGTTCCTCGTGCAAAATCCTGTGCAGCTTATGACAAAGCTCATTTCTCCTGTCTTCATCCAGTGTTCGCCTGAACTCTTCCATAATAGCATCTGCCTGCTCATTGCGAAAACCCACGTAATTAGCTCCGCCCCTGCCGATTTGCGAAGAATGAAATATTTGATAAAAATCCTCGAGTATATCCCCGCCCCAGCCGATAATCATCGCCTCAAATTTCCTGTCGGTAATTCGGCTGATGACCACCGACCACTCGTATGGATCAGGGACAACTTCAATACCCACCTTCGCGGCCTCATCCTTCAAAAGTTTCGCCATCCTGTTATACAAAGCGTCATCACTCGAATACATAAACTTGAATCTGAAAGGCACGCCGTCTTTGTCACGAAGACCGTCCCCATCGCTGTCCACCCAGCCGGCTTCGTCAAGCAGCTCTCTCGCTCTGTCCAAGTCATATGGATACGGCTCAATGTTAGGGTCGTTTTGCGGACCATTAATAAAAAAGGGCCCGGCTATCGTTCGCGCCTGTCCTTTAAGAAGTTTGGAGACTATTTGCTCCCGGTCAACAATATGTGTCATAGCCAGTCGAACTTTCTTGTCCGAAAAAAACACGGTATCCTGATTCCATCCAATACCAAAAAAAGGAGCTCCCGGGCTCCAGTACGAAAGACATCTGAATTCCTCGTTGAACTTTTCATCATCAACAAGGTCTGCGAATTGTTCCGGGTCAGGAATGGCAATGTCAATCGTATGTGAGCGCAGCGCCTGAACCAATGCAGCCGGGTTGGTAATAAATTTATAAACAATCTTTTTCAGTTTCGGCTTGTCCCCCCAGTAATTTTCATTCCGCCGCAAAACAACTTCACGCCCGACATCCCACTTTTCAAAGACAAACGGCCCGCTGCCAACCGGGTCCGACACGCGCTTATTAAACTCCTCAGCATCGCTGAATTCATAAATATGTTTCGGAAGTATTCCGAAATCCCAGAAACAAAGATTTTCAAGCGCCTTAAAGTAAGGCCTTTTCATAAAAAACTTCACCTCTCGCACATCGACCTTGACTGCTTTTTCAACATCGACAAACAAACTGGCAACGTCCGCAGCGTCCACCTTTGGATTAACAGCCGTTTCGTATGTGAAGATTACATCATCTGCCGTGACGGGCACTCCGTCTGAAAAATAAACATCGTCCCTGAGCCGGAATGTATATTCCAGTCCATCTTTGCTAATCTCATAGCTCTTTGCGAGCCAGGGCTCCATCGTTAAATCGTTAAAATCATAAACCAAAAGTGGCTCAAAAATATAAGGCACTGTAATCCACCTTGAGTATATATCACTCTCTGTAGAAAACTGGTTCAATGTTTTCGGCTCAGCGCGGAAACCCCATACAAGCCAGTCACCCTCATCACCCATGGACTTTTTATCTGACGCTGACCGACTTTCCGATTCACGACTGAAGCTGCGTATAGCACCTGTGCTTTGGGAAAGCTCGTCGAGCCGGTTTAGTCCCTCGTAAAACCGGTCGGATTGAAGCATTGAAAGAGCCTGCAGCAGAATTATAATCGATATGAGCAGAAAAATGAAAAATGTGGCGATGCCTCCGCGGCTGTTCATAAAACCAAACCTCCATTGTTTGGAATTTCCGTCCGATAGCTTTCCACAAAACGGAAATCTTTGTTGTAAAATCCGAAGTTGGTTAAATCAGCCCTTACTAATCGGTTTTTAGTTTTCAGGCGGTTCCGGCAAAGCGAGCGGTGCAGTACGTCTGTCACCGTTCGGTTTCTGGCCGTAATCGAAGTCAAGCTTCAAAGGCAGTTGGCCGACCTGTGTTTCGCTCCCGAGCAGTCTGTCGTGCTCCTGAATAAGGGCGGTGTAGTCATCCTGTTCAACGGCACTCTTCACGACGGACTGCGCCATCCCCAAAAGCTTACTGATGCAGAGTATTTCCGTCTCGACCAATACAGATGCAAGCTGTTGCTTCTGGGTATCACTTAGGACGTACTGTCCTTTAACGTATCTTTGAATTGCGTATGAATATAACTGCGCAAATCTGCGAGCAACAGCAATAGGGTTCATATTTCCTGAAGATATATTGTCGTCGAGCAATTTCAAAATGTTCCCGTCCAGAAGTTCATATTCTACGGTCCAGTTTTCGTATCTTTTTATTCGCGTATCTGCTATCTGCGTCAGCAGACCCTCCGCCCGCGGAGTTTCCACCTTGGCCGCGAACTCTGCCATTAAACCTAATACCTCAGGCGTGGCAGTCTCAACCAGCTCTTCTAATCGCTCTGTAATACTCTCGGCCAGTTCCGAATGGTCACTTTCTTTGGAATTTAGCTGTTCTATTACAC
>CAYXUW010000146.1:0-3906 GCA_964468375.1 uncultured Pirellulales bacterium | reverse complement strand
GTTTTAGTGAGCAACAACAGATGGTAATGGGGGCCTGCTCTTTGCGGGGTCCCACTTTTAAGCGAGGCAAAAAATGAAAATCACTGAAGTTAGGGTCAAATTAGTAGACAACAAAGACGATAGGTTAAAAGCTTTTTGCTCGGTGACGATGGACAATGAGTTTGTGATTCGCGACATCAAAATCATCGAGGGTTCCGGCGGCTTTTTCGTCGCGATGCCGTCTCGGAAGATGAGCGACCACTGTGAAAAATGCGGCAGCAAAAATCACCTCAGGGCCAAATTCTGTAATAACTGCGGGGCGTCACTTCCGGAAAACAGAGCAAAGAAAGACGCCAAAGGCAGAATGAAGTTGCACGCCGATATCGCCCATCCAATCAATGCAGAGTGTCGGCGAAGAATCCAGGAAGAAGTCACAGCCGCTTTCAAGGAAGAAGTGGAAAAATCAAAGCAGCCGGGTTATAAGCCGGTCGATATGGATGAGTCGGAAGACGACGAAGTTCCGGAAGTAATTTAGCAGTTGAAATCGTAAAGCTTAAAATCTGAATATAAATAAAAACGCATAAGCGCAATAGATAGCTTATGCGCCTGTGGTTCAAGCGGTAAGGTCTTCGAGAACTCTGTCGAGAGCGACGTCCAGCCGCTCGTTGACTCGGTATTTGCCCCTGCTTAGCTGCTGCCGAACGTCAAGGACTTTCTCCTTGCGAACCTCCGGCAGCGAAGCGATTCTTTTTAACACCCGGCCGATAGGCGTCGTATTGATATTATCCAGTATTTGCTCCATAAGCAAATCCTGTTCCGCGGTCAGCCCCTCAGCAGGGTTGACCTCTTGATTCCGGTCTTCAAAACGGTCGTTACCACCAAAGTTTGACATCTGCACTACCTTGTATGATGGGCTTCCAGCCGAAAATATCCGTTTTTTCGTCCGGAAGCCGCTAACCACTATATCTTGTGTGCCCCCTAAATCCATTTGAGGGCCTGAACAGCCTTCACAGTATTGCTATCGACAGAAGCAATTAGAAAACTTTAGAAAAGTTTGGTTTTGAACTGATAGTCCGAAAAACGCAAATTTATATCAATTTACCAATCTAGTGCAGTTTATTAACATTGAAAAACCGCCTTTTGGAGAAAGGTATTTTTAATGCAAAAACCGACTATAAGAGTTGGTTTGGGCAATCTGGGCAATACACAATATATAGTAATAGTAGGGAGCTTGGGGAGTATAAACAACATAAAAAATTTTCAGCTTTTTATAGACAAAGCCAGCCGCAGAATATGCAAAATGCTCGTTTCTTGCTTACGGCCTCCGCGCAGAAATGTCGAATCATTGTTTCTTCATAATAGCCGCGATTTTCTCGAAGCTTCGACCGCCGAAATAGAAACTCATTACAATAATCGCAAAGCCCCCAATCGTTTCCATTACTGGCTTGGTGGGCTCGAAAGGGCCTAAGCTCAAAAGAGTAAAAAGTCCCAAAATATAAATCAAGCAGAGCGGCCGGATATTTTTCGCAAGCCACGAATCCGAAGCCATGTCCGTCTTATGACGTTGGGTAACCTCCGATTCAAGAGTTACTATTTGCTTTGCCATCTCTTCACAATGTTTCTCCGTATCCTGCTTTATCTGTTTTTTTAATTCCACCCGTTCTTTTTCGGTCGTTACGAGATTGTCTATAATTTTGCCGATGGAATCTATAATTTTTGATGCTTGGTCGCTGAAAAACGATGTCCAGAACGCTGCCATATTAAATCTCCTTCCTTTTTATAAATGGCTCCTAACTGAAAGTCAGAATGCCTGACAAAATTTATATTTCTAATACTGATACCCCGAATAAAGCGCAGGCCGCCCTCTGCCTGCACTTTCGGATACCCGCCGTTAATATATCGCTATTCTTTGTCTTACAAAATCATTGGCGCCGTATTACTCGATACGCCGTACTCCTCAATGCTGTATAGTTAAGCTAAATGGGCTTGGCCCCGACCTCAACTTTTTTTACCTCAGCCGTGACAGCGCTATGGCACTCTGAACGGGAATTTCCATCTGCTTTTTGAGCAAAACGGCGTTCTGCTTTGATGCGGCCTTCCTATTTTACTTCTTTCTTCGCTTGGGGCGTTTTTTCCTGCGTTTAGGTTTCTCTGGAGTTGGCCACGTCCCGATTGCTCTGGGCGATTTCCTTCGCCTCCTTCTTTTTGACGCCTTCTTCTTTGACTTTGAAGCCCTCCTCGGATCAGGTGAAGGTTTTTCCGGTAAAGGCACTGTGTCAATTGCTCTGGGCGACTTCCTTCGTCTACTTCTCTTTGACGTCTTCTTTTTTAACTTCGAGCGCTTCTTCGTAACCATATTATCTCCCTTCAAAAAAGTGGTTTATATTCATATCGCTTCTGTATTTGTCCTTGGTCCTTTCACCTCCATTTTATCCGCCGCTCCAATCCCCCACAACTTAAAAAAATAGCCCCCGCGTCCTCCGGGGCCAACAGCGAACGGCTTCTTCCTTCTTGACGTGAAAGACTTGGTGTTAAAGCTGATAGGAGATGATTTTACGGCAAATTCGACATTTGCTATACGTTTGCTTTTGTTCAGTTTGAGTTATCAGCTGTGTTAGACTTCGTAGCCAGCAGTAGTTCGACATTCTCATTCAAAAAACCGTAGAAATCTTCGATGTATCCGACATGCTTAACGCGGATATTAAACTCCGTATCAATGATGATTGTTGTAGGATTGGAATTTAGTTTGAACTGCTTCATTGTGGCGCTTTTATTATCGTATGCGAAGGGCAAATCGTATTTTTCGCCCCACGAGAAAAGCCAAAAATGATTTCTCCCGCTATTTGCAAAGCTTTTTGCCGTTTCTATCGGTTCCCATCCTGAATTAACGCAGTATATCGCCAGCCGTTTATCGTTCTTATACTTTTGATAGAATTTTTCCATCTGGGGCATTGATTTAATGCAGGCATCGCAGCGGGTATTCCAGAAATCGAGAACAATTATTTTCCCTTTAAGGCTGTCGGAACTGATTTTCTCACCGTCCAGTGTAACAAATTTGAACTCCGGCGCCTTTTCATTTGGGTCTGTTGCGCATAATGCTGTTTGGGCGTTCGAAGCAGCCAGAATTATAAAAACGAAAGTCAGGATGTTAAAGATAGGTTTCATAATCTTTTTCCCTTCAAATAACATTTGCAATAAGATTGTTTCTGCGCGAATATTACTGTAAGTTGCAGTTGTTACCGTTTTGTTACGGTTTTATCTTTTTTTCATTTTTTCCTTCGACCTTCAACCGTGAAATTTGCTTGCCCCGCCTCCTGCTCGGATAAAATTGGCTTTGTTTTGGGTTTGTTTTTGGTAGTTCATCGTTCGGGATTTATTGTTCATAGTTACTGTCGTAACTGAGGTTATATTCATTTCGATGTTTTTAAAATTGGGTTTGTTTTGCATATTTTGTTTATTTTGATTGAAGTTTCCTTTCAGCGCAGAAAATCTACGACGATAAATCCGAATCTGAAAAGACGGATAATCGAACTAAACAAGGTTGAAATTATTAAGTCGTTTCTGACCCGGACCTGCTGGCCCCACGACCTTGCTCTGCTGAGCGGTGTGCAGTTTGCACTTTCGCAAACTTGGGAGGAATTATACCAAATTTCTGGCAAAAATCAAGATAAAAGTTGCTATTGCTTGTGCTGCCGGATGCCCGCGAGTCGGAAGCGAACAGTGAGTATGCCGCAAGCATACTGGAAAAATGGTATCCGAGCAGAAGGCAGCACAGATAAACTAAGATGTTTTGTCAAAAAAAGAAAGCTGCCCGATTATTAGTCGGGCAGCTTTGTCATTCTGCGGTTTGAGCGAAAAAATAATCAAAGCTATCTATTACCACCAGTTGCCCCACCACCAGCTGGTTGTTGTAGTTGTTGCAGAGGT
>CAYXUW010000145.1:0-3957 GCA_964468375.1 uncultured Pirellulales bacterium | reverse complement strand
GGCAATCGCGTGGTGAATTCATCGACCCCGCCGGTTATTTGAGCAAAACCCGCTACCAGCCAATACGACAACGGTGTTTTCTGAAGACGGGGCTGGCAATTACAGGTAGGCCAGACAAAATCACCGCTTTCCAGCATTTCCCTGGCGGTAATAGAAACAAAGCACTCGTGATTATTAAGCGGCCTGTCAGAGAGCGTCCAGAACGCGCTCAACGCCGAAAGCACCAATATGCCGCATATGACAAGGCGCTTCATCCTTTTAGTGCCATTTTGATTATTATCCATCCCATTACCTCTGCTTGCTGAATATTCAAGTAGTCACTTGAGCAATTTGATTATCTCATTGATATCGTTAGGTGCTTCTACAGGTGGATTACTGAATTCGCCCTGTTTTTCTTTGTGATAGTTGACCGTCACGTTGGGGTCTTTAAGCGCGTGGCCGGTCAGGACGCAGGCAACACGCTCGTCGGCCTCGATAATACCTTCCGACCGCAAGTGCCTCAATCCCGCGATGGTCGCCGCCGAAGCCGGCTCACAGCCGAGACCGAATTTACCTATAATCGCCTTCGCGTCGCAAATCTCTTCGTCGGTAACCGCGAGGACAACGCCGTCGCATACATCAACCGCCCGCAAGCACTTTTTCAAATTAACGGGACGTGAGATTTCTATCGCCGAGGCACAGGTATGCGGCGAAAAATTGCGAGCGGTCAAATCGGCATAGAAATCATCAATGATTTTCTGGTTAACTTTGCCGTTGCTCCATGTGAGTTTTTTATTGTTGACCAGGTCGGTGAGCGTGTCTGCACCGGTAGCATTGATAATCGCCATTCGCGGTATTTTTTTAATCAGCCCGAGCTGTTTTAATTCGGAAAACGCCTTGCCGAAAGCACTGGAATTTCCGAGATTTCCTCCGGGAACTACAATCCAATCCGGCACTTCCCAGTTGAGCCCTTCGACAATCCTATACATTATTGTCTTCTGGCCTTCCAGCCGAAACGGATTCAGCGAATTGAGCAGGTACAGTCCCAGCTTCGTGCAGACGTCCTGAACCTGCCGCATACAGTCATCGAAGTCACCGGCTATTTGGATTGTCTGGGCGCCGTAATCCATCGCCTGGCTGAGCTTGCCAAATGCAATCCTGCCCGAGCCGACAAAGACTATGCATTTAAGTCCGCAGTGATGCGCATAAAGGGCGACCGACGCGGAAGTATTGCCGGTCGAAGCACAGGCACAGGAGGTCGCGCCTACCATTTTTGCGTGACTGAATGCCGCCGACATGCCGTTGTCTTTGAACGAGCCGGAGGGATTCAGCCCTTCATACTGCAAAAACAAACGCCCCGGCTTCATATCGACATATCTGGCGACAGCGTCGTTCTGCTGCAGGATCGTCTGACCTTCGCCTATAGTTACCCTGTATTTGTCCTCACAGAAATTAAGCAGCTCGCGAAACCGCCACACTCCCGAGAAATCCAGTGGATTGCTTCTGCTTGCCCATCGTTTGCCGAAGTCATCCAGCTTGTCAGGAACTTCTATTTTGTCCCAATTATACTGCGCATCCAGCAGCTCGCCGCACTTGGGACACTTAAAGAACACCTGGCCGCAATCAAATTCGGCCCCGCAACCGGGATTAATGCACTTCTGAAAAGCCGCATCAGCACTCATACACTAAAGCTCCTTTTTAGATATCCTGCAGGGTGATTATAGACCAAAACGTCAGCTTTTGCAAATTGTCTCTGTTCGCTTTAATTTGTTCCACTCAAAACGACGGGGGCTGTCTCGCCGTTGATTTTTTCTACTAAGCCGGGCAGTTCGGAAAGCTGATTTATTTCCCAGACACCCGCGGGGACTTTCTTCCCCGTATTGGTATACGCTTTTTTCAGGACGGCTCGCATGCCGGCTTTGGCTGCGGGTTTAATATCAATATCGATGCGGTCGCCGACGAACATTATATTTTCCGGCATTTCGCCGATTCTCTGCGCGGCGATTTCGAAAATTCGTGCGTCCGGCTTGCGAAAATCAAACTCGTATGAATAAAGTCGAACCGGGAAAAAATCCAGTATCCCCAACTGTTCCAGATGTTTCTCAAGAGAGCCGGCTGTTACGAAGGTATTGGAAACTATGCCGAGCTTAAGACCCTGTTGTTTAAGCGAGGTCAAGGTTGCCCTTATGGCCGATTCAACCCTGCCGATTTTACTTAACGGCTCATACCAAAACCACGCAAAATGCCGCCATTGCTGTTTGTCTAGCTTAATGCCCTTTTTTGTGCCGACCCACCTTAGCAGGGCCAGCGAATTAAAATCATTTCTCGTCATTTTGGAAAACAATCGCCGTATATACAGAGATATCAGGTTTCGCCAGCAATAGTATTTGAAACTGCCTACTGGCTGACCGCAGCTTTTCAGAAAATCGTATGACAACCTCGCCCCCTGAAAGAAAAGACGTGTGGCGTCAACCCTGCCGAAGCTAACCAATGTTTCGCCAAGGTCAAACAATATTGCTTTGACCTTTTTATCCGGCATAATCAGCGCCGTGCATATTTAATATTTCCACCTTCTCAACGGCGGTAAATCGTCGCCGAAAATCTCCTTCATCCATTCGAACATTTCTTCATCCGATATCGCCGAAACGCGGTTGGCCGAATACTCGTCATCAATCCGCTCTTTTATCTTCGTAACGCGAGGGTTGTGCTTGGGGATTTGAATATCATATTTCGATTCTATCCAGTGTTTAATGCCCGCCGCACCACTTTTGTCGGTAACGGCCACGCTGACAGGGCGGTTAAGCAGCTTCTTCGTATCGAAGCAGCAATATATCTCTTCGTTTTTCAGCAAACCGTCCGCGTGAATGCCCGCTCTGGTAACATTGAAATCTCTGCCGACCAAAGGATAATTGTGCGGAATTTCGAATCCCAGCTCTTTCGAGGCATACTCAGCAAGCTCGGTTATCGCTGCATAGTTAACAGCTTTGTCTATCCCCTTCAGTTGCGCGTGTTCGACAACCATTGCTTCCAAAGGCGGATTGCCGGTGCGTTCGCCGACACCGAATATGGAAGCGTTGGCGGCGCAGCAGCCGTAGAGCCACGCCGTCGCAGCGTTAATCATAACCTTATGCAGGTCGTTATGCCCGTGCCATTCGAGCCACTCGGACGGCACTCCGACCTCTCGAAGCCCGTGAACAAGTTTCGGGATGCTGCGGGGCAAAGCCGCCTCCGACCACGGAACGCCGAAACCGAGGGTGTCACAAAGCCGAATTTTTACCGGCTTTTTATACTGCTCCGCCAGTTTCATCAGTTCCGCAGCAAACGGCAGCACAAAGCCATCGTAATCGGCCCGGGTTATATCCTCAAAGTGGCAGCGAGGAATAACACCGTGTTCCAGAGCCGCTTTGGCGATATCGAGATATGCGTCCATCATCTGACTGCGCGTCTTTCGCAGCTTGAAGAATATATGATAATCACTCACCGAAGTTAAAATGCCCGTTTCACTAAGTCCCATCTGCGAAACCAGCTTAAAATCAGATTCCACAGCTCTGATCCAGCCGGTAATCTCGGGAAACTTATAGCCGCGTGCTTTGCATAATTCGACCGCCTCTCTGTCACGGTCAGAATACAGAAAGAACTCGCTTTGCCGAACCACACCGGTGTCGTTGTCTATCTCATGCAGCAGGTCGTATATCTTCAGAATTTGCTTCGGCGTGTAAGGAGGTCGCGACTGCTGACCATCACGAAAAGTCGTATCTGTTATCCATATTTTCTCGGGGATATCATACGCAACTTTTTGCCCATCGAATGCTACTTTGGGAAATTCGCCGTATGGGAACGTATCCCGATACAAGTTGGGCTTTTCCACATCAACAAGTTTAGGTTTTCTCTTGGCCATAGCAGTCTCTCGTAAGTTATCGATGGTCCAATTGGCTCCTTTAAGGACCGGCTCTTAAACATCTCTTAGAGATACAAAAG
>CAYXUW010000144.1:0-4054 GCA_964468375.1 uncultured Pirellulales bacterium | reverse complement strand
CCGCTGCACCGCTGCCGCAGGGCGAATGAACCTCTCGGTTGTGAGATGGTATCACACTCGAACATCCAAATTACTTCATCGTCGTTATTCCATCCTATTCTTTTACTGATAAGGCCCTGGCTCTTCGGTCTAATTTTCGGTCCCGCCCACTTCGCCCAGATAGACAAGGTTAAATCGCCCGTACCTTTGTAAATCCCGCTAGCATTGGGTTCCCCAGGTTCCCAGTTTCCAATTGGATTCCAGCGCCCGCAATGTATCCTTTCGCCGGGTTCGTTTCCGTCAGCATCGAAGCTGACGCAATTGCCGTCAGGTCGGTCATCTATTACGATGCCGGGGCTGATTATCTCAACTGTCCCTTCTATCGGAGGATCCTCACAGGGGTCTATCGGTGATAAAAACGCGGTAGAGTTGGGATGGGAGTTCGGTGCATAATTTAGACTATAGTAGACACCATTTATGTCTTGGGCGAATTCATCGAATGGGTAGTACGCAACAAGGCCGTCCGTGCCCGGATTATTAGGAGGAGGGAAACCATAGTAGTCAGCAAGCCAGTCGCGTGCCATTAACTCGACCTCGTGATAATCTACCACACAGTCTCCGCCCCAACTGCTGCCGTACTCCCCTGAATGGGCATAATCAGCTTTGTCAAAACCGTCCGAACGTTCTACAAGAACGCATCTGGTTGTGTAAAGCCGAATATCATCAAAATATACTGTACCGTCAGCAGGAGCGCCTTCGGCGAAGCCGATACCGACGTACGAAACGTCGCTCAAATCTACGTCGCAATTGTCGGCAAGGAGTGCTGGTATCGAAATGTTCCATTCCTGCCACTCTTCTACCGTGATGTCGGTCATATCGCCTGTGTAATCCACTGTTGCTGTGTTCGTGCCGTCGCTTAGTATTGCATACATTTGCTCGGTAACGGGATTTGCTTCCTGGCCGAAGAACTGAACCGATATTGACTGAACGTCCATAGCGGCGAAATTCGAGTCGATTCCCAAGTCAACCAGATACACCCAGGCCTCGGAATAGTATGGGGCGTAGCTGCCGTTTTTGAAATCATACTCCATCGATTTCTCATCAATGACGGGGTCCGTAGGTGCCAGTCCGGTATAAACTTCCGCAGATGTGCCGTTGCACTGCCAATCGCACCATGTATTATGTATCGGATTCGTAGCGAGATCATACGCTTCGAAATCATCCACGAGATGATTGTTTGCTGTCGTGAAGCTCCACACATCACCTAAACTTGTGCTTGGCTGTTCGTCGACTCGCCAGTAATAAGTCTGGTACATCGCAAGGAAGTCGGACGGCGTATAACTGTTAGCGCCTATGTTGTCCTGGAATACAAGCGAGCAGGGGTCGGTGCCGATATATACGTCGTAGCTGGTGGCACCGCCTGCCCCAGGTGTCCAGCTAAGCGTCGGATTTATTGACACATCTTCCGCGCCGTCGAAGGGCACAGGACGGTGGGCCTTGTATACACCGTTGGCGTCGCCGTATGTTACAATCACCAGACCGTTGGCAAATGCAAAAGGCGTATCTTCGTTTTCCGCGTCTTCAGTGCAGGCCAGGTGAATCCTGCCGACGTCATCTGCATAGGTTATGGCGTTAAAGTCGTAGTAGGTAGCATTAGGAAACAGGCCGAATTGGACCCAAATGTCGTTAGGATCGAACGGCCAATAGTCCGAGTCCCCGCCTGTGAAATCGGTAGTAAGAAGGTAATCGCCATTGGCCGTCCAGTTCGCCACGCGTCGACTCTCGCTCTCGTCGTCGTATGCGTAAATGTATATCTTGACCTTTCGCTCCGCTCCCAGACCCCATAACGTGATTTCAAGCGGGTTGCTCCCTAACCCGTAGATAAAGTCGCGATACATTTCCTCTTTCGCTATACCGACCCCGCCTTCGATAAGATCATTATTGCTGTTGGGGTCGGGACGCCTGGCTGAATCTGCAGAGTCGCCGATATCAATTATTACACCGCTTGGATTGCCGTCAACATCATTGACTTCGCTGCCGCTGTCGGCCAGCACAAAGCCGGTCCAGGTCTGCTGAGTGTTCACGTCAGCGGCATGGTCGAAATCCACCTTGATAAAGGCGTCCGGGTGTGTGGTAAAACCGTAACCGGCAGATGCCAAAAACAGCGCAAAAACGAAAGTAATTGAAAAATATAGTTTCATAGACATGACGTTCCCTCCTTAAAAAAGGTTGAGAATCGCTTTTTAGTGGTCAAAGGCCTGCCGCAAAACAGAACAAGTCTCCTCACCACTTTCCTGTTAAGCATACTGTGCATTTTGAGCGTTTTAGGCCCGTTTGTCAAGAGAATTCTCAGTTTTCCAAGGGGTGTTTACGGCCGAATTTGCTTGTCCTGCCTCTTTCTCGGATATTTTTTTCGTATGCTTGCGCAGACTTGCTGTTCGTTTCCGACTCGCGGCCATCCGGCACCATTGCGCGGCAGGCATCGCCTGAACGGATTTCAATCAAATGCGCAGGTTGTTTCCAAAATTTTTGAGCATTTCTATAATGTTTTTGAATGTTTTGGGGTATGTTTTTGAATATTTTTGTATAGTTTTCGAACGTTTCTATACGGTTTTTGAATACTTTTGAACGTTTGCCAATAAACCTATGCCGTTGCCCCCTTTCAAGCCGTTTTACGAAATCTCTGTTCCCTATTTTCGATGTTCCCAAACCACCCAACCTCCCCATTTTAAATCCTAACCACCATTTTTACGCTAATTTCAGCTGTTCTCCAGATGCCGCCGACTAAAGCGGTCGAGGAATTTACTGTCGCCATTTGGGCATTTGTTCCGGCGTTACATTTTCCCACAGGCCTTTTTTGGCGCTTTTGGCGGCGGATTCCAATTGTTTATATTTATGGTAGGAACTGTGGCGAAAGCGCGTATCCGCATAGGCAAAACCCTCTTTAAGCAGGGCTTCATTTAAGAGTTTGCCGTCCGGCAATTTGACATAAGCGAGCAATCTGCCGAAATTGCCCCGTGTGCGGTTGCCATCGTCGAGATAGACTGTTACCCGCTTCCCGAGAGCGAGATTTGTCGTGAATTCAGTGGCTTCCGGGCCGAAATACATTACGCCTTTGCCGGGGTGTTTTGTCTCCGGCGTGTCGACACCCCACGGCCGTACCTTAGTATAGTCGTGCTCACCGTCGGGAGCGTCTATATAGATGGTGTCGCCGTCAACGACTTTTACGACGGTAAAGATTTTGCCGTGATATTTTTGAAAATCATAAGCCGTGCGTCCTTCGGATTCGGGCGGGGGCTGCCATCTGCCTTTGATGGGGCTGTGGTCGAGCCAGATGAGAACCGCGAAGAACAGAAAACAGAGGATAAATGTTACAGAGCGGCGGCGTCTGCTCATTGCGAAAGCGGTTTTCTTTTGTTTAGCCGGCAAGGATTAGCAATCCTATTTTTTTCTGTTTTTAGCGGCCTTATCCAGCTCGAAGGCGGTGGAGATAACCTGCAGGGCTTTTTCGGCGTCGTTTTTGTTTACGACACAGCTTATGCGGATTTCACTGGTGGTAATCGAATCGATGTTGATTTCGGCTTTGGCCAGCGCTCCGAACATTCTTTCGGCCACGCCGTAATGAGTCCGCATACCGACGCCGACTGCGGAGACCTCGGCTATATCGTCTCGGATAAAGACGCTATCGCAGTTAATGTCGCCTTTGATTTGCTCTATTGCCTTTTCGGCGGCCTTCAAATCCGAAATGCCGATGAGAAACGACAGGTTCGCTTTTTGGCTGCTTACTTCCGTTTGCATAATATCGCTGACGACCACTTTTGCGTTTGCCAGCGCTGCGAAGATTTTCGCGGCGTTGCCCGGCTTGTTGTCTACGTTGACAAGGTCTATCTTGGCCATATTTTTCTGGACGGTCGCCCCTGAAACCAATACGTCTTCCATTTGCGGCACCTCATGAGTAATTATTGTTCCGTTTTTGTCCTCGATACTGCTTCTTACGTGAATTTTTACGTTATATTTCTTGCCGAACTCGATGGCCCGGGAGTGCATAACACCCGCTCCGAGACTGGCCATCTCG
>CAYXUW010000143.1:0-4080 GCA_964468375.1 uncultured Pirellulales bacterium | reverse complement strand
CCGCTTTTTACGGCGCCTCCTTTCTCTGCTACGTAACGCCTAAGGAGCATCTCGGCCTGCCAAACGCCGACGACGTCCGCGCCGGTGTCATCGCCTCGAAAATCGCCGCCCACGCCGCCGATATCGCTCGCGGCCTGAAAGGCGCTGCCGACCGAGACCGCAAAATCAGTATCGCCAGAAGCAACCTCGACTGGAAGACCCACCTCGCAGAATCCCTCGACCTAAAGACCGCCGAGCGTATGCACGACGAGGCCTGCAAAACAGTTAACCCCCCTGTCCCGATTGAGGAAATCGGGGGTGCCGATTACTGCTCGATGTGCGGCCGACAATGGTGCTCCGTCAGAATCAATAAAGAAATAAGAGAGTCAATAAAGAGCCCTCGCGGTTAGCGGAATAATTTCAATCAAATGTGCAGCAGACTAATCTTCTACAATGCTTGATTGGAGCCACTGTTGGGTAAATATAGCAAAATCGATAGTATTAACCACGCCATCTTTGTCGAAGTCTGCTTTGTTAAAGGGCTTATGTTTGCCCCGAATAAGGACACAATCCGCCCCCTCGATTTGTCTTTCATCGTATAGCACGCCCGTAAGCTCCAGTTTCAATACATCGCCATCGTTGACGTCTCCTATCGCCTGTAAAATTTCGCAGGTTTTGAACTTGAGCACAAGGTCGGGGTAGCCATCAGGACCTTCTTCAATACAGTTGCAGTCGTTACTGTCTGACACAGGAGTAGCTACATCTTCGATATTGCTGCGGATAGGGGAAACGCCTTCTAAGAGGATAGAAGCAACATCAATCTCGGCCGCGTTAAAGTCTTCTGTCCCCAGGATAGCTGCCGGCAAGACGCCCTTGCTTTTGACATTAAGCGGATTTGGACAGCTGCCGGGTTTGATGTCAATATTTACAGAAATAACCGGTGGTGGAACCTCAAACATATATCTCAAACCATTGTTTGGTCTATAGATAATATGGGCCAAATCTGAACTATCCAATTTAAAGTCGCATAAAGTCCCGTCAGCTATTTTTTCTACATCCCACGATGCTCCATTCCATCTGGCATAATAACAAAACCCGTACATAATATGTGGAGAATCATTCTTATCCAGATTTAATACCACTTCGTAACTGCGAGTCATGTCTGCGATATCTTGCCTCTGCCATCCCGAGCCGTCCCAGTATGCGTACTTAACCTTCTCACTGGAATCATGATAATATGCTATATGCGGATAACCGCTGCTGTCTAAACTTAGAGACACCTCCGCATTTACCCCGCTGTCAAAGCTTTGTATGTTCCATGATGAACCATTCCAGTAACCATACCTTGAACCTGCCGCTATATGCGGATAATCGTATTTATCGAGTGCCAGCGATGTTCTGCCTGACCATCCCGGAAATGGCTCGATTGTCCAGTCTATACCGTTACTATAAGCATACTTGATCATATAATCGTAATTACTCCAGTCAATATAGCTTATGTGCGGATTTCCATTCCCGTCTGTAGCTATTGATGTGAAACCTCCCACATAATCGGAGTTGTCTACAGTAATTCTGTCCCACGATGAACCGTCAGAGACAATATGAACCAAATTTTTTTCTGGTGTATCGAAGTAGCTTATATGTGCCTTGCCGGAAATATCCGTTGCAATTGAAGTGTAAGCGCCGCCGTTTAAGTCAATAACGCTGTTGTTCCACCCCGTTTGTTCTCTCCGACCGTACAAAACCTTATCGTAAATTGTTTGTCCACTGACTACGTAATATAAGCGGTACGATACGTGTGGATTATCTGCACTGTCCAAAGCAAGCTGAGCTTGCACTGAGCCTGGTTTTGAAGAAATGGTTTCAGTTTCCCATTGGCTAACTGAGCCCGGTGCATAGATGGCTGGTATCAGTAAAATGAACAAAGCGGTTGAACAAATCCTGACTCTCATAACTCGTCCTCCTTAAAGACGCTGATATTGCCGGCGTCGCAGCTAAAATAATAGAATTCCAGGCTTATTATGGTTAATTTTCTATTCCTCTTTGACGCTTCTATCCTGTCCTGTATTCGAGATTTTATTATATAGTCAGAGCGGTAAAATTTCAATCAAAAAACGAAAGCGATTTGCTCGTGCTGCCTTCTGCTCGGATACCATTTCTTATTTGCTGTTGGTGCCTCCGGTTCGGCCATTTTCCCATTTTACTTCATCCCTTTGGGATTGCGTAACACTAACGCTCCTCACTCGCGTCCTCCGGAACCAACAGCAACTTCATGTAAAAAACTTCGTTTCCGACTCGCTTGTCCTCGAATGTCTCTGTCGGGGGCGGCCATCCGCCGCCACCTTTTTGATTATTACCAGCACTCCCTCCGGTTAATGTCACCGGCTAAGATTTCTCCTTTTCATATTGAAATACCTCCTCTAACGGCAAACCGAAGGCCTTAGCTATCTTGAACGCCAGCATCAGCGACGGCGAATACTTGTCTGCCTCGATCGCGATTATCGTCTGCCGCGTAACGCCCACTTTGTCAGCAAGCTCCTGTTGTGTCATCTCGCCGTTTTCAAAACGCAGCCGACGAATCTGGTTCGAAATTTCACTCTTGGCCATCTTTACCTCCCCATCTGTATTGAACCAAAACTGCGCAGCTGTATATGAACATAGCGGCCATAAAGATACAGACATTGACTAGTGATATGACCCAAATAGGTATACAGCCTTCATATCCGACAATAAACCGCGGTATGATACAGCTTGCAACCAGCAAAATCCAGGTCGAAACGAAGGAAATCAACACAGCCCTCTTCATAATCAAACGATCGCGCTCATCTGACTCGACTTCTGCCGGACTTTGTTTTCTGAAAATAAAAATCAAGTAAGGCACAAAAAGACAGATGAGAATTAATGCAATAAATTTATGAAGAGAAATGAACCAGTTTTTTAAAATGATAATTTCGGTAAACAAAAGAATGCCGAAAACAATACCGAATAATGAAACTGCAAACATACACCATGCGCTCTTTTGTGCCTTGTTCATTCTTTTTCTCCTTTACCTCCCCAGGCGTACATAATCAGAACCACCAAAGATTTCATTATTACAAAGGCAAGCAAAGCTCCTATATAGATTGTCAAAACCGTACCTACTGGGATCGAACCATCGAGCCCGGATTTGATTATTGGTACTACAAACTGTCCGCCTACACAACCAAACGTTCCGAAAGCGGCAATAAGCATTGCCCTTTGATAAATGATGGCGTCACGTTCATCGAAGCTGACTTGCCCGGGTTTTTTCCTGAAAACGAGGGGTGATATACAAACCAGCGCGAAGATAATCGCCATTTCTATTGCACAAACCAAGTCCGGCAACTTCATAATGGAAGTCAGCAAGACTAATGCCGAGCCCGAAAATGTTATTAGCAGATTGTAAATTGCTATTTTCTGTGCCCTGTTCATGATAGTGATTCCTAAACTTTTATCAAATCCGAATCAGATTTTTGTTTTGGGTTTATTCCGTAAAGAACAATGACCGCTATTGACCAGCTGAATCGCAGCAGTACCGCACCGATGAGAATCATAATCACAAAGACACCGACAGACGTGGAATTCATCGGCCCAAGTATCAGGTAGGCAATCAAACAGCCAAATACAAAGGCATAATAGAAAATACCATGGGCGATATTCATCGCCTTTTGTTTTATCGCCGCGTCCCGCTCGTCGTATTCGACTCGGCCTGGTTTCAGCGGAAAGAATAACCGGTCGAAGTGAACAAATATCCCGAACAGCAGTGGAAAGGTTATCAGTCTGCCGTCAAGATTCCTATAGTAAATAGCAGCTCCTACTGCCGCCATGATACCTATCCAGAGAACCAATACAATTAATTGATACCATGCAAGTTTTTGTAGCCTGTTCATTTAGTTCCCCTTTCAATATTCCCTTAATAAAACCTCTCTAATATCATCAATTTTCAATGTAAAGTATTTTTTACACTATGTCAACTACTTTTTACATATTTTTATAAAAATTTTTACCCCCCGTAACCCTAAAAAACCTCTGTAGCAGTAAACTCCTCCTCCCCCCACTAGCAACTTCCGATCACCCTTTATC
>CAYXUW010000142.1:0-4089 GCA_964468375.1 uncultured Pirellulales bacterium | reverse complement strand
GGCGATACCACAGGATGTATTACGGACTTACCTTCAGTGCTGATGAGGCGCTGGATGAGCAGGCGGTTGTATTCAGTATATGGCCCCAGGGTGTTCCTGAGATGGCGATTGGCGGAAGGAGATATATGGACGTGACCGCCCCAACGGAGTATTGATGACGTTAAATCGTGCTACTAAATACGGGTAGTAAAGGGAAAATATGGTATGATTATATGATTTAACTTTGACTTTTTTGTATGTAAGGTAGCGCCCTCATGGTTGTTTTGGGCGTTATTGGAGGAAAATACGATGATTGACCAGAAAAGCAAACAGATAAGGCGAAAGTATCAGGTTTTTATCAGTAGTACGTTTAAAGACTTAGAGGAACATCGTAAAGAAGCCATAACAGGTGTTGTGAATGCTGGACATATACCAATTGCATTGGAGAATTTTCCGCCATCTACTGACGCCAAGGAAAACGTTATTTATAAAGCTATTGAGGATTGTCAATTTTACGTTTTGATTCTTGGGCACCGTTATGGTTCTGTTCCTAAAGGCCAGAGGTCAAGAAAGAAAAAGAGTTATACAGAAATCGAACTTGATCATGCAGAGCAGAAAAAACTCAAAGTCTTAGCATTTCTTATGGATGAGGATATCGCTTGTAAGTTGAGAAGTAAACTTAAACGTTCTAGTGTCTATGGGCGTGAGGAATTGAATAATACAAAGAGATACTATGACCTTCGTAACCGCTTGACCAATAGCTTGAAAACCTACTATCATAAAATCTTTAGGGAACCAAGAGATATCCGAGAAGAACTGCGTGTTTATTTCTCAAGAGATCATGATGTTTCTGGTCTTATTCCTGAACGCGAACTCCGTAACAGGATAGTTAGCGAAGTGGTTAAAAGGCTGGGCCAATTTGAGAGTATTGATCCAAGATTTAACCAGGCAAGAGAAAGAAAAGAAGCGTTAGCTAAAGCATTTTTTGATTTACATGGAAATGATATCCAAAGAAGATATCAGACAGTTTTTTTTGAGTCTGGCAGCACGATTGCCTACCTTGCGAGAGAGCTTTCTAAAAAATTACCAACATCAGTTATCGGGCCATATAGGAAAGTAGGTTCTCCAGAAATAATCACAAACAATGCCTTTGCTTATCTTAACTTGTGGCTCTGCTCAGGTGTGTTGTGTCGTCCGGAGCCAAAAGGTTCGCCAGATAATAAATACGGAGGGATGTATGGGCCTTTAGCGGACCGTAATATAGCGCCAGATTACTCTTTGCCACCTCTTGAGGAATACGATCCGGAAGGTCTTATGATAATTGAGGATCTGAGCAAAAGAATATTTGGTCGAAGTATCAAGAATAAGGAGTCAGGGATTATTTTAGCAGCGGCCTCCGGACTGCAAATAAACGAAGATATTAAGGCAATGTACTTTGATGAAAAAACGAACACTGCTTATCGTGTACCTAAAGGTGATAAAATTATGAAGTTGCTAAATAGATGTCGTGGGTTCCATGTAGGAAGTTATCAGAATCGATTGTTTAAGCGATGTTATTACCTGACTAGAATTCCAACAGTAGTATTTATTCACGATGAAAAGGTTAATTGTACAATATATGTCAGAAGGTGTCATTTCCTTTTCGACGGAGGAGCATCGTGGGAGGAGTTTTATAGTTCTTATCCTCTTTCAATTTGGACTGCATGTGGGAAAAATACCTGTAGATCCATCTTAAATAAATTAGAATCGAATATGACAAAGGGAGGCTGGAAATTTGTGATTTATGAAAAACGATCTGACTACCCAATTGTGATCGGACATAATGAGTCATTTCGTAAGGCGTGTAAAAAAATCGGGGTTGTACCAAGAATGACGTAGCATTCAAAGTATACCTCTTTTTCAAAAAAGTTCCTTTGATTTTATTGTGGGTAAAACCTTAAACCTGAAAAGAAATAGAGTGAGTTTAGGAGAGTATTATGGCGCTTGTTGACACCAAGAAGATGTTTGAGATGGCTTATAAAGGCGGTTATGCCATCGGGGCGTTCAATGTGAACAATATGGAGATGACGCAGGGCATTGTTGAGGCGGTAGCTGAAGAGAAGGCCCCGCTTATCCTTCAGATATCCAGGGGCGCACGGTCTTATGCGGGCATTGGCTATCTGAAGGCGATTATCAATGCGGCGGTCGAGGAAAACCCTGATATTCCGATTGTTACACATCTTGACCATGGCGATACTTTTGAGACGTGTAAGCAGTTTGTGGACGATGGTTTTACTTCGGTTATGATAGATGCCTCAAAATTGCCATTTGAAGAGAACATTAAAGTTACCAAACAGGTAGTAGAATATGCCCACGCCCATAATGTAGTGGTCGAGGCGGAATTAGGCCAGTTGGGTGGTATTGAGGAAGATGTGGTTGGAGTTGATGATGTTGCCCAGCATCTTACTGACCCGGCACAGGCGGTGGAATTTGTCGAAAAAAGCGGCTGTGATTCGCTTGCAGTGGCTTGCGGGACCAGTCACGGTGCCTACAAGTTCAAAAGCGAACCTAAGCTGGCCTTCGACGTTATACAGAAGATATCAGAGAAACTGCCTGGATTCCCGCTGGTTATGCACGGCTCAAGCAGCGTACCGCGTGAGTTTATAGACCTTATTAACAAGTATGGCGGTAATATGCCGAACGCAATGGGCGTGCCTGAGGAATCTGTCAGCAAGGCAGCGAAAATGGCGATTTGCAAGGTTAATATCGATACTGATTTACGGCTGGCGGTTACCGCCAAGATCAGACAGGTTTGTGTCGAGAAACCCAGCGAGTTCGACCCTCGTAAATATCTTGGTCCGGGCAGAGAAGCAATTAAAGATATGGTTAAGCATAAGCTGCACGTACTGGGCTGTTCCGGAAAAGCGGCCGAGTGTATGTAAAGGGAGTTGTATCTGAACACATCAGTTGGGATGTAAAATGCAAGAAACAAAATACAAGAGACGAATTTTGCTTTTCCTGCTTTGGTTGACGCTGCTTGGGTTGAGCGGTTGTCAGTCCGTCGAGCAGCCGATTTCCTCGCCGGTCGAGATTACAATTCAAAAAGATGAAACAGCGGAACCCAATATTGTTGAAATCCCTGAGCCCGATCCGGTAGAACCTGATTACGTTGAGATTCCGGAAGCTGAACCAATCAGCCATGATGTTTCCGAGGCGGTCTATGGGTTGATTTATCAGGGTGAGTTTGATGCCGCCGGCGAACTGATAAAATCGCACTATCCTCAGCTTGACCAGTTAGCGGAAATCGTAGCCGAATATCAGGCGTTAAGCCGGCATCGCCAACAAACCCGCGAGGCCAAATATGGGGAGCAATTAGCTGAGCTCGAGAAATTTCGCTCCTCGGCAGACAGCAATGATGTTAACGATGCAAACGGAATTTCGAAGGTGTTATCGGTTATTGCCAAGACGAGCAGTTTCGCAGATAATGAGCAGAGAGCCGAGCTGTTATCTGATAAATTCGTGCAGCAGACTTTTCAAAAAGCGATAGAGAAAGCGAGCGAATTAGAGTCAAAAGGCAAATGGCTTGACGCATATGCGATGTGCTATAGTTGGCTGCAGGCCATAGATAAGGGTAACAAGGCGTATTCGGTTTATGCCGAGCATCTCATAGAAAAAGCTGATATTGCCGCATCTTTCCAGGACAGTCCATGCGAGAGCCGTGGGGAGCGTTATGAGGGCGTAGAGGAAAGAATGTTTATCCGGTCGATTGATTCGCTGCGGTTCAATTATGTCAGCGGACTTATCGATTATCGTCAGATGGCGATAAAAGCTGTCAGGCGTTGTGAATTATTGGGGGAGGTAGTGAACTCTTCGCCGGCTGTTCTCCGTTCGTTGTCCGAGTCACAGGCCGCAAATTTTCAGGGACAGTTTTCAGCGTGGTCGAGCGGTCTTGCAGCTATTCTGGATGACATCAACCGGTCTCCTATGAACGTGAGCAGAGATAAGTTTATAGATATTTTTGAAGAGGTTCTGGAACTGAACGCGACGACGGTGGAATTGCCTGAGTCGTTATTGGTTGTGCATTTTTCTGAAGCATCGTTGTCCACGCTTGACCCTTATACGGTTATCGTC
>CAYXUW010000141.1:0-4147 GCA_964468375.1 uncultured Pirellulales bacterium | reverse complement strand
CCGGGTAGCTAAGTCGGGAAAGGATAACCGCTGAAAGCATCTAAGCGGGAAGCCCATTCCAAGATTAGGATTCCTTGTAGTCTTCGGACTACTGGAGAGCCCTGATAGACTATCAGGTTGATAGGCCGGGTGTGTAAGCGCAGAAATGTGTTTAGCTAACCGGTACTAACGCTCGATTGCTTGACCATATCTATCTTTGGTTGGTTTGGTTTCGCTCATAGGCGCATCTGCATATTTTTTATTTGAATTGGTCCGCCGTTTGGCGGATAACGAACTTCCTGGTGACCACACGAGCGGGGAAACGCCTGTTCCCATTCCGAACACAGAAGCTAAGCCCGTTCGGCCGATGGTAGTCCTTTGGGGCGAGAGTAGGTATCGCCAGGATTTATAAAGGCCGGCAGTTACAAGATGCCGGCCTTTTCCTTTGCGCGTTTAAATAAGCTGTTTATTTTATTCCGGGGCAGAAATTGACGAATATTGACTATGCTGTCCGAATATGTTAAAATTAGTAAGACTAAGGATACGGGTGGTGTTATTATGAAAAAAACTCTATTTTCGCTTGTAATCCTTGTTTTTCTGGGCGGTTTTGCTTTTGCCAGGTTATGCCCCGAAGGCGACCTCAACGGCGATTGTAAGGTCTATTGGGAGGATATCAAACTTTTTACGGAGCAATGGCTGGATGAGGGGGGAAGTGCCGACTTCTACGGCGATGGGGTTGATTTTTATGATTTTTCTGTTGTGGCTGGCAATTGGGGCCAAAGAGGCATCTCGCTGGTAATAAATGAATTTATGGCTTCCAATAACAGTGAAAGCGGCATCAGTGACCCGGAGGGTGATTATGATGATTGGGTTGAAATCTATAATTTCGGTGATACAGATATAGATGTAGGGGGCATGTATCTCACAGACGACCTTGGTGAGCCCACCGAGTGGCAGATTCCGGAAGGCTACCCGGGGCAGACCACCGTTCCTGCTGGCGGCTTTATTGTTTTTTGGGCTGACGGGGAAACAGCCGAGGGGCCGCTTCACGCCGATTTTGGGTTGAAAGCAAGCGGCGAGCAAATCGGGCTGTTTCTCGATGCCGATACTTTGGTTGACGGTATTACTTTTGGCGAGCAGATCGCGAATATTTCCTATGGTCGTTATCCCGATGCCAACGATAATTTGCGGTTTTTTGCTACACCAACACCATTGGCGGACAATAATGATGCATACTTGGGTCTTGTTGAGGACGTCGAATTTAGTCATGAGCGGGGTTTCTATGAAGAAGATTTCAACGTTACACTCGCTACCACAACCGGTGGAGCTGACATATATTATACGTTGGACTACAGTGAGCCTGTCGAAAACGAAATGCCGTCGGCAACCGGCATACTATATACAGGCCCAATTCATATCACTACAACTTCCAACCTCCGTGCGATAGCGCTTAAGCCAGGCTATAAATCCAACCGGGTAATCACGCATACCTATATTTTTATCGATGATGTTGCCCAGCAGCCAAATGACCCGCCTGGCTGGCCGAGTGACTGGGGCTATGAAAGTGCCGTTGGAACCATTGTGCCGTCCGACTACGAGATGGACCCGCGAGTGGTCAATAACACACTGCCCGGATACTCTATACGTGATGCCCTGCTCGATCTTCCAACTGTCAGTATTACTATGCTGATGGAAGACTTTGCTACCGACCACGATGACAACGGCATTTATTCTAATTCCCAAGAATATTGGGAGCGCAAATGTTCTATAGAGTACATTCCCCTCGATGGGAGTGATGGATTTAATGAAGACTGTAAAATCGAAAATCACGGCGGTTCCAGCCGCACTCCAGCCCGCATGCAGAAACACAACCTGCGCCTAACTTTTTTTGCCCCGTTCGGAACGGCCAAGCTTAAATACCCTTTGTTTCCGGAATCTGACGTGGAAGAATTCAATCAGCTTTTGCTTCGTGCCTGCTTTACTGATTCATGGGGTCTTATTTATTTGGGGGGCTCGACTCGCTATCGCCCAAATGATTCGATGTATATCCGTGATGTATGGATGAAGGAAAGCTTGCGTGATATGGGCCAACCTTCCAGTTATGGCAACTTCGTGAACCTATACGTCAACGGTCTCTACTTTGGTGTCCATAACCTCACCGAACTTGTGGCATCGGATGATTTCTTCGCCGACCACTTCGGTGGTGAACCTGAGGACTGGACAATTAATCAGGACTTCTATCACCCCGACCCCTGCTGGAACGCAGTAAAGTATTCCGATGTATCTACTATTGCCGGTTATACAAATGTTCAAAACTATATCGATATCGAAAATTTCACTGATTATATTCTTCTGCACTTATATGCTGAAGCCGAAGACTGGCCCGGCCATAACGGCCATGCCGCTGTCAATCCCGTCAGCGGCGACGGCAAACTCCGCTTTTTCGTCTGGGACCAGGAGATTGTGCTTGATAGTTATGATTGGACAGCTCTACGCGTAGATGATGGCGGGGGAGTCGGTGGGCTTTTCCAAAATATGCGCAATAGCGCAGAGTTCCGGCTTTTCTTTGCCGACCGCGTTCAAAAACATTTATTCAATGACGGTGCCCTTAGTGTTGCCAACTCACAAGGCCGCTACCTTGAAATCGCCAATATGATAGATAAGGCCATAGTCGCTGAGTCAGCACGCTGGGGTGATACCCGAATGAAAACAGGGTATGGAGACCCTATTCATTTACCCAGTGACCCTAACAATCTTGATGATGTTTATTATCCGATGCCTCCGCATGGCCCGGACTATTACTTCACTCGTGAAGATTCATGGATTCCGGAGCGAGATTGCGTAATCAATCATTACATACCCGATATCCACGATACAAATAACTCCTATGCTCTTATCAACCTTCTGCGCAGCAGGAATCTTTTCCCCAGCTTTGATTCTCCTGTTTTCTATGTCAACGGTGGTCACCAGCATGGCGGTTATGTCTCATCCAGTGATACAATTACTATTACAGACCCGGATGGTGCAGGCACAATCTATTACACGGTAGACGGCAATGACCCTCGGGTTCCGGGTGAATCAACTCCGCCGGATGTGAACGTGCTGGTTTTTGAGGATGCGGCCAAGAAGGTGTTGGTACCGGCAGGTGATATCGGCACAACCTGGCGAGGCGGCAGCGAGCCGTATGACGATTCAAGCTGGATAAGCGGAACCGGCGGCGTCGGATATGAAGGAGGCACGGGCTATGACCCATATATCGGTATCGATGTTGCAATGGATATGTACGGTACTAACACGACCTGTTATATCCGTGTTCCGTTTACCGTAGATGGCAGCAAGTTGTCGAGTTACAGCAGTTTGAAGTTGAAGCTTCGCTACGATGATGGCTTCGTTGCTTATATAAACGGAGTGGAAGTCGAACGGGTCAATTTCACCGGTACGCCTGAGTGGGACTCTAGTTGCGCAGCATCAGAGGAAGCAACCTCTGCATGGAATTATTATGATATTTCAGACCATATAGGCGAGCTTCAGGCCGGTGACAACATTTTGGCTATTCACGGTATGAATCATAGTTTGACCAGCTCAGATTTTCTGATATGTGCCGAGTTAGAGGCCTCTAGTGGAGGTAGTTCCAGTGATCCGAGCATTTCGCCCAGTGCCATCGAGTATACCGGAGGCTTCAGCATCGATAAAAGCACAGACCTTAAGGCGCGGATATTTACCGGTACCAGCGAATGGGGCGCTCTAACTGAGGCGGTTTATGGTATTGATGGGGTCGCAGATAATTTGCGTATTACAGAAATTATGTATCATCCTGTAGATGCCAATAACCCCGACGACCCGAATACCGAATATGTAGAACTGCAAAACGTCGGTGGCTCAGCAATAAATCTGAATCTGGTCAGCTTTACCAACGGTGTCGATTTTACCTTCGGCGATGTGGAGCTTGCGGCAGGTGAATATGTTCTTGTTGTCAAAGACCAGAATGCCTTTGAGGCCAAATACGGCACCGGAAAACCTGTTGCGGGTCAATACGCTGGCTCTCTCTCCAACAATGGTGAACGAATAGAGCTTGAAGATGCCAGGGGTGCGACTATTTTGAACTTTGAATACAGCGATAACTGGCGTTCTATTACCGACGGTGGCGGTTATTCGCTGACTATAATAA
>CAYXUW010000140.1:0-4615 GCA_964468375.1 uncultured Pirellulales bacterium | reverse complement strand
GTATTACTTTGACCGCCCAAGAGAAATCGGCAATCACCACGGCCAGGCCGCCGTAATCTGGGCCGCCACCGCAATTTCCCAATTAAATCCAAAAGCCGACTTGAACGATGATGGAGAAGTTGATTTTTACGACCTGAAAATAATGGCTGATAATTGGCTCGGCTCCTCAACCGCCGACATCGCGCCCCCCGGAGGCGACGGCACAGTCAACTTCCTCGACTTCGCCGAACTCGCAAACTACTGGTTAGAATAACAACCCCTCAATTCACGCTTATCATTTATCCGGAATTTTAATGCGCTTTTGACATTGCGGGCACTTGCCTATCTTGCCGCCCAGCTTCAGCGGCACCTTGAACCTCTTCCCGCACGAACAGGTAAACCGTATAAATTCTTTCTTGGGAACCTCCGGCTCCAGTGGTATAGGTTTGGGCCCGAACATCTTCTCCGAAATCGGGTCCGCCGGCATCGGAATCGGAGCTTGTGGCGGCGCGACATCAGCAGCAGGTTCAGGCGGCGCATAAAAAACCTGCCCTGCGCCCCCGGAGAAATCCCTTCTATCCGGTGCAGGTCCTCCCGCATCCGCGCTGCCGAATCCCAGAATAGGATAGAAAATCCACGGCAGAATAAACAGCCCCAGCCCGAACAAAATACCCTTGCCGAAAGTATTCGCTACCCCTATCGATATCATAATATATAAAACAATTCCAATAATAGGACCTACAAACGGAATAAATCCCGACAAAGCCGCCAATATACCCATCCACTCCGGCTTATCTCCGACTCTTGCAAGGACATACATGTTGTATATCGGAATCAATACCGCCCATCCGGCCTCGCCCGCTTTCTCATATACCCTCCACATCGCCACAATTTGTATAATCGAAAAGACCAATAGAACCAGAAGGAATGCGCACGGAAACTTAAAACTCGGCGGCTCCGGAGGCGGCAACTTCAGAATCTCATAAAGTTTTCCTGAACCCACCGAACCCAGAGATGCAGAAGAAGCACCTATACTTGAGACCGTTACCGACACCACTTTCATCTCTCCCTCGACATCAATAATAGTCATCCAAATGATCTGGCTCGATTCCTCGTACTCCACCCCGATAAATAACTTGTAACCCGCCCCGAAGTCGCTTTCTTCGAATGTAAGCAGCTGGAAGTCCATCTTAACGGCTGCCTCCCCGCCGATACACTTAACTACATTTTCGATATCCCTATCTGTTATTTCGTCTTTTACTTCCGGATGAAGTAGTTCTTTTACTTTTTCCGCATTACCCTCCTTCAGCAGATTAATATACTCTTCAGCAAATAATTTAACCTCTTCTGGAAGTACAGCATCGGGCTGAAAACTATAACAGACCCCTGATAACAATAGACAAATAAGAATTGCCCCGAAAATCGCCCTAGTTTTTGCTGTCTTCATCCGTCCCTCTTGAAACTGCTGAATGTCACTTGAGAACTTTAGATTACCAAAACACCCCCCCTATTCGTCAATACTAAAAATGACCTTGCCGAAGGGACTGTCCCCGCGGCACACCCCCAGCAAAACAGTTTTGCCGTCGCACGCTTAACGCGACACGTAATTGCCCGGCTCGACCTCTTCGAACCATTCGATGGCAATCACCACTTCCTCGGTCAGCATCTTGTTGCCGTTGTTATTAAGCGGTGACAGTCGCCATAACGTCGGCACGCACCCGTAGCAGTTCCACCGCTTGATTTCCACGCCGCTGTCCCACGGCGGAGTCTTATCAACGAGAATAATAGACACGGTCACATCGTCGCTCTGACCGTCCTCGCCCTTTGATGCCTCTATCAAGTCATTGAGTTTCGTCCCGATAAGATAGCCCCTTCTCAAAACAATGTCGCCGTATCTGACCTGCCCCGCACGCTTCATAACGAACGGCGACCCCTGCTCTTCATACTCAATGACATCCTGCTGAATCCACAGCCCTCTGACACTCTCGAAGTGACCGGCATCGACACCGTTGATTTCCACACGAAACTCATACTTGCTCACCGGAACTTCGAACTCCCTAACAGGACTGGACTGGCCTACCAGAAACAAGCTCATAACAACAAGTAGCAGTATCAGGAATTTACTATTTCTATTCATAAGAATATCTCCTTGATAAATATTTGCCTTTATATGTTCATATTTGCGCGCCCGCCGCTATTACACTTGATATTTCATCCCCCAACTCCCCACTTTACCCATTTTACCCCCTTTCAAACTCCCGTCAACACCAAAAAACCGCTCCGCCGCAAACTTTTTAAACTTAACTTTTCAATTCTCGGCTGTATTATGAGCCGTTAAAACCTATGAATACTGTTTTATTGCTCATCGCTGCCCCATTGTTCCTCATATCTCTTGCTGCGCACATTTATGTAAAGCTGCGCATGCCTCCGAGGGACGAAGACCTCGACAACTATTACTACGAATTTGAGGACCAGCACCCCGGCTTTGCGAAATACACGAAATGGTCGAAAATCACCTTCGCCGCCGCCGTCATCAGTATGCTCCTGCTGCTCTTGGCCGTCATACTCTAACCACCTGTTCGGATAAAATAGGTTCGGCTTGTCCGACGAGCTTAGGATAAACGAAATGACATCTTCAGGTTTTCATTGAGTCGAGCTGAATGGCAACGATGGGAGCGAAGATAAAGACGGGCAACCAGGGCGATCTTTTAATTGTATCTCTTGGGTACCACTCGCTCCGCCCCTTTGAAATCATGGCAGATGAAGACCGAATAGATGTTCTCAATATCGCCTACAGAGCTTCTCGCTCTCACCAGATGTTTCTGGTACTCTTGGAACCTATCCTGAAGTTGTTCGGGCATGTTTTTGTCGCCCTGCAGTACCAAGACTGCGTCGTAGCCAAGCAGGTCGTGGAAGGTCGGCCAGACATCAAACTGGTTAATCCGGCGTCCAAAGTTCACGCAGTAGGTTGCGGGCTGACCATCCACGTAAAAAGCCAGAAGAGAGGCGGTCATATATCTGTTAGAGAAGATGAACCGCTGGGGCTTGAGGTTTTGAGCCAAGCGAGCTACTTCGTGCCCTAGTTGAGCAGAGCCGCAGCGGACTTTTTTGAGAGGGTCCAGGTTTTCGGGAAATGTAATCAGGCAGGCCATGTGCAGAAAAATGGTACAGCAAACTGCTAACGCGACAGCCGCTACCGTCAACCGCCGCAGGCGAATGTTCAATTTAGGAAAACCATACAGAAAATATGCGCTGAAGCTGACCATGCCGGTGAGGTAACAAAACGAAGCCCAGTTGGCTTCAACCTTGCCTTGGAGGCTCTTAATCAGAAACAGGAATAATAACGGAATCGAGAACCAAAAGCTCAGCGGGTCCTGTCGGCGAAGCTTGAACGTCGCCCAGACCATCATTACCAATAGCAGCGGTGTGATAACTCCCAGCTGCGAGCCGACGAACCCAAGGAAGTCCATCGGTGAAAGCCGCAGCCCCGCAGAGATGTTGGTATGGCCGATATTGTGGAAGAAATTAATCCAGCCATGGTGTAAATCCCAGAGAATCAGTGGTGAAATCACTGCCAGGCACAATACCATAGTCAAGTACGGCCAGGGGCTTAGCAACTGTCGCCTACCGGGTGAAAACATCAGCAGAAGCAAAGCGGGTAAGAAGAAGACGACCATGGTGTACTTAGTGAGGATGCCCAATCCCACAGATATCCCAAGCGCTGCCCATATCAGCGGTGAAGCGGTTTTCCATGCTCGGTACATCAGAAGAAGCGATAATAACCAGAAAAAAATAAGCGGTGGGTCGGTAGTCATACCGATGCCAAAGAAGGAAAAGATGGGCGTAATCTGCAGCAGCGCTGCTGAAAAGATGCCCACGCTCGGGTTGTAGAGTTGTTTACCAAGGAGGTAAAGAACCAGGCTGCTGGCGAACGAAAGAATGACAGCCGGAGCCCGGACGCCAAGTTCCGTGTTGCCCAGTACCATCCGTGTGCACCAGATGCAAAATGGCGTGCCAGGCCCCTTCGTAACGAAGCACCAGTCCAGATTCCTTGAGCATAGCCAGTATAGGGCCTCGTCGCCGCTGAGTTCGTTGGGCACGGCTACAATGTACCAGATGCGAAAGAGGCTCAGGGTTACGAGAAAAGCCATAAGGTATAGTAGCGGCCTACTTTGGCCGAGGAGTTTCCAGGCAACCAGGCCTCCTGCCACAAAGACCAAGCCAAACAACCAGCATGCCACGACCTGGCTGGGATTGGCGACAGCACACATGACGACGAAAGCTATATATAGCCCCCCAAGAAGGAACACGGATTTGACCACTCCAACCCTGCCTTTTGTCCGTTTGGGATATCCTGCTGGTCCTGTGTCGGTGTTATTTAGTTCAGGATTTTTCATTTAACCTGACATTTTTCATATTAAATGCTCGGCTGTATAAATAAGCTTTCCGATTCCATAATAATATCAAAATCTTCTCAACCGGTCAGTTACTGGCGAATCATATCCTCTCACTCAAACCGGATTGAAATCTAAAAGAGCAGACCAGTGCTGTTGTAATAGTTCTATGTTTTCATTGAGTTGAGCTGAACGATGGCAATAGGCCCGAAGATGAAAATCGGCAGCCACGCCCACAGTTC
>CAYXUW010000139.1:0-4694 GCA_964468375.1 uncultured Pirellulales bacterium | reverse complement strand
TTATGATACTTGAGTTCAGTCTCGGTCATTTTACCCAGCGTGCCGCACCCGACGCTTTCGCCACCGCTCACAAGCGTCTTGAATTTGTCGGATGGTGGGGAATCCTGCTCGGCTTCGTTATCATCACTTTTTACCCTGTGCTGCTTGGCTACTGTTTCAGCTTCTTATGGTTCAGCATCAAAAGCATTGTAACTTCGAGCGATCTTCCCTGGGCGGGTCAGGGTCTCGAAGGCGTGCAGAAAGCCAAAGAGTTCTTTAATGTAACTTATCTAAACAAGCATGAAAGCCTGGCTCTCGGCGCTATTCAATGGCATATTGTCCTGACGTTGTTGATTGCCTGGCTGGCGATGTATTTTTGTATTTTCCGCGGCGTTAAGCTTGTAGGCAAAATTGTATGGCTGACCGTTCCTCTGCCTTGGCTGATACTGGCGGTGCTGACAGTCAACGGCCTGCTGCTCGAGGGCAGCTACGAGGGGCTTTCATACTACCTTGTGCCCGACTGGTCGCAGCTTCTCAAGCCCGGAACGTGGCAGGCTGCTTTTGGCCAGGCATTTTTTTCCCTTAGTCTTGCTTTCGGAGTAATGGTCACCTACGCCAGCTTCCTTCATCGCAAGAGCGACTTAAATAACAATGCTGCAATCATCGTCATCGCCGATTTCGCCACCAGCTTTGTAGCGGGCCTTGCCGTATTCACCACGCTCGGCGCGATGACGTATGTTACTGCGCAGGCCGGCCACGGCGTTTCCATCGAACAGGTGGTTGACGGCGGTCCGGGACTGGCATTCGTAGCTTTTCCGTATGCGCTGGCGCAGCTGCCCGGTTCGGCATGGTGGAGCTTCTTGTTTTTCTTCACCCTTGTTACGCTTGGAATTGATTCTGCCTTTTCCATCACCGAATCTATTCTCGCCTCGATAGTTGATAAGACCGGCTGGAAGCGCGGCATCGTGTTGCCGGTCATAAGCTTGATTGGAATCGGCTTTGGGCTGGTCTTTGTAACCGAAGGCGGCCTTAACTGGCTCTGGATAATCGCAGACCACATTTACGGCACCTGGGGTATCGGCTTTATCGGCCTGCTTGAATGTATATTAATCGGGTGGTTCTGGCGGGTCGATTATCTCCGCCGGCACGCCAACATCCGCAGTGACTGGAATCTGGGCCGCCTGTGGGACTATCTCATCCGCATCATCATACCTGTAATCTTAGGTTCGCTGTTTATCTGGAGTCTGTACTCCGACCTGACCAGAGACGCCGGTTTTCTTCGCGACCCGCAGGGTAAATGGATTGTCGCAAACTGCGTAGGTATGTCGGTTATGCTGCTGGCCCTGATAGTTGCTGTCGTCCTTTCTCTGATGAAGTCCGCTGCGGACCTCTCCCACATACGCAAGCCGGCCGATGTAGGCGCCAGAGGCGTTGCACTGGCGCTGCCGGCATTCATACTTTCTCTTGCCTCAGCGGGCATCCTGATTTTTCTGCTCATTGAATCGCACAACGGCCGTCAAAATCGTCCGATGCTCTGGCTGTGTCTGGTTGCGGCCGTGCTTGCCGTATTGCTCAGCGACCTCGTATTGTCGCGCTATAACAGGCAGCGCACCGAATCCTCCTGGTTTGCTCGCTGGGCGGGGGTAATAGGAACAATGGGAATCAGCGGCTTTATAGCGACCACGCTGATATACCATACTTCTGAAGAAACCGGCCGCGGGACGAAGGTGCCCGTTTACGAGCTGACGGTAATCTTTCTTGTCGCCATAATAATCGGAATTTCCTGGTGTTCTTTCAGGGCAATGAAAAAACCGCGGGCTCCTTATGAGCCGCAGCTCCCCGAAGAAATAGGAGATGAGCAGCAGGCATAAAAAAAATGCTGCACGGCCTGAAGCGGGGGGGTAACCGCTTCTCCCAAGGAGGAAAAAGGAACCGGCCGCGCAGCGCATCTGCTCACCTGTATATTTCCTTAATCATCTCCCGCATCTCCTCATCCAGCGGATAATCAATTATCACCGTCTCCCGGAGAACATATTCCCCGTCCGCCTCATTTTTCGAATACTTCTCAATCTTCCTCGGCCGCCCAGTCTTCCCCTCCACGAAATACCGCCACTTATGGTACACCGCCCCTCCCTCCGTCTCCTCCGCCCACGCAAGCTCGTATGCCGTTATTTTTTCTCCCGCTTCTTTCTTCTCTGCCTGAAGGTAAAACCCCGCCCCCAATACCGCCGCGCATAGCGTCAGCACAAACATATTCCTGCATAACGCGTAATCTCCGCTGCTCGCTTTTTCCTGCATATCGCCGCCTATCCGCGGCGCTCAAAAAATAAAGAGCACCGCCGCAATCACGCACCCTGCAGGTCCGCGAGAGACCTTGTAGGACGTGAAAGCTAAGCGGTGCTCTTTCTATAGCTTGCGAAAGCGCCGCCCCTTTCGTGCCGACAGCACAAAAAAGCAGCGGTGCTCCCCGTAAACGAAGAGCACCGAGCCTTCCAAACGTTCCTACACTCACAAACTCGCGGTTTGCAGGGTAACGCTTGAAATCTCAGTGATTTCTTCTAATTCGCGGATTTCTCTCCGCAACTCTATTCTATACTACCAATACATCGGCTACTAAGCCAATAATTTTTCAATAATTCCTTAATGTTTATTGTTAGAAAATTTCTTCTTATCATAGCACCTAAGCTTTTGAAAACATCAATTCATTTATTTCCTTAAGAAGATTTTTGAAGTTGTCCTTAGTTTTTTCCGTAAGAGGAACGCTTTCATTTTTCGTTTTTTCTAAAAACAACTTAGATAGCAGCACTTTATCATAGTTTTTATCTTTTTGTTTAATTATTTCGGAATTCTTCTTGTCAGTTGCTAATCCTTTAGACTTCTCATTTAAAACAAATTTTACGAAATCTTCTTTATCGAATAGGTCTTCTATTTCCTCATCTTTGCCTTTGCTAACAAACATTGTCTTAACACCTGCTTGCTCGAAATCCCCCAACAATTTCTTTTCTATACGTCTTCCTTTATCGTCATTATCTAAAACACAACAGTAATTCAATCCCCATCCTATCATTAACGGCACTAAAAAGTTAAATTTGTCCGCCCCCACACTTGGAATTAGGTGCGTTTCTTTATTAAAACTGAAATTGAGAATCTTTTCAAACGCGGAGAGGTAGTAATAATCTGTTATGCCTTCAAGGATAACATTGTTATCTTTAGCTATGTCAAGACCTATCGACAAATCTAAACCTATCGCTGTTATTATCGGTGTTAAGGTTTCTTTATCGGCCCCTTTGTGAATCTTGTTTGATATAAGAGTTCCTTTTCTCGTAGTCCGCGAGATTAACCGAATCCTGCTTAATTCATCGATTTTTATTAAATACGGTGAGTGCGTACAGAATATTATTGGCGCTCCCTTAGCTGAATCCTCCAACCTTCTAAGAATATCCTTTTGGGCTTTAGCATGAAGAAAAAGGCCTGGCTCATCAATTAGTATTATGTTAGGCACGTCTTCTCTAGCCCTCGCAGCAACTCTTACATAAAATGCCAAATGCCATTGTTTTCCTTTGCTTCGCAAACTAGGCGGATAAAAATCTTCGTCCTCTTTAATCAGAAAATATAATTTTTCTGAATCCCATTCTATATGAAGGTTAGTAAAATCTTGCGTCCAAAACTTTTTATAATCTTCCTTTAATTTCAAATTCAATTGTTCTTTGTGTTTTGTTTTAAAAGCAATAGACTCTGATTTTATAAGTCCTAAATCCAAATCACTGATAACTGCTAAATCTTTGATTAATTCGTTATTGACCGCTTCCGCTAAAGTCAATTCCGAAGGAAACACATCTTCAAAAGAAATGAATAAAATAAAATTAGGAATCCACTTTTTTACTTCATTAATAAACTTTTCCCACAGATTTTCTAAACGATCTATCACTGCAAAATTTTCCGTTATCTTCGCAATCCCACTTAAAATGACTTCTTTATCTTCAACAGCACCACTCAACGAATCACTATTTATTTCATTTGTAAAAGCCGCAAAATCAGCTTTTGACTTCGATGTATCATCAAAATTTATTTCTGGTAACTTTCTATCTGCACCTTTAATCTTCCAATGTACTCTCTTAATGTGCGCATAGATATCTTTGATTTCTCTTTTCAGTCCGTTTAATAGATTCGCAGAACCTATTTCTAATACTTCTTTACTTTTTTCAGAAATGGAGTACTCGGCTGGATATTTTTTAATAATTTCTATATCGACTGATTTGTTAGTTTTCAATTCATAATCTATTTCTTTTGAAATTTCTTTTAGCATTCCTTCATACACTTCGAAAGTTATAGATATTTCCGGTATAGCTTCCGGATTATGATAGGGTATAGCCTCTTTTCTTATTTCCTTATTTACACCAAAATCTTCCAACGCCTCTAAGATTGCTGTTTTTCCTGTCTCATTTTTTCCTGCTAAGATTGTAATATTGTCACCCGAGAGATAACATGTATCGCTATCCTTTATCGAGCGATAGTTCTTTATTCTAAACAATTTAATTTTCATCGCTGTCCTTTACTTTCGTTATACTACACCTTGCCATAAACCTTTAACAGATTCTTTCCTAAATAACAAATATTAACACCTAAAACCCGCAATGCCTGTTCTCCGCCATCGCTAAACAAAAATCCCGCAAATCTCTCTTTTCCATTAACCCCCATTCTACACCCTCGCCCAG
>CAYXUW010000138.1:0-4735 GCA_964468375.1 uncultured Pirellulales bacterium | reverse complement strand
CAATAACCTCCGGCACTCCCCACCGCGCCCAATTTTCTGATGCATAACCGCCCGCTGTGATAATAATACCTCCCGCGGTCAAATCCCCCTTATAAACTGTCAGGGCATAAACCACACCATGTATGCCGCTTCCAAGTGCCTGCCAGCTGCTGCCGTCCCACGCGGCAATACATTCAGCGCTTGTGCCCCCGGCTGTAGTAAAGTCGCCTCCCGCAATAAGCTCGCCATTGTAGATAGTCAAGGCATAAACCCAGCCGTCCATTCCGCTTCCAAGCGAATGCCAGTCACTGCCATCCCACGAAGCAATGTAATTGGTGCTTATACCGCCGGCCGTGGTAAATCTGCCTCCGGCGATCAGCTTGCCGTTATAGACAGTCAGGGCTATAACGTAATAATTACCTCCTATCCCGCTTCCAAGAGGATGCCAGCTGCTTCCGTCCCACGCAGCTATACGGCTGGCGCTTACATCACCTGCTGTGGCAAAACAGCCTCCGGCAATCAGCTCCCCATTGTAGACCGTCAGGTCACGTACAAACAAATATTGAGGCGGGAGGCCGCCAACACCGTCCCCGAGCGCCTGCCAGTTATTCCCGTCCCACGCAGCGATGTAATTGGCATCTGCATCACCGGCTGTTGTAAAATTGCCTCCTGCAATCAATTGGTCGTTATAAACTGCCAGAGCGTGAACGACAGTGGGAATGCCGCCGCCCATTCCGCCTCCAATCCCCTGCCAGCTGTTTCCGTCCCAAGCTGCAATAAAATTAACATCTGCACCACCGGCTGTCGTAAACAGGCCTCCCGCTATAAGCTGGCCGTTATGAGTAGTTAAGGAATAAACATCATCGTCCACACCACTTCCTAACGGTTGCCAACTGTTGCCGTCCCAAGCTGCGATGTAATTGGCGTCCACGCCGCCTGCCGTTGTAAATGTGCCTCCTGCAACAAGCTGGCCATTATAAACAGTAAAGGCGTGGACTTCCCCATTGAAGCCGGGTAGTTCCTCACCGGGCCTCCAGGCAAAGTCGCATTCAGAAAAACACGGCTGAACCATAAAAATTATCAAGGCGGCCGCCGCAAAAAGCTGGATACTTCTCCGTTGCTTCAAAGTGTTGTGAATACTCTTCATCTTTTCCTCTTTTCTATTAATCCCCCTCGAGCCAGTTTTCCATAAATACTTCAAGATCAGATGCATCTATTTTTTCATCAGCCGGAATGCTTATGTCGCATACCGGATTATATCCCGGAGCGCCTAATTCAAGCAGCCACGTATTTGCCAAAACCGCAAAGTCCTTGAAGTCAACATCGCAGCCGCCGTAAAAGTCGCCAACAAAAACCCACCCAAACTCATACGCGCCTATATCAACAATCTCAGTATCGTTACAGTCGCCGTCAATTATCCTTGGATGATTGTCGAGGTCACTTGTAACGCCTGGCGGAACAGAGTTATTATCTCCAGCGTCTATACAGGGTGAATCGGAATCCAGTCGCAAGTTGCCCGCCGAAGCATCGACAAATAACGGGTCCGCATCGATATTACCTGTCCCGGGCCAGCCCCCCTGCACATCACAATAACTGACGGTTGGAGAACCTGTCGCATCGTCATATATCTGCGGACCTGCAGAGGCCGTATTGCCCCATAGTATGCAGTTGACCAGCGTCGGGTCACAGCTGATGCTCTCGTTGTCCACCCCTCCGCCGTAGTTGCTCGCCGAGTTTCCGCTGAATGAGCAACCGGCCACTATGGGGTCGCTGTTGTATTCGTTGCCTATTCCGCCGCCCCTGTCCCCGGCCGAGTTTCCGATGAACGTACAGTTCATTACTGTCGGACTGCTTTGATTGTTATACATTCCCCCGCCGGAATCTACCGCTTTATTTCCCATGAATCGGCAGTTAGTTACTGTCAGCTGGCTACCGTTGTTATACATCCCGCCCCCAACATCTGCCGAGTTACCGCCGGTAACTGTGAAGCCGTCCAGCACCTTCGAAACCATCGATGCCGATGCACTGCCGCTGACTACGTGGTAACTGTTATCATTGGCATCGTCCTCAATGCCGATGTCGCCGCTGAGTATGGTTTCGTGTTTGGCCGGGTCGCGCTCTTCCCATAAACCGCCGCTGGCCGGAAAACCGCCGTGTACCGACAACGCATAGTTGCCGAATTCAAATGTGCTGCTGCGCTCGCCGCTTCCGTTCGGCTCGCTGCCGCTTTCATCCGGCCGGTAGATACCCTCAGCAACCCAGATATCTTTACTGCCGTATTGCGCCTCTGCCAGCGCATCCTGAAGATATAAATACGCATCCTCCCAGCTTGTCCCGTTATTTGCGCCTGAAACAGCTGTTGAATCCACGAACAGAGTCGTTGTGAACAAGTATATCTCATAGTCGTTGCCGTCATGACCCTGCCACGCTACGCTCGAACCCGAAATCTGCGGAAATCTGTCCTCGTAGCTGTTGTCCGTCACTTGAACCGTGTTTGCGCCGTCGTAGAAAAATATCTCGTAGTCATTTCCGTCATAGCCGCGCCATACCAGATTTGAATCCGAAATCTGAGGGTCAATATCACTGTAATTGTTGTCCGTTACTTGGGTCGTGCTGTTTCCGTCATAGAAAAATATCTCGTTGTCGTTGCCGTCATAACCGTACCAGACCACATTTATGCCGGAAATTTGCGGGGCCTTGTCATTGTAGCTGTTGTCGGTAAGCTTACTTCTGCTCGAACCGTTGTAAAAATATATCTCATCGTCGTAGTCGCTGTCTTCTCCCTGCCAGACCACGTTTGAGCCGGAAACCTGCGGCTTAATATCGTTCTGGTAGTCGTAGTCGCTCAGCAGACTGCCGTTCAGAAATACATCAAGTACATACGCACCCGACGTAGCCCAGCCCGACCAGACCAGATTTGTCCCCGAAATCTGAGGGTCCTCGCAGTAATCCTCAAGAATGTAATCGGTGATTTGCACAACGTACCGGCCGTCGTAGTAAAATATCTCGCTATCGCCCTCCGCCCAGCCGCACCACACCACTCTTGCCCCGGAAATCTGGGGCTCTGAATCAGGATAGTCGTTATCGGTCAGTTGTATTATTTTTCCTGACACAACCGCCTGCGCTTCACCGCAGATAGACAGCAGCAACGCCCCGATAATAACTATCGCAAAAATTATCCCTCGAATATTCACTGGATTTAAACTCCTCATCTTTCCTCTTTTCCTCTATTCCCCTTTGAGCCAGTTTTCCGTAAATGCTTCAAGGTCTGACATATCTATTTTTTCATCAGCCGGAATGCTTATATCGCATACCGGATTATATCCCGGAGCGCCTAATTCAAGCAGCCACGCATTCGCCAAAACCGCAAAGTCGATAAAATCAACCCCATCCGGACAGACAAAGTCTGCTGTGTTAAACTCCCACGATAGCTTCGGATACTCCACCCCGTCAACACACATCCGCCAGACATCGTTCGGCCCGTTAATTGCCTCTCCTAAAAAGTCCCATCCCGCATCCGTAAACGTATCCTTAGCCTGCATCTCTGCCGTCGTCTTACCCGTCCCTCCGGAACTGCTCGCCTGTCCACTGCTGTTCACATCCCAGAAACAATCATTCACATCTCCGTTATTAAGGCCTATCAGCCCCCCGACATCAGAATTTCCCGAAACAGTCCCGGTAGAATAGCAGTTTGATATTTTTGCAGGCACAGTATCCGGGCCCCAACCCCCAAAGGGCGACGCATAATTCGTTCCTGCAAACCCACCGACATACCTGTCTCCTGAAACTTCACCACGCGAATAGCAGTCGGTAATTCTACCCGGGTCGTCTGTTTCCCAATCAGATCCATAACCGCCGGTCCATCCCGCTAAGCCGCCAACCGTATCTTCTCCAGTTACCGAGGCTGTGGAATAACAACGAAATATATCATTAAGGCTGCCTCCGACCAGACCACCGACTGTCATACCTCCTGAAACAACTCCGCCTTCGACATAACAGTTTGTGATAGTTCCATAATGGTGACTGGCAACAAGTGAGCCAACACGGTCGCCGCCTTCGACATTAGGGTCAATCAATCCCAAATCCTTAATCACCGAATTCGCCCCGGCAACGTATGCGAATATTCCGATATGGTCTTCCTCCGAACTGTAAGTGAAATTGGAAATCGTGCGTCCGTTACCATCGAAAGTGCCAATAAACGGCATATCAAATGGGTCAAACAACCCAACGTATTCTCCGATGATATTAAATTCCTCCCCGCTGTAACAGCCCAGGTCAATATCGGCCATCAGCTTGAAATGCTTGTGCCAGTCAATCCGGTTCGCCCCTATCGCCTGCATATCATTCGCGTCATAAATCAAATACGGCTCCGCCGGCAAACCCCTCCCGCCGCCATACCTGCTCGGACTGACAACCTCCTCCCACCATAATCTCGGATAATCGTTACCCTCATCAATCGTCCAAACGGGGGTATTGAAATCCCACCCCTCATCCGTGAACGTACTCATAGTCATCATCTCTTCCGTGGATGTTTCTATTCCAATATGCGTGCCGTCGCCGGCGTAAATCCAGAAACAATCATCTATCTCCTCAAAAACCTGTTCCGCGCCTATACACCTGCCGACAGAATAACATTTCGAGATATCACCGCCTGGGTTTCCAACCAATACTCCCGCAGTTGATTCACTCCCTCCGCCAACGACTAAACAATCAGAATGACAGTTCGATATCGCACCCCAATAATCACCCGCAAGAC
>CAYXUW010000137.1:0-4769 GCA_964468375.1 uncultured Pirellulales bacterium | reverse complement strand
GGATATAGAGTCTGCTCGTGATTTAACGCTGGTGGTCGACATTGGCACAAATGGTGAAATTGTCCTCGGAACCACAGATAAGCTTTACGCGGCAAGCTGCGTCGCCGGACCGGCCTTTGAAGGAGCGCGGATAAGCTGCGGCAGCAGGGCGGCCGAAGGAGCGATTGAAGCCGTTGTTGTTGATGACGGTGATATCGGCTTCGACGTAATAGGCGACCGTCCGCCTCGCTCTATATGCGGCAGCGGCCTGATTGACGCCGTTGCAGTATTGCTGGATTTGGGTATTATCGACACAACAGGCCGTTTCGCCGACCCCGGCAAACTTTCGCCGGCTATTAGCTCACGAGTTATGCAGCAAAATAGCCAACCTGCTTTTCATCTTGCTGGAAATGTAATTCTCACCCAGCAGGATATTCGCGAGGTTCAGCTTGCAAAGGCCGCCATCCGCACGGGTATAAAGCTTCTGCAAAGAAAAATGAGCGTTGGAGATGATGATATACAGCAGATTTTTTTGGCCGGTGCTTTCGGCAATTACATAAGAAGGGAAAGTGCTCTGCGTATAGGCCTGCTTCCCTCTGTGCCGCTCGAGCGAATTCATTTTGTCGGCAACGCCGCCTGCAGCGGTGCCCAAATGCTTCTTATAGATTCCCGCTTGCGCAAATTAGCCGACCGATTAAGCCGCAAAATCGAATATATCGAAATCGCCCGCGAAAAGGACTTTGAATCCGTTTTCCCCAACTCGATGTTGTTTTAAGGCGGGATTTATACGCTTGCCGTATAGCCCAGCAGGTAAATCATATAGCCGATATACACGCAAAGCAGAAACGCGCCTCCAACTCGCCCGATAACGCGCCGTCCGATTATGATAACAACGGCAAAGGCTGCGCTGACTAAAATCATAATCCAGTAATCGACTCCTGCCAGCCGCTGTCCTATTGCGAACGGCCGAACCGTCCCCGCGGTGCCGACGACAAGCAGCGTATTGAAAATATTCGAGCCGACCAGATTGCCGATTGAAATGTCATGCTGGTTCTTAATAACAGCCGCCAGGGAAGTTGCAAGCTCCGGCAGGGAGGTCCCGACCGCTATAATAGTCAGGCCGATGACCGCCTGGCTCAGGCCGATTCGCTCACCCAAAAACACTGCACCGCGCACAGCCATATCCGCTCCCAGCGCCAGCCCAGCCAATCCGGCGGCAGCGAAAAACACGCCTTTTGCTGTGCTTATGTTCTTCTGCTCCTGAGTATTTATATTTCTCCGGCCTCGCCTTGCTGAGTATACTGTCAGCAGGATTAATGCTGTAAACAAAACTAACAGGGAGATTCCTTCTGGCCGGGATAAATATAAATTGTAAAGTACAGACAGAAGTAATAACGCGGTCAGTATCATCACAGGAATTTCGTGCCGTAGTGTTTGCGATTTGACCTTTATAGGCCGTATAAGAGCGCATAAGCCGCCGACAAGAGCTAAGTTGGCGATATTCGAGCCGTAAACGTTACCGATGGACACGTCTCCCGCGCCTCGCAGAGCCGCTGCGATGCTCGCCGCCACCTCTGGTGCGGACGTCCCCATAGCTACTACGGTAAGGCCTATGACAAGCGGGCTGACGCCGCTGCGCTGTGCTAATCCGACCGCTCCTGCCACCAATAGCTCAGCGCACTTCCATAGTATTACCAATCCCCCAACCAAAATTATAACAGCCGAAATTGGATTCATATTTTTCTTTCACCGCGGGCCTGTCTCGCACACGATAGTTTTCTCACAAAGCGGTTGGTGCTGATTCTGCAATTAGGAAAAGAGCATCACCTTGGCGAATCTGGTACTGGTTCTGCGGGTTGACAATAACTATCCTGCCCCCTGATTCCAATGAATGCAAAATGTCGTTGGATAGTTTCTGTCTAAGTTCTTCAGAGTCATCAGTTTCAAATCCTAAGAGTATTATGCGCTGCTTCGCCAGCGATTGAACAGCGTCAGAAAATTCTTTGCCAATTAATTCATCGGACAAAGGAGCATCATACCTGTAAAATTCACTGCCAAAATCAAAAGTCAATAATTCGGACACCACCCGTGAAGTGCCGTGATTCAGAGCAGAAGCAACGACGAGATTTCCTCCAATTTGATCGAGGCAAATGACCTCATCAGCGTGTGCGCGTTCGAAGTGTATACGATTGGAAGAATTAGCTATCTGAACGCAGGAGTGAACCTTGCGATTGAGAGACTCCACTGCCAGTATAATCATCAATGCCTCGGCATCAGCCTCATTAGCGGGTTTGGTAAGGTCGCTAAGCACAATGGTGCTATTAGCTCTTTTTATCCCAGCCCGAATGAGACACTCATCTTGAGTTGGGTCACCCTTTACAAACTCAATCTTCTCTTCCTTTACCGGCCGTATCTCACAGTCTGCCAGTATAATGATTTCGCGACGTGCTGCTGCACCGCTGTGAAGTAGCTCCCTAACGATTCTTTCGCCTTGGAAATTCCAGCCGCAGATTACGATATGATCTGATGAATGAACCTTCTTCATGATACTTCCTCCTCTTCTGCAAAACTCAACAAACATACTTGTAATTTTAGCTGTTATAACTGCCAGAAAAGCAACACTACTGGCTAATGCAAGCAAAACACTGACCTGCGTTATGAGGGGACGTTCTTCCATTGCTCCCAATTCACCCAAAAAAGCGGGTATAATCATGGTAGTGGCTTGGAAAAAACTATTTATGTTTTCGTCATAAACCCAAAGGAGAAAGGCGGCACAAAAGTAGAGTAATATCAGTAGAATAACAACCACGGTTAAAGGCCGTTTCGTGAACTGCTTTCGCAGGAGTCGAGTAGTCTGACGGAGATTAGCTTTTGCCATTCTCTTCTCCGCTGGAATTATACGCTAAACTTTTCCCACAACCAGACAGGCATTGTGGCCCCCAAACCCCAGAGAATTGCTTACGGCATAGTCGACATTTGCCTCGCGTGCCTTCAGCGGAACATAATCCATCTTTAGGTCGCATTTTTCATCCTGATTTTCCAGGTTAATGGTAGGGGGGATAATCGAATCGGTAATCGTTTTTGCGGTTATTATAAGTTCTACTGCGCCGGTCGCTCCAAGTAAATGCCCAAGGCAGCTTTTCGTTGAGCTGATGGCTAGTTTATACGCGTGGTCGCCGAATACGGCTTTTATGGCGGTGCTTTCAGCTATGTCATTTAACTCCGTTCCCGTCCCGTGTGCGTTTATGTAATCGATTTTTTCCTTTTCCACACCCGCATCGGCAAGTGCTATTTCCATTGCCCTCGCCGCTCCTTCGCCGCTCGGCGGGGGGGCTGTAATATGATAACCGTCATCGGTGGCGCCGTAGCCGAGAAGCTCGGCATATATTTTAGCGCCCCGTTTACGAGCGTGGCTTTCCTCTTCTAAAACCAAAATACCGGCGCCCTCGGAAAGAACAAAACCGTCCCTGTCCTTATCGAACGGCCTCGATGCCCTCGCAGGGTCGTCGTTTCGCGTGCTCAATGACCTCGCGGCACAAAATGACGCCAGCCCCACCGGCGAAAGAGCTGCTTCGGTGCCGCCGGTTATAACTATATCGCTTCGCCCGTAAACAATATTGCAAAAGGCCTCGCCGATGGCATGATTGCTCGAAGCACATGCGCTTACAGCACAGAAATTAGGCCCCTTTAACCCGTAGCGGATGGCGATATTGCCGCATCCTGCGTTGGCCATGAGCTTCGGAACGGTAAAAGGCGAAACCTGTCTTACGCCCTTATTCAGCAGTTTTATATGCTGCGACTCGATTTCCTGGATGCCGCCTATGCCCGTCCCCACGATGACGCCCGCACGAGTAACGTCTTCCTTTGAGAAATCCAGCCCGCTGTCGCCCACGGCCTGTATCGCTGCCGCCATGGCAAACTGCGAAAAGCGGTCCATTCGTTTGCTTTCGCGGTGTTCGATATACTTCGTTGGGTCGAAGGTTTTTACTTCCCCGCCGAACCTTACCGGATATGTGCTGACGTCGAAGGATTCTATATTGGAAATGCCGCTTTTACCTTCGCATACTGCGCCAAAAAGCCCGTCAGCAGACTCGGCCAAAGCAGTAACACACCCCAAGCCAGTAATAACTACTCGTCGTCTGTTCATTGTGCCGAAAATTGCTTGTTATTCTTGGCTTTTGGTACGTGCGATATTGGCAATGTAATCTATGGCGGCGCCGACCGTCTGGATTTTCTCGGCCTCCTCGTCCGGAATACTCATGTCAAATTCGTCTTCGAACTCCATAACCAGTTCGACAGTATCCAGTGAGTCAGCGTTCAAGTCGTTAATAAAAGAGGTCTCACGGGTTATTTCAGACTTATCTACGCCCATTTGTTCACTTATTATCTCAATTACTCTGTTTTCAATTGCCTGAGCATCTATCTCGTCAGCACTCACTTGTTTTGCCTCCTAAGCCAAATCAGGAAATCATTTTACAACTATCCGTTTATTATTTAGGCGGGTATATTACCTGCTAAATCGCTCCTATACAAACATTTTTTTATTTTTTTACATCGCCATCCCACCGTCCACACAGAGCACCTGACCGGTGATATAACCGGCCTCGTCGCTCGCAAAAAACGCCACTGCCTTCGCTACATCCTCTACTGTTCCGAATTTTCTTACCGGAATTACCTGCATCGCAGCGTCTTTTACCGGTTGAGCGAGCACCTCGGTCATTTCCGTCATAATAAACCCCGGTGCGATGCAGTTGGCGGTAACGTTTTTGCCTGCAAGCTCGCGTGCAACC
>CAYXUW010000136.1:0-4782 GCA_964468375.1 uncultured Pirellulales bacterium | reverse complement strand
ATCTGAGGCGGCGATTCGTTCCGAAGCCGGCAGGTAACCCCTGCCCTTCTCAACTACCATTTCCATTTCAAAATTCACATCTTCGGTCAAAGTGGCTAACACCATATCTTTGTTTATCACCTCTATGGCCGGGTCTGCAACTATATCGGCTGCTGTTACAACTCCGGCTTTGTTTGCCGAAACCTTCATTATCTTTGGCCCCTCACCCTGGAGGCGAACAATAAGATTCTTGACATTCAAAACTATTCCGGTGACATCCTCCATTACACCTTCCATCGAGGTAAATTCATGGTCGGCCCCCGTCACTTTAATGGATGTTACGGCACTACCTTCCAAAGAGGAAAGTAACACGCGTCTTAAGCTGTTACCGACAGTGGTGCCAAAACCACGTTCGAAAGGCTCGATGAAGAATCGACCATATTTATCGCTTGATACCATCGTATCCCGTTTAACATGAGTCGGCAACTCCAAACCACGCCATGTAACTCGCATATATGCCTCCTATAGTAACGTCTATTAACAATTAGCTCCGGTGTTCTTAAATTCTCCAAACTCTACCTCGAACAGAACTCGACAACCAGCTGTTCCTCAACAGGAATCTGCACATCATCTCTGGTAGGCAGTGCAACAACGGCTGCTTCGGGTTTTTCTCTATTCAGCTGCAGCCAACCCTGTGTGGTAAAATTCGGATTACTTTCCAACTGTTCCTTTATTTTTTTCCTGCTTTTTTCGGAATTCTTGACCATTATCTTGTCGCCGACCTTAGTAGTATAATCACCCATATTAACTTTTCTGTTATTTACATAAATATGGCCGTGAGTAATCAGCTGCCTGGCGGCTTTTCGTGAGGGTGCGAAATTCAACTTGTATACCACATTATCCAAACGCCTTTCCAATAACTGCAACAGAACTTCGCCAGTATTACCCTTCGTCCGCTCGGCTTTGTGGAAATATCTCATAAACTGCCTGTCTAGGAGGCCGTAATACCTTTTGACTTTCTGCTTTTCGCGCAATCGAACAGCATACTCACTTGACCTGCTTCTCCGCCAGCCGTGCATTCCCGGGCCTAAATTGCGCTGTTTCTTCTCCACGGGGCATTTGGCTGTTTCACACCTAACGCCTTTGAGCATCAGCTTCATCGCCTCACGACGGCAATGTTTACAAGATGAACCAAGATAACGTCCCATTCTTCACTTATCTCCAAAAACCTTCTATAAGGTATATCCCTTTTACTTTATACTCTTCTTCTCTTCGGCGGTCGGCAACCATTATGCGGCAACGGGGTAACATCTTCTATCGAGATGATCCGCAAACCGGCTTGCTGCATTGCCGAGATAGCGGATTCTCGACCAGAGCCGGGGCCCTTAACTTTAACTTCAATCTCACGCACGCCATTACGCATAGCGGTGCTGGCGCAGCGCTGCGCGGCCTGCTGGGCGGCAAAAGGGGTACTCTTGCGTGAGCCCTTAAAGCCAACACAACCAGCAGAACCGGAGCAAATAGTGTCGCCGTCCAAATCCGTAATCGTAATCAACGTATTGTTGAATGTCGCCTTTATGCAAACTATAGCCCTGATGACATTTTTCTTAACTTTTCGCTTTGCAGCTCTTGCCATTATCAGAAAAATCCTTAAAAGAACAAAATCATCATTTCAGGCAGCTTATCGCTGCTCCTTCACGCCTCTCTTACCTGCCACGGTCTTTCTAGGGCCTTTGCGGGTTCGTGCATTACTCTGAGTGCACTGTCCCCGAACAGGCAAGCCTTTTCTGTGGCGAATACCTCTATAACAGGATATATCACGCAAACGGGCGATATTCTGAGCGGTCTGTCTGCGAAGCTGGCCGCCTACGATGTAATTTCGGTCGATAATCTGAGTTATTCTGCTAAGCTCATCTTCGGTGAGTTTTCCAGCTTTGGTGCTCTTTTCGATTTTGGCTTCCTTCAGAATCATTTCCGAAGTATAGCGACCTATACCGTAAATATAAGTCAATGCAATCCATACGGATTTATTATCAGGGATATCGACACCTACTATACGCGGCATATCAGCTCCTTTTCACACTTATACAATCAGCCCTGGCGCTGCTTGTGCCTTGGATTGGTACAAATCACACGCACAACACCTTTGCGACGAATAACCTTACAATTTTCACATATACGTTTTACAGAACTTCTAACTTTCATTTTTACAACCTACTTTTTTATATTACTTATCTCACTCGAGATACCCAGCGACTTTCGCTTTGCGAAAGACCCTTAGTTTCGCAGAATTATTCGACCTCTATTCAAATCATAAGGCGACATCTCGACCGTAACAGTATCACCCGGTAAAATCCGGATAAAATGCATCCGCATTTTGCCCGAGACATGCGCCAAAATCCTGTGGCCGTTTTCTAATTCCACATTAAACATTGCGTTCGGCAATGCCTCAATAACCGTGGCCTGTAATCTTATTGCGCCCTTTCCTGCCATATCACTTTTTTACCGTAAGCACATCACAACCATTTTTCACTATTGCGATTGTGTGCTCAAAATGAGCCGAGCACTTTCCGTCTTTTGTAACCACCATCCAGCCGTCTTTAAGCGTCCGCACATTACCGGTTCCGGCATTAACCATCGGCTCCACCGCCAAAACCATTCCCTCGGTCAAGACGATATCATTAGAAAGCAACTCGTCACTGACGAAGTTAGGCACTTTCGGCTCTTCGTGCATTTCTACGCCGATGCCGTGTCCGACAAAATCCTTCACTATCGAAAAGCCGGCCGATTCGGCATAATCCTGCATTTCAGCAGCTATACTGCTCCATTTGACCGCCGGTTTCGCCCGTGCTACCGCAATATCGAGAAGATGCCGAGTTACATCTATTAGCCGGCGTTTATCCTCGGAAATCCGGCCAACGGCAACCGTAACGGCAGCATCTCCACAATATCCATCAACTCTTGCGCCAAAATCAACGCTGAGGATATCGCCGTCTTTAAGCACAACAGCTTCGGAAGGAATACCGTGGACAACCTGCTCATTTACGGAGGCACAAATACAAGCAGGGAACGGTATTCTCGAACACGGACTTCGCACACCTTTAAACAAAGCCGTCGCCCCTGCGTCAGCGGTAATTTGTGCAGCCACGCTATCCAACGAAGCGGTAGTGACTCCCGGTTCTGCAATCTCCTGTAATTTTGAAAGAACATCGGCTACAACAACACCTGCCTTACGCATCAACTCAATTTCTCTTTGGCTGCGAAGCGTTATAGCCATCTAATTTACTCGCCCCTCGGCGAGAGCATCCAAATACTCAAACAACAAATCGCTTACCTCATCCACACTTCCGTTAGCGTCGATATCATAAACAGTGTTATTCTTTCTATAGTAATCCACCACAGGTTCAGTCTGGCGGTGGTATGTCTCAAGCCGATTCGTCACCACTTCGAGACTATCGTCCGGCCTTTGAACAAGCTTGGTGCCGTCGTTATCACATACTTCATCGACCTTCGGCCTCAGATTTTCAATATGGTAAACCGCACCACATTTAGGACAAATTCTTCTGCCGGTCATTCGCCGAGCCACCATTGAGTCATCCACCTCTAAATTTACGACAGCATTTATCTTTTCGCCGTTCCCGGCCAGCGACTTGTCGAGGGCTCCGGCCTGATTAACGGTTCTGGGAAAACCGTCCAGCACATAACCTGCCTCGGGCGTTTTTTTCATCGCATCAGCCATCATTTCAACTATTATTCCGTCCGGCACGAGCTCACCTGAGTCCATATACTTTTGGGCTTTTTTACCCAGTTCGGTTCCTTCAATTCTTTCCTGCCGCAAGATGTCTCCACTGGATAAATGGAGCAGGCCATATCTTTCGACAATGCGCTGACACTGCGTTCCTTTGCCTGCACCCGGAGCACCCAACAACACTATCCTCACGCATAAGCTCCTTTAATTCTTCCAGTTTCACTAAAACCGTCATAGCTGCGCATCAAGAGATTGGCCTCGATTTTCTGCACCAAATCCAGCGAGACACTAACAACTATCAACAAGCCGGTTCCGCCCAAGAATGTCGCTATTCTCCAATCGACTCCTAATAATATTGAAACTACGGACGGCACAACGGCGATAATAGCTAAAAATGCAGCTCCAAAATAAGTTATTCTGGTCATCACCCTTTCCAAATAGTCGGCAGTTCTCCGCCCCGGGCGAAGTCCCGGAATAAAGCTGCCGGAATCGCGCAAATTTTTGGCCATTTCCTTCGGCTGAAACTGTATGGTCGTCCAAAAATAAGCGAACAAGAAAATCAACAACATAAACAACACATTATAAGTATAAGCACCCGGTCCTAAAGCATTCTGCAAGTTTTGAAGAAATACCGAACCGGGGAACAAGTTTGCCAGCTGGCCGACAATAATCGGGGGAAACATCATAAAGCTCGATGCGAAAATTATCGGCATCACTCCGCCGTGGTTGACGCGAAGCGGCAGGTAATGCCTTTGGCCGCCGTAAACTCTGCGACCGCGCATCTGCTTTGCCTGCTGAATCGGTATTCGGCGCTGTCCCTGAGTTATGAGTATCGCCCCCGCCACGACGAATACGAAGGCCGCTATGAGAAATACTATTTTTGCCGGTCCTATAGTCCCCGGAGGGGCACCGACTCTGAAATCGACACTTTGCCAAAGCGTCTGGATCGCCCAGGGCATTCTGGCGATAATACCCGCCATAATTATCAAACTAATACCATTACCTATGCCGTATTCGTCTATCTGTTCACCGAGCCACATCAAAAAGATAGTGCC
>CAYXUW010000135.1:0-5025 GCA_964468375.1 uncultured Pirellulales bacterium | reverse complement strand
AGATACTTCCGCCCTGAATGTAACAGTTGACTATATCTGCACCGAGGTATTCATTGTAACTGCCCAAGCGTCCAACAAGGCCTCCGACGTTTCCGCCTGTTACGCTGACTTGCGGATTGACGAGTCCCAAGTTCTTTATTATTGCCGAGTCTGGCGGCTCATCCATCATATCACCGCCGACATAACTGAACAAGCCCACGCAAGAAACGTCAGCGGCCTGGTAAGTAAAGTTCGAGATGGTATGACCGTTTCCGTCAAAGACCCCTGAAAAGGGACTGGTATTCGGAGATTCACCTTCATAGCAACCTATCATATTGAACCGGTCGCCTGTTATGCCGGACATATCGATATCAGATATCATTTTAAAATGTTTGTCCCAGTCGCCGGGATAAAGGCCGATTGAGTTGAGGTCATTGGGCGTAGCTATCAGATAGGGGTCGTTCGGTTCGCCTGAGCCGCCGGAATAACGCGCATAACAGGGGCTTGCTAAAAACAGGAAGGAACAAATGAAGGCAGTAAGCAGTTTTTTCATCTTATTCTCCTCTTAAAATAAGATATATCACAGATTATCCGATTTAAGCGGAAATGTCAAGTCAGAAGGTAACAAAAAGGGCCTTTTTTATACCTCGGCTGCGAAGGCGGGTTTCAGGAAATAGAGGTGTTTTGCGAGGAGTTTTGTTTTCAGGATTGTTTCGGCTGCTCTGCCGTAGAGCTCAAGCTGCTGACGGTAAAGTTCGGCGCGGCGAGGCGCGTCCTCGGCGGTGACATTGTCGGTCTTGAAATCGATAATAACCAATCCCTGCGAGGTTCGGATAAGCATATCGATAATGCCCTGAACGACAATGATTTCGTCACTCGGAGTACTTAATTCGGAAGCGGGCAAGGCGAAGGTGAACGGCCATTCGCGATGCACGGTATTTCTCGAATCAAGGGCGGCTTTGCCTAACTCGCTTTCGAAAAAGGCAAGGATGGAATCCGAGCTGATATTTTCGGCGGCAAGGTCTGTTATAGCACCGTCAGAGAGAAGTTTTTGCTTTGTTTTTTCAATAGCTTCCTTTGTTACGGGGCCGGTCAAATCAAGCTGGGAAATTATGAGGTGAGCGGTTGTCCCGATTAGCCGGGCGTCAATTATATCGGTGGATTCGGCTGACAAAACGGCCTTGGGCCTTCGCTCGAGGGATTTGGAATAATCGAATCTTACGTATTCGTCCCCGCGGTGCGTCAACTGCGTTACGGACTGCTTGGCGGGTAAAAGCGATACATCGCCGAAGCGGTATCGCCACGCTAAAGATTTCTTAATCTGCGAGAGTAATTTGGAACCTTTCGATTTTCCAGTCGATGCTCTCGGCCGACGGGATTTGCCGGTCTTAAGCTCGCTGATATATTCGGAAAGCCCGTCGAGCTCCGTTCGGCTATAGAGTTTTAAGCTGAATAAATTGTCGCCGCCCCCGGCAGGTAATTCTGTCTCAAAGGCGTCGTGCAAAATCTTGCAACCGGAAAGGCCATAAAGCACCCACTGCAGAGGGCTGAGGCAGCGGCGAAGCTGCCAATCGCTTATACGGTTATCGCTGAAGAAACCATCGCAGAGGACGTCACGGCAACGGCTTTTCTTTTCGGAGGCGCTTAAGATAAGGCGCTGTCTGGCGCGGGTCATCGCAACGTAAAGGATGCGCATTTCCTCAGCCAGCGATTTAGACAATTTCTTCTCGGCGATAAGCTGATGGGCGAGGGAGCTCAGCTTGGTATTGGATTCGCGATCGATAATCTGCAAGCCGAGGGCATCTTTGGCATCGGCGAGGAAATCCTCGTGAATGTCTCTTTTATTAAACTGGCTATTCAGCTCGGCGAGGAAAACGACGGGGAATTCGAGGCCTTTGCTTTTGTGGACGCTTATGATGCGCACGGCGTTTTCGGCGGAGCTGTCCGGCTCGGCGGGAACCCAATCCTGACCTATGTTCTGGAGGTCTTCTATAAACTGGACGAAGCGACCCAATGAAGGTCTGCCAGCACTGCTGGCGAAACCTTCGAACTGAATTGCGCGGTCGTGGAGCTTGAGCAGGTTGGCTTTGCGCACCTGTCCGCTCGGCAAGGCGCAAACGAAGGAAAGGAAGCCGGTTTGGCGGTAAATGTGCCAAATCAAATCGGCCAGACTGCCGGTGCGAGCGGCAGCGCGCCACCGGTCGATTTGCTCGAGCGCTTTTTTGAGCTTTTCAGCGAGCCTTACGTCCGCCGTCGAAGCGGAATATTCGAGGACGCAGTCGTAGAAATTCTTATCTTTTGATTCGCTACGGACTTTTATCTTCGCAAGGTCGGTGTCGGTGAACTTAAAGAACGGGCTTCGCAATACGGCGGACAATTCGATATCACGCTGCGGGTTATCGAGGACTTTCAGCAGGCAGAGCATATCGGTGATTTCGGTGGCCTCAAAGTAGCCCGCTGTGGCCTGACAGCTCACGGGCACGCCGGCCAGTCGGAAAATCTCGATATAATCGTTCGCCTTTTTGGCGAGTGAACGCATCAGGACGACGATGTCACGGTATTCGACGGCTCTTTTTTCGCCTTTATGCTTATCGTATATCTGGAATTCGGGTTTGCCGGTTTCGGCGCCGACCATTTGTTTTATGCGACGGGCAATTGCAGCCGCCTGATGCTGGCGGGAATTATAAACAACTTTGCTTTGCTCTTCGGTATCTGTTTGCTCTTCGGATTGTGAATCCTCGTCTTTGCTTTCTTCGTCGAGTATATGGAACTCGACGACATTTTTTTCGTCCCCGCTTTCGGTTGCCGGTTTCAGCTCGGCCGATTCGTCATAATCCATTGCCGCAAACGAGGCGGTCATTATCCGGCCGAAGACTGTGTTGACGAAATCGAGGACGCCTTTGGAGGAACGGAAATTAGCATTGAGGTCGACTCTAAACCGGCCGGACGCGAGAGAGGCGGGCTTTAGCCGTTCGAGGAAAATCTCCGGCTCGGCACCCCGCCAAGCGTAAATGCTCTGTTTAATATCGCCGACAACGAAAACGTTTCCGCCGGAGCTGAGCATATCGAGTATGGCCTGCTGGACGGCGTTTATATCCTGATACTCATCGACGAATATGTATTTATACCTCTGCCGAAGGGCAAGAGCAGTCGGCGATGGCGACAGTTTGTCGTCCTGCGAACTTTCCTCGGTTAAGAGCTTTAACGCATGATGTTCGAGGTCGGCAAAATCGAGGCAGTTAATAGTCCTTTTTGACTGACCATAAAACCAGCAGAACTTTTTGACAAGCTCAACGAGGACTTTTGTCTGCAAACCGACAGAGCCGCCGACTTTATTAAGATAATCGGGATTCAATACAGCAAGCTCGGAAAGCTTATCGAAGGCGTCGAGAGCACATTTGGCGCGTTTTTGTATAAGCTCGGCGAAGAGCTCCGAAACCTCTTTGGGTTTATAGGTTCTTGGTTTGGCGAAATTTCTTATCGCCTCGGCGCATTTTTCCCAATCGCCCGCTTCCAAGAATTCAATACATCGCGCGACAGGTTCGATATGACTTTCCTGCAACTTCTCCGACCAATTGCCACCGGGCTGCTGGCTTTCGTAAAGCTTTCGGGCCTGCTGAAGCTGACTGACAATGCTTCGTAATTTCTCCGCGACGATACTTTTCTGTTCCTCACCCAGTTCTGAAGAAAACGGGCCAGCGGCTGTGCTGAGCTGCATCGCGCGCCCGTACCAGCTTTCTCGCGAGACCACGCCGTCCAAGAAGCTGCTTAAACTTATGATTTTCGAGAGGAAGCCGTCATTTGTCCTGAGGTCTCGGCGACTGAGGAGCTGTTCTAGTCCCTGTACTAAATTGCTCTGTTGCCAAGCCCATTCGATTGTTTTTTCGAGGGCCTCGGCTTTGAGCAGTCCCGCCTCGTCGCCGTCGATTATTCCGAATGTGGGGTCGAGGGCGAGTTTGTAAAAGTATTCGGTGATAAGCCGCTTGCAAAACGAATGTATTGTGCTAATATCGGCGGCCTGCAGGAGCATAAGCTGAAGGCGAAGGTGCGCGTCGCTGCTTTTGTGGAATGCGCCCTGCAACTGTTCGGCGATTCGCGAGCGCATCTGCTCGGCGGCCATTTCGGTAAAGGTCAGAACAAGCATATTCCGCACATCGGTTTTGTCGGAAACCATATCGACGCAACGCCCCGACAGCACGGCCGTCTTTCCCGTGCCAGCTGATGCGCTCACCAGAACGTCACTGCCGCGAGCGGAAATAGCCCGCTTTTGCTGTTCGGTCCAATTTATTTTCTTGTCAGTCATTATTATCGTTTATCTTTTCGAGCACATTAAGTTTGCCGATGGGTTCCAGGAAGTTGTAATCATTGATTTGCCAATCAAATCGGCAGAGGGATTTATATTTGCAGAAACCACACGGCGAATTTTGATTTAAGCGATACGGCTTGACTTCTATTCTGCCGGAGAGAATTTCTTCGGACAACCGGATTATTTTTTTTTCGGTTAATTCAAGGACTTTTCCAAAATCATCAGGTTTCAGCACGCCCTGCTTTGCATAATTGCCGTATGGCTGGCCGTCCTTAGTGACGTAGAAATTGTAAAACTTACTGTTTTTAGAAACTCCCTTATCGAGCTGACGGGAAATCCGGCCGTCGAATATTCCTCTGGCCTTATAATCGAAACTTTCTGACTTTTGCGGTAACTCATCGATAGCGGTTTTGGCGGGGCTTACTTCGACAGGCATATAGAACGCTCCTAAGGCGTTGTTAATACTAAGGTTAGAATTGTTTGTTTTTTTGACGGCCAGTATATAAATCGGCAACTGCATATCCAAGCCGTGGATAAATTGCGACCAGCTAAAGGTTTTCGCCCTTCGTTTATAATCAAAAATAATCGCAGTCTCTTCGCCATTTAAGTCGGCGGTATCGAGCCGGTCGATTTTGCCGCTTAAAGTTATTATTCTCCCGTCTGATAATTCAATTTCGTATTTGCCGATGTTAAGGGTAGTATCCTTTACCTCGCCGAACGAAACTTCGGACCAGCAAGGG
>CAYXUW010000134.1:0-5033 GCA_964468375.1 uncultured Pirellulales bacterium | reverse complement strand
AATCCGGTACATAATCAGGTTCGTTCTGAACCGAAATGGCATACAGGGAAGCCCCGTTTGAAGACATGTAATCGGCAAAATCTGCTAAATAATTGGCATAAGCGCTGTATGAAGAAGAATTCAGCGATCCGCCGGTAGTGCTGCCATTCGATTTCATAGATGCCGGGGGCGACCATGGCGTTGCGAATATGATGGCTCCATGGCTTTTGGCCCTTTGGGCAGCAGAGACCTGACCGCTCCAGTCGCCGGACTCAGGCGGAACATCGATACGCATAATGGTAAGGCCAATCTGATTGGAACCGTTGCCAAAAGCCTTATCTACCTGAGCGTCAGTTAAAGTGCCAATCCACCTGGGAAAATTCATGCCACCGAAGCCCCTGACAGTCTGCCTCGTAGTGTTTAAATCTACGTTCACGGTTGCCGACTCCGCCGTTTGGCTTAGAAACAACAACAGAGCCATGATTACCGTTAAATATGTCTTTTTCATTGTTTCTCCTTATTAATTTGTTTCTTCCATTTGCCGGATCTGTTTGGCTGTGATGCATACAAATTCAGCCGACTGCACACCGGCATAGAACCTCCTACCGTAATTGATTTTTTGTCTGGTACCTCCTTAACTGCCGAACACTACGGCTCCAAAAATGATTATAAAAACCCTTTAATGCGGCGCTGCAGATCAAGTGTGCTATGTATATATCAAATACGAAAGAGGCATAATTCCCGAAAAATATCAAGACAGAGGTCAGATACAACTCTTGTCAGGTTGGTACGGGAAAATACTAATAGATAGATTTGCCTCATCGCTGTTTACGATATACCGGCAGTTATTATTTTGGCGCAGGTGACAAGCTAATATGTAGCTATGGGTACAGGTTACTTCAATGTCCCTCATAATTCTCTTTCAAAATCGCTCGATGGTAGAATATTAATGTGCTCAAAATATGGCTGAAGGTCAAGTAAAAAAATTCCTAAAAAACTTTTTTCAGTGGAATTTTCGATTCAACCTCATCAAAATGCGCACAATATTCTATCAGAATGCGCATAGTGACAGATTTCAAGCTTAGAAGTTCTCTTGGATATTATTCGTCGGTTCTGAAGGGCGAAGCGGGCAAGCCGGCCTTGTTATACAGATTCGCACCTTCCGGATTGTCTGCCCAGGCGTAGCGGACGGCGACGGGATTTGGTATTTCGTCGTTCCAGACAATGATTTTATCGCCTTTGATTTTGGCTTTTGCCCAGACGAATTTTTTATCGAGGCCGGCAATAGCGAATTGTTTTAACTTGCCGCCTCTTGCAACTAAGCCATCGTTGGTATGAGTGAATGTGAGGATAACATCGTTGCCGTCGATTTCCATTGACTGGTAAATCGGGCCTGAATAGACAACGTCTTCGTCGTATGCGACCTTCTGCGCGGCGAGGGCGAGGCGTTTACCAACGTCTTTTTTATTCAGAGGGTGAATATCGTTCCATTCACCGATGTCGATGGTTACGGCCATGGCGGTGTTGGGAACGGAGAGAGTTTTAAGCTGTGCTTCTCTGAGCTCTGCCCAACCGCTTTCGGACGGCTTGTCTTTAGCTTCCATAAAGGCGGTGAGTTGAACGTACAAGAACGGGAAGCCGCCCTGATTCCATTTTTCTCTCCAGTCGGCAATCAGGGTCGAGAAAAGCTTGTTATATTCGGAGGGTGTTCTGTTAGCGTTAGATTCGCCCTGATACCAAATGACGCCTTTTATGGGGTAATTCAGCAGCGGGGCAATCATACCATTGAATAGACCCAAAGATTTCCATCGGATGAAGGTTTCTGACGGCTTCGGCCCCATAACCGCACCTAATTTGTATTGCCAGGAGCCTTTTAAGTCTATTGTCTGGCCTGCTACCTCAAGATGATAGGGCTTGTCCAAAACGAAACCACCACGCGCCCAACTGTTATAGTTGATGACCTTTACGACAATGGTATTTTTTCCTTCCTTGAGGAGGTCGGCCGGGATGTCATATTTCCTTGGGGGCCATTCGTATGTTATTGCACCGACCTTTTGTCCGTTAAAGTAAGTTTGATCGCCGTCGACAATCCTTCCGAGCCAGAGCCGAGCGGGCCTTCCGGCCATAGCAGCGGGGACATCGATTTCTTTTCTGAACCAAACAACGCCCTTAACAGGGCCGAGGGGGCCGTCCGCCCAGTAGCCGGGAATGTTCATAGTATCCCACTGCGAGGAATCATAACCGGGGTCAAACCACGGCTTTTCCTTATCGGCTAGGCCTTCATCTGTTAAATTCAAAAGGGTATACCAGGCATCGTTGACGGCTTTATCGTGCTGCTTTATCTGGTTAACGAATTTGTCGTCCCTGTATTGCATAGCTTCCTGCAGGTATTCCGGAAAAGCTTGCAATGCTTCCTCGCTCATCCAGGCCTGCGCGGGCGAGCCACCAAGACTTGCATTAATAAGACCGATTGGGACGTGGTATTTCTGGTATAGTTCCTTCGCGAAAAAATAGCCGATGGCGGTGAACTTAAAGATAGTTTCGGGATTAGCGGATTCCCAAGCGCCAGATTCTAAATCTTCCTGAGGCGCGTTGAAGTTGTATTTATCAGGAACCTCGAATTGTCTTATAGAGTTATTTTTGGCATTAGTTATTTCGTCGGGGTATTTGTCTTTTACCCTTTCCATCATCAATTCCATGTTCGACTGGCCGGAACATACCCATACATCGCCGATGAGGATATCTTTTAGGGTTATATGATTGGAGGCGCTGATTTCCATAGTATAAGGGCCGCCCGCTTTTGACAGGGGGAGGGATGCCGTCCATTTGCCGTCCGGGCCGGCGGCAGTAGTATATGATTTGCCGTTAAAGTTTACGGTTACCTCTTCGCCGGCATCGGCCCAGCCCCAAATCTTCACTTCGGCATCTCTTTGCAGGACCATACCATCGCTGATTAAGCGGGGGAGCCGGACCTCACAAAAAGCTGTCTGAGAGATTAGAAATGCACAAAAAGATACCAGAAAACCGAGTTTTTTTGTGTTTAATCTCATATTTATTCCTTTGCCTCAAGTTTTAGTTAATTAGAGAAAATCCTTGCTATATTTTGTTAAATTAGGTAAAATTACTGTGTCTATCTATAGCAAAATGGGGGCCAGAAGTCAATATTAAGGAGTTGAAGTGATGAAAATTGGAGTAAACTATCCAAGAGACATTTTAGTATGTTTTGTATTAGCAATAATAATAGCCGCCCAGGCGTTCGGTGATGTCAGCATCGTCGGCGACTGGGAAGGCACAATAGGCGGCACGTCCCATACGCATACAGCGGAGTCCGGGACAGACCGTGCCCTGATATTTTTTGCTCACGGCGAGAGGGACGGCACGATGAACTGCGCCGAGGTGTACTACGGCGGGCAGGAAATGACCAAGGTTGTGGATAGAGACTACAGGTCGGGAATCAATGCCTATGTTGCGGCGTTTATTCTTGACGAGGCCGGCATCGCCGCGGCAACCAGCAACACATTCTCTATCACATGGGATACTAACCCGACAGAAATCAAATACGCCAGTGTTTTCCTTGAAAACGTTAACCAGACCACTCTCACTGGAGCAACTGCTAATAACGGAGGTACAAACGATCCGATTGCAACCTCTGCGCTTGCAACAAGTGATGGCGATATGGTTATCGACGCAGTCACCTGCGGCAACTCTGGTTCATATACAATGACTGCGAATGGTTTTACCGAAGGGATTGACCAGTCGGCCGGCTCATCTACCGGTGCAACCGGTTACAAGTCTGCTACGGGAGCAAATGAAACACCAAGTGCAAACTTTGACGGCACGGTCAACCGTCAGGTGATTATCGGTTTTGTAGTTAGTGGAGCAATTCTTGACCCGAATATCGCCAGCAATCCGGATCCGGGCAACGGCGACGATGATATTTTGACTTCCACTGGTTTGTCGTGGGATGCTCCTACCGGTTTTACACCAACAAGTTATGATGTTTACTTCGGAACTGATACCAACGCACACAACAATCCTAAATACACGGTTTATACGGAGAGCTACGATCCGCTGGGCGACCTTGAATACGAAACGCCATATTACTGGGCGGTTGATTCCAATGACGGCAGCATAATGCATCCCGGTAACGACTGGAACTTTATGACTTTAGTTCGCGGCCCCGTTACCAATCCGAATCCGGGCGATGGTGAATCAGACGTTTCAGTTTCCACAGACCTTTCGTGGGACGCACCGTACGGATACACACCCGACAGCTACGAAGTATATTTCGGAACCGATTCCACTGCGCATAACAATCCTAAATACACGGTTTATACGGAAAGCTACAATCCGCCGGGCGACCTTAATGAAGCAACAATGTATTACTGGGCGGTAGATTGCAACGACGGCGGGACAATAATTACCGGCAGCCCCTGGGCTTTTTCGACCTTAACTCCGGTCACGGTAGGCGACCGCGTAGCGGGCAATATGATGCTCATTAATGATAACGGCGGGTGGTGCTGGTATCAGGATGAGAAGATTTATTACGACCCTTCCACAGGCAATATTTTAACCAGCACGGCGGCTCACGGTACAGGTTTCGGCGGCGTAGACAACAGAGGCAATGATATGGATGCCACTACATTTAATATAGACACAGGCCAGCGGACGCGGGTGGCGATGCGTGAGGGGTCAGGCGCCGGCGGTGATGACCATAATATGGGCGCATTCTGGATACGTCCTGACGGAAGGTATCTGCACTTGTATTGCCCGCACTACACCTACCAGACAACCTACTATCGGCTGGCAACCAATCCGAATGACGGCAGCAGCTGGGGCAGTGAGCAATCCTATAACTGGCTGACTCTCCCGGGCAGCCCCGGTTCTGACAGTATTACCAGCAGTTATACTAATATTGTCTATCTTTCGGGTGAAGGAACGGGTCAGGGCCGATTGTATAACATTCACCGTATATTTGAGCGGACTCCATGCATCGCTTACTCGGACGACCTCGGCGCGACATGGACGTATATGGGCAGACTTAACGGTATCAC
>CAYXUW010000133.1:0-5062 GCA_964468375.1 uncultured Pirellulales bacterium | reverse complement strand
GTGTTGGGATTGTCCTTGTCATACGCAAAGGCATCGCGGTTTTCTATGAAATGTTTTACATAATCAATCGGTATGGCAAAGCCCAGTCCGCCGAAAAATATATACCCCATATTCGTAACGCCGATAACTTCTCCCGCCAGATTGAACAACGGCCCGCCGGAATTACCCGGATTAATATCAGCGTTGGTTTGTATGTAAACAAGACCCTCAAAAGCCCTGCTTATCGTGCTGATAACGCCGTCTGTGACGGTTCGCTCCAGGCCGAGCGGATTACCTATAGCGAAAACCGCTTCTCCTACCTTTATACTGTCGACGTCACCGAAGTATGCGTATTTGACTTTTGTGTCTCCGAGGTCCTCAACCTTCAAAAGCGCCAGGTCAAAAAAGGGATTGATGGCTTCGATTTTGACTTTTTTGAATTTCTTTTTCTCAAAGCCATTTTCTTCCTTCTTAAACATAGTAATTTCGATTTTTGTTTCTTTTTCTATAACGTGATAGTTGGTTATAAGGTATCCTTCTTCATTTATAAAGAAGCCAGAACCCATCATTGCCGGGGTTGAGACCTTTACGACGGCTTCGGAGAATGCATTTACACATTTTTCTATGGTTGTCTTTTTCAAATCGGCGGTGTGATACAAACGGCCGTTTGCATCATCCTGCGGCTGCAGCTCATTCGTATCCGCACTCGAACGGCTTGTGCTGATGTCGCCCTGCTCAAGGTCCTTTGTGTATTCGTATTGAAGTATTTTATCCTTCGGAATAGTGATAACAGTCACGCCGATATCTACTATTAATTGGTTTTCTTTTTCCGCGAGGATATCGCCGGTTAAACTCTGGCCTTTTTTGAGTATGATTGTATCAGCCCTGCAAACCGCACAAAAGAACACGAACAAAAGAACAAGAAAGCGCTTATAATTTATATTATTGAGCATTTATCGGCCTCAACTTAATTTTTTTAGGCTGAACTCGCAAGCGAACAGTTATTATAGAGATTATCCACTTTTAACGCAAATAGAAAATAATACAGTCAAAGCAGAAATCGGCGTTTTTGGACGGCTGATTTAGCAAAAAGATTTGGTAAACCGCCGCCAGAAAATTTTGTTGCAAAGCGTTCCTTATTATCGAGAATGGTAAGTTTATATAATTTAACCTTAACGACTAAATACCGGTTGCAGGAAATATGGTTTTTACGCTGCACAGATATATATTCCGCGAGCTTATGAAGGTTTTTATTCCTTCGGTGGCGGCTTTAACCGTAATACTCAGTCTCGGCAGCATTCTTCGACCCGTTCAGGAATACGGCGTAGGCCCCCGGCAGGTTGTGCATCTGATGGGTTACTTTCTGCCGATAACCCTGACGTTCGTCCTGCCGATGGCCGCTTTATTCGCGGCGACCCTGGTTTACGGCCGGTTCGCGAGCGACAATGAACTCGACGCCTGCAAAGCAGGCGGGGTAAGTCTGTTGACGCTGGTTTATCCGGGACTTGTACTTGCGGTTATAGTGGCGATTGCAAATCTGATTCTGAGTTTCCATGTGATGCCCGTTTTTGTAGGCCGTGCTGAAAAGTCCATTAAGGCCGATGCAAAACAGATACTTTTCCGCAACATTCAGCGAAGGGGCTATTATAAAATCCCTCCCGATGGCCGTTATCGAATCTACGCCGACCTGGCCAACCCGAGAAACAATACGCTTTCAGGTGTAATCGTTACTAAAGTGGAAGGTTATGAAATAGAAAAGATTATCACCGCCGAAAGAGCCAGAGTAAACTTTGACCCGCACGAGAGGTTTAACGAAGTCCAGATAACCGCCTATAACACGTATCAAATGGGGCTTGCAGACGAAGCGCCTTTTTCCGCGGAATGGGTGCCGCTGACGATGCCGTTCACGCCGATGCTTCGCGACGATATAAAGTTCAAGAAAATAGACGAGATGAAAAAGATTCGCCGTGACCCGATGCTTTTCGACCCGATTGCACAACTGGCCCGCGATACCTACGCACAATTTACCGTGGAACTGCTGGCAGAAGATATCAGGAAAAAATTGACCACAAAAAACCCGGAGGGAAGCAACTCCTACAAGCTGCACAGCGGCCAGAAGTTAGTCGAGTTTACCGCAGACCACTGTCTTCTTCGTGACGAGGAACAGGTGCGGCTCTCCGGCGATGTTATACTAGCCGAATACGATGCGTCCGGCAGAAAAACTTTGCGCACCCTGCAATGCACGAAGGCGACGATACATCTCGAAGGCGATAAATTCGCGCCGACCCTGACAATGGACCTGCGCAGCCCGACGTGGCGTCAGCCCGACGGCTCGGAGGGGTTGGCCCAGCGCGTTATCATTCGCGGCTTAATTTTGCCCCAGACCGTCACGGACAAGCTCGGCGGCGCCGATATTCTCGAGGCCGTCAGCCCCGCTGCGATTAGTTCGGCGCTGCAGGTCAAACCGAGCCCTATGCTGAAAAATCTGCAAAACAAGCTCGACAGAAAAATCAAAGAGACCTTCGCAGACATAAAAGCCGAGATGCACACCCGGCTGGTATTCGGGATGGGCTGCGTCGCCTTGATAATGATTGGTATCGGCCTCGGCATCATCCTCAAAGGCGGACACCTGCTCAGCGCCTTCGGAGCAAGTTCAGTGCCGGCGGCGGTGCTAATCGTCTGCATAATGATGGGCAAAAACATCACACAGAACCCATTCACACAGGTACATTCGGGCGTCATATTAATGTGGGCGTCTCTGATTCTCTTATCGGCCGCCGCCGCGATGATATACCACAGGTTACTGAAAAATTAAGTCGACAGGACTGCGGAGCTACGAACGAATAAATGTGAAAGCATTAAGTAGGCACCGAATGGAAAATTCGATGAGGAGTATCTTTTGAAAATCCAAAAAACAGCGCTAATCGGACTTATACTGCCGGTTCTTCCGGTTATTGCCTATGTTTTTTTAGTATTGGTGGTTCTTCTTAACAACATGGTCGGTTCTATCATTGCTGCGGATAAGCTTATACTGCTTACAATAGGATTATCAGCCGTTATATTTGTTTCAGGAGCCGTAGTCTCAATAATAGCTTTGTTCAAATCAGAAATGAAAACAGCTTCATTAATAGGAGTTGCCTTAAATATAGCTCTGTTAACCGTTTGGGTGTGTTTTGCCCCGCTTTTTCTTGCAGAGTTCAAACTCGCAATTTAGTAAGGTGAAATGAATAAAATCAGGAAAATCTGGTCCTTTAGGTCGAAACAGTTGAAGAACGCTTCTGTTGTGTTTTTAATAATCGCCGTCTCATTAGGATGCTATCTATACTTCTTTGTAATCAGGGCGAATTTTCGCGAGGTGGTTCCGGGAAAAGTTTACCGTTCGGGTCAACCTTCACCGGCACAGCTCAGGAGGTGGATTAACCGTTACGGAATCAAGACGGTGATAAACCTCCGAGGCAATGTGGGAAAAATCACAGAACAAGAGCGGGCCGCCGCAAACGAATTAGGTGTCAAGATGATTACTATTCGCTTTAAGGCCAGCAGCCTTCCGACCAAGGATTCGATGCACAGCCTGATACAGGCGATAGAGACTGCCGAGCAACCTATACTTCTGCATTGCAATAGTGGTATTGAGCGGTCTGGGATGGCCAGCACGCTGGCGGCGATGGCAATCGGAAAAGAAAGCTACGATACAGCGAAGTGGCAGGCCTACGTCCCACCCGGGCCGTGGAAACGGGACAGCCACGGTAAATATGTCCATATCAGTGATACGCTCAAACTCTATGAAAGGTATTGCCAGAGCAATGGTATCGATACAAATGATTGGCACGAGTTTAAAAAATGGTCAACTGTTACGGATGCCTTCGGCGATATGGACACGGAATACAGATACGATTACAACATCCTTTCACAATTTAACAAAACCGGGTGGTTTTATACAATCGCAAAACTTGTTCGAGGCGCTTGGATGCAGTTTGTCGTGGAACTGGTCATTTTATCGTTGCTGGCGGTGACAATGTATCGTAAGTTATCACGAAGTTAAACGACAAGAACAATACGCAGCTGGAGCTGTGAAATTTATATGAAAATATTAGATAAGTACGTTGCGAAGAATTTTCTGATTGGTTATGTAATCGCCTTTTGCGTGCTGATAGGCCTGCGGATAATCATCGACCTGTTCGTCAACCTCGACGAATTCACCGAGCACGCCGACCTCGGCACCCTTGCGGTTGTCGCAAACATATTGAAGTTCTACGCTCTGAACAGCTTGCTTTATTTCCGTGACTTCGCAGGGATGATAATCGTCGTTGCAGCGGCGTTTTCTCTCGGCAAAATGATTCACTCGAACGAGCTGGTAGCTATTATGGCATCCGGGATTAGCTTAAAAAGGGTTATTGTGCCGATAATTCTGCTCTCGGCCCTTTTGACAGGGCTTTTGGTAATCGACCAGGAGCTGCTGATACCGCCGCTCAGCGACAAACTCGTTCGCGGCCAAGATGCCATTCCCGGTCAGGAAACCTATGACGTGTGGTTCATCGAGGACGAAAGCGGCTCGCTAATCTGTTCGCAGAGATTCTACGTAGAGACATCGACCCTGCGCAGGCCGACTATCATCCTCCGCAAAAGGAAAACCGATTCGGGCGTCTGGGAGGTAACCGGCCGAATATCGGCTCAGGACGCCGTTTACAATCACGAAACCGGCAGATGGGATTTGATTAACGGCAAACTCGTCGAAAAGGGCTCCCGGCTCGGCGAGCAGCCGATATCATCCTATGCAAGTGATATCACACCGAAAGATATACCTGTGATGCGGCGTTCCCAGTTTAAGACCCTGCTCAGCTCGCATCAGTTGGCCGTCCTCGCCTCGCAGAAAACAAAGGTCAAGGACCTTGCCCAGCTATACAGCCAGAAACATTTCCGCATTACAGACCCCGTTATTAACCTTGTGATGCTGCTGGTGTGCCTGCCGATTCTGGTTTGCCGCGACCCGAAGGCGATGAAATCGGCCGTTATGATTAGCTTCGGTTTAACGGGCGCATGCTTTATCGTTACGTTTATCTGCAAAATGCTCGCTGTGGAGGTC
>CAYXUW010000132.1:0-5112 GCA_964468375.1 uncultured Pirellulales bacterium | reverse complement strand
GGGCTATACTGGCCAGAACTGCGAAAAACGCGAATGCGAGGATAATAGTGTAGAGATTATTGGACGCTAGTACTTTTCCGCCGCGACTCGGCACGTCAGCACTCATATTAAATCCTCATATAGTGGTTAAAATTCCTTGTCTATAAATTAGTGGATACATTATCGCCGACTTCGGGCGGCTTCTGCACGATCTCCATCACACCTACCGCTTCTTCACTATCCACATCTATAATAAGGATATCGCAGAGAAACTCACCCCCGCGAGTCACATGAAACCTCATACCCTCTCTAACACCGTCGGCCGCGCCTATGGATATGCTCGCCATAAAATTCTTCAAATCCACCGCCGTCACTACGCCCTGCAGGTCAATGTCCCTGACTTCGGACCTGGTAGCAGGCCGACCTACACCAACCCTCGGTGTCACAGGCACAGGTTCCGCAGCTATCTTGCCTACGGGTTGCAGGAACTCATCCAGTCTGTTTTGTAATTCCGTCTTTTCTTCAACTAAGCGTTTGTTCTCCGCTTCTAGTGTTTCTACTATCGCCATCTTGTCAACCAATGCCGCCGTAGTTTCATTCAGCTCCTTGCTCTGCCTGACTTGCTCCGCCTGAACTCTGTTCAGCTCTTCGAGCGTGTTCTTCAGTAGTTGTCCCTGTTTATCAGTAGTTTCATAAAAGTCCTTAGTTATACTTGTCCAGCTGTTCACTTTCTGAAGCAAAGATGCCTTCTCCCTCTCGGCATCACCAAGGTCGGTCTCTAATTTGCTGATTTCCCTCTTGAGTGAGGCTATTTCACTGTTCAGCTTATCCTCCAGCGCCTCTTTTTCCCCTATCTTTTCATTTACCTGCTTGGTAAGACTATCAACCTTTCTATCCAAACTGTCATTATCGGACCTCAGAGATTCGTATTTTTGCCGGTAATTTTCAGCATTGGCAACATAGGTTACCACAATGCCGCAGAGGAAAATTGAGGACAGCGTCAGTAAAATTATCAGAATCTTAGTAAGAGTACTCAATATTAGGCCCTTTCACCATTTATTTGCTTTATAGTGTTTTGAAACTACAGGATATACATCGTGCTCCTATGCCCTGTAGTTAAATAATTTTACGCTTTCTGACCCAAAAGGTCAAGTTATTTTTGGGCTAAGATTAGCAAATAGTAAAGATAGGAAAAACAGGCAAGCAAAATTAAGTGCTCAAATCAACACGCTTAAAAGCAAAAATCGAGCATCTTCAATATTTCAATCCCTGTTTACACACTGAAAAACGGCCTTTGCGCCGGCGATACGGACGTATTTTGACTCATCTCCCAGAAACTGAGGCAAAAATCTCGTTAGTTCAGGCGTGCCGATTTGGCCTATCGCCAGTGCCGTTAATATCTTAACACGCTCAACGTCCTTCTTATCCGATTCCCCGATGAGATTTTTCTTAAAAACCTCAAGAACCTCCGGCTCACCTATGGTTTCTCCGAGCATACCAAGCTGCTCAGCCGCAGCAAGCCGTATTTCCAGAACATCATCATCGAGTTTGGTTATCAGGAAATCTTCCGCCCTCTTAGTCCCGAGCGCGCCCATTGCTCTCACGCCGACAATTCTGTCATCGGCATAAGCGCTTATAAGCATCGCCAGCAGCTTCTCATCTATACGTTCATCCCCTAACCTTGCTATTGCTTCTGCGGCGTTAAATCTCGCCTTATAATCGGAATCGTCGCTTCGCAGCGTCCACCATAACAGCTTCAGTGAGCCCGTATCTCCGCTTTTACCCAACAGAAAAGCAGCATTGGCCCTGACTGTCTGGTTTCTGCTGGCTAATCCTCTGCGGACAAGCTCAAAACCGCCCGAGCCGAGCTTGCTCATCGCATAGTCCGCTGCTATCCTGACATTTGCATCCGCGTCTTCCAGTAAACGCCTTACCGAATCTTTTGCAAAGGAATATTCGATATCCCCCACAGCTACAGCCGCCGTAAATCTAACCGGAACAGATTCGTCTCCCAGCAGCCGCTCCACCTTGGGCATAAATCTAACCTCTCTTGTCGCCGCCACAGCTTCAATGGCATTGGCCCTGATATGAGGGTCATCGTCGCTTAAGCTTTCCTCGATAATTTTGCCTGCTTTAGGCGCAAGCTCTTCCAAAGACACAGCATCGAGGTAAACATAACTCCTCCTCTGAAAAGAATCATAACAGCCGAAAATAAATAACATCAATGCCATAATTGCATAAATCACAAGTACTTTCACACCACGGTGCTCTTGTACGCTCGTATTATTCATACCTCTGCCTTTCTACTTTTGCTCTTCAGTCAGCCCTTGTATACTTTTGGGCCCTCTTATAAAAAATCGTCCTAAAAGCACAATTATCATTAGCGAAACAAAGCAAACCGCACAACAAAAATCCAGCCATTGCCCGTATCTGCTGAAAAAAGTGCTCCTCCCGTCTATCGGCACCCTGTCCACAAACCACCCGGCTACCCCCTTCCGCGCCATCGCCCGAATCGGCAGAGACCCCGCTATATACCCGTCCTGTATGCGCCCGAGACTGTCAATCAAGCAGCTAATCCCCGTATTAACGCTCCGCACCACCGCAAGCCGATTCTCCACCGCCCTGAATACGCAAATCGCCGTGTGCTGCTCCAGTTCCGTGCTCGGAGAAACTTTACCATCTACAAACCGCACAAACCATCCGTCGTTACTTACATTCACAAGCCAATCCGGCCTTTCATTGCCTGTCGCAAACCTCCTCGCAATCGCAGGCACCGCATCCTCGTAACAAATCATCACGCTGAATTTATAAACTCGCCCTTCATCATCGGCCATTTCAAAAACAGTATATTCCTCTCCCGCATCCAGCGTATAATCATAGTCATAGGGAGTAAATTTCATCAAAAGATTATAAACCGGCGGAAAACTTTTCCTGAACGGCACATACTCCCCGAACGCAACAATATGTATCTTGCTGTATTGCTCATCCGCCTTTGTGCCGTCCGGCCTGTACAGAAAAACCGAATTATATCTCTCAGCAAAATCCAGCGTAAAATCTTCTTTCACATCCAGCACTCCCCCGTATGCGCCCACAAGCACGAAAGCCGTTCCCCTCGAATACTCCCTCAAAATCTTATCGACCGTCTTGCAGTGATACTCACCGCTCAATCGGCTCAACACCCGCTCATCCAGCATCGCCTGCACCATTGTCTCGGGCCAGATAATCAGCTCCGGGCCCGCCTTGGCGCTCGCCCTGCTGCTTTTAAGCAAATCCTCGAGTATCTCATCCGACGACTGATGCGTTTTCTTTACCGATTGCGGAACGTTCGTCTGCACCGCCCCGACTACCGGCCCTTCCTCGATATATCTCTCCGACTCACTTATTCTGTACCGCCCATACAAAATAACGCCGGCCAGCACGCCGCACACCAAACCGACTCTAAAAAAATTACCGATTTTCAAAAGCTTTTTCTCGCTCGCCGAAATTATCAGCTCCGCTATTAGCCCATTGACCATTGCTACAAGAAAAGATACCCCTGCCGCCCCGAATATATCAGATATTTGAATTAGCGTGACATTGGCATACTGGCTGTGCGCCAAAAACCGCCAGAAAAAACCGCCCAGGAAAAATCCCTGCAGCCGCTCCGCCCCTACAATCAAAATCGGCACCGCCAAAACTAACGGCACCTTTTTCATCCGGCAGAAACGTATGCAAATCGCCGTAATCGGCCAAAGAAAGGCCGTGTAAATACAAAATGCAAGCCACCCTGCCAGTGTTACCTGATATATCCAGTAAAGATTGCCCAGCCAGTAGCAAAGTGAAACCAGATATGCCGCAAAAAACAGCCGACCCGCCTTCGCTTCCGGCGAGCATACCAGAATAAATGGCACCAGCGCCACCCACGCCAGAAAAGACCAGCTAATCGGCGCCTGTATCACCGTCAGCATCAATGCACTGACAACAAACGCCGAAAAAAATAATAAAACTTTTTTCTTCCCTGAATTCTTCAATCCGCCAAATTCCTTAAAACCGTCGCCACCTTTTCCGTGCTGTATCTCTCTCCATTGTTCATCCGCCCCGAAAGCTGATTCGTAAACAAAACCAGAAGTTTCTCATCACCAGCCACTCTCTTCGAATCTTCTCTCATATCGGATAACAGCCGTCTTAGTTCGGCCACCTCGACCGACTTCATAGACCCGTTGCCGCCTTGCTGTTTCTCTAAATCAGCCAAACGCTTCTTGGCGTTCTCGACATACTTATTAGATATCTCCACGCCGGCGTAATTTCTGCCTAACTGTTTCGCCGCTGCCAAAGTTGTCCCTGAACCGCTGAACGGGTCGAGCACGCAATCGCCCGGGTTACTGCTAACAGCTACGATTCTCCTCAGCAAACTCTCCGGCATCTGGCACGGATGCCACCCCTCTCGCTCCTTGAACGTCCCGCAAACCCGCGAAAACTCCTCCCAAACATCGTCCGGCATCTTCCCTGCAGGATTCGCCCGCCTGTCGTTATAAATCAATTGCCTATCCGACGGTACCCGCACCGCATGCTCATTAAAGGTAAATCTCTTCTTGTCGTTCACGAAATAAAATATATGCGTATGCGCTCTGGCGAATTTCTTCTTCGTCTGCTGCCCGAACGTGTAATGCCATATTATCCAGTTACGCATAAAAAGCCCAAGCTCATCCGCTATAACCTTCACATTCGCCGCGTAATCATCACCGATGGCTATATAAAATGAGCCGTTTGGCTTTAGAACTTTTTTGCATACCCCCATCCACTCTTTCGTCCATGCGATATAGTTTTTGCTTTTGACCTTATCGTAGTATTTGTCGTATTTATAACCGATATTAAAAGGCGGGTCCGCAAATATTAAATCAGCAAACGGCTTGCGGATACTGCCGAGTATCTCTATACAATCACCGCAGATAATCTTGTTGAGCAGTGCGTCCATACCCCTCATTTTAGCGCACCTTCTAAGGATTGCAAGCAGGATTTGGGGTTATCACTCAGCCACCTGTATTAACTATCGGAATAAGCGCCTCCAGCTAGAGGCAGCTGCGCTGTTCGCTAATCTCCAATTGCCGCTATTACCTTATGCACTTGTGCTTATACGCACTTTAGAGATTCTCT
>CAYXUW010000131.1:0-5164 GCA_964468375.1 uncultured Pirellulales bacterium | reverse complement strand
AATTTGCGCTCCGCAAGCTCTGGCCTGCCGTAGTAGAAGTAATTGGCAACTATGTTGGTGGCATAAGGGGTATCTTTCAGCAAAGCTCCCGAGTAAAAGAGTAAATAGTGATGATCTTGAAGATTCGACAGTCCCTTCGACAAACCATAGGCCTTCATTACTCTTCCGCTGAAGCCCGTATCGCCGAATTTGACACCAACCGAAGGTATAACAACCCCGTGGTCACCCAAGAGGTCAATACCGTGCCACATATGCTTGCTCTGGACCGTAGTAGTGACATCAACAGAAATTTTACCCTCTGTGCCGGGACGAATGCCCAAAAGGTCAAAGCCGTACCATAAGTACTTGATTACCGGCATACCCCCTGAGTCAGATTCCACCGGGCAGCTTTTTTTAGTTTCCTGAGCGGCTTGGCAAATACCCAGCCCACTTAGCAAAAATACAACGCTTACTAAGATTATTTTGTTCTTCATAATCATTCTCCTCAAAAACCGTAAGAGAGTTCAAAAACGACCCGCGATAACTATGGACACCTTCTGTAAGTCCACAATTAATCAGGAGTTCGGCATTTTCTATCGGCGGTATAAGGTAAGGATTGCCGCTGAAGTGATAAAATATCGAATGAGCAGTCCCGCTCCCCCGTTAAAGCGCAAAACCCCTGTTTATTGGAGGTATTTCGGTTTTTTCAGGATTATGCAGCGTCGGTATATGAAAAACGGCATTTTCCGGCCTGTCATAGATATAGGACCTAAATGTCCGCCGAAAATCGGCAATCTCTTCGTTATTAGAAATTGGTGGAATGCTCAAAAAGTGGAAGGGACAAATTAAGAAGAATGCCTGTAATCTGCGGCACTAAAGAACTGCAGAAGTAATTTTGCTGCGCCCCGTCTTCTTTAGCCAGATTAAACTTTTTTCGAAATCAATTACCATTACAGTGTCTTTAAAGCACTGCATTCCCAGCAGGCCTTGGCTGTTTTCTATAATCGTGCTGTCATCCGGGAAAACTGAAAGCCGAATATCCTTAATGACCCTATTGCCCACCTCAATGTTTGGAACAACTCCACGCTCGCAGGCAATCCGTCCCATATACGGATAAAGGTCTTCGCCCTTGGCCAGCGTAACATTCTGCAGTTTCTTATTTATGCGGTTCCATATTTTTGCGCCGACAGCAAGACCTCCGTTGTTTCCAGTATCGAGTTGTAGTTTGGTTTCCTCTCCGGCAATGGGAATATTGACCAATAGAAAAGCATTACCCTGTGAATGTTCTTCAATAACAAATGGATATTGTGTCCACGAATCCGGTTCGCCGGGTCGGAATTCTCCGTCGAGAGAAAAATACACTTCTCTTTTTACATTATCGAATTCGATATACTTGAATTGCCTCAATACCGGCAAGCCAACTACAATGGTCTTGTCCTCAAAAATAGGCAGGCCGAACAAACGAGCTTCCGCATGCTGCTGCTGATAATAACAAGGCCATCCTGCTAACCTCATTTCTCCTATACTCAGTCCCTCTAAACCGCACATTCCCCAGTTGGCAGATTGGCCGTTGTTTTTCTTAAACGGATAAAACGCCAGGTTGTTTTCCCGAATGTGCACGTCATTAACAAAAACAGCAGCCGACGCCCCGGTGTCCAGGATAACCGGATATGTTCTGTTATTCAGCACTCCTTCAACCACCGACCAGAAGTTTCCGCCGCGAGAGGGGTAATATTTGACCCGACAATGAGTCAAATGTTCTGGATTGCCTCGCTGGCGGCTTTCACCGACTATGTTCTTTGGATACGCAGATTTGTCGAGTGGTACTTGGGATGTTGCCCTGCCCTCAAGGCCTCCATCGACCATTACAACGCTCAACGGCTGAACCGAGCAGCCGGCTTGTGAAAGCAGAAAAAAGCTTAACAAGATAAAAAGTGGTGTTTTACGCACACCATCTCCTCCAAAACACACTCTGCGGCGAATTTAGCTGTTAACCGGTATCACCCCATAAAACCAGAAATCAGTATACCACTTTAGTCCCTTTATGTCAAGCTCTTAGGGCTCAAACCTGCGGAAGCGGGATAGTACGCGAAAGGTGTGTTTTTAGTTTAATTGCGATATGCGCACTACATTTTTCAAGACGGCTTGAAATTATCTAAAAACAGGGGTATATTCATCGAAAAACATCTTTAACAGTATTGGTAACGTATAAAAATCTCGTGATTTTAGAGAAGTATTCATTCGGATTAGGGGACAGATTCGGCCATCAGGGTAAAGCCCAGTTGCAGGCGATAATAAACGCAAGGAAACACGGCATTAATATTACGCCGGTCTGGAACAAATCCCACCGTGAACACGCAATAATAAAGACCACGCCGGGCGATGTCCGAATCGAAGCGGACGAGGCAGTTAAAGCACTGGAGTGGAGGGGGCCATATTACGTTGATGCGGACCATATAGGGCTGAGCAACGTTGACCTGTTCATTGATTCAAGTGATTTTTTTACCATCGACGTCGCTGAGTTTATAAATCAGGATATAGATGAAAATGAAGTAACAGACTTTGTCGGCAAACACGACAAATACATCGGTCATCTGAAAATTCCGGGAATCGAAGAGGCCTTTAACGTTAGCGAAGGTCAAATCGAAGATATCGCACGTAAGTTTCTCCCTGCTATAAAGCAGGCGGGTGAAATATACCGTCATATTGAAGCGGCCAAAGGCACCGATGCTTTTATAACCGAGATTTCGATGGATGAAAGCGACCAGGCGCAAACGTCGGTTGAGATGTTCTTTATTCTTGCGGCTATCGCAGGCGAGGATATTCCGGCGCAGACGATTGCGCCGAAATTTACCGGCAGGTTTAACAAAGGTGTTGACTATGTCGGTGATACTGCTCAGTTTGAAAAAGAGTTTAACCAGGATATAGCGGTCATTGCTTTTGCAGTTGAAGAATTTGGCTTGCCGAAGAACTTGAAATTGAGCATGCATTCCGGCAGCGATAAGTTTTCAATTTATGAGTCGATTAACAAAGCACTGAAGAGATTCGACGCAGGTGTGCATATTAAAACCGCCGGGACAACCTGGCTGGAAGAGCTTATTGGGCTGGCTGTCGCAGAAGGTGAGGGATTGGAAATTGCCAAGCGAATTTATGCAGAGGCGATGTCGCGGCTCGATGAGCTTTGCAAACCGTACGAAACTGTAATAGATATTGATAAAAATAACCTGCCGACAGCAGAGGCGGTTGGGCGATGGAGTGGAGAGGAATTCGCTGATGCGCTGCGGCACAACCAATCGAATAGCAAGCATAATCCGGACTTGCGGCAGCTTCTGCATGTGGGGTATAAAATTGCGGCGGAAATGGGAATAGATTATTTGAATGCGCTGGGAAAATATGAGAAGATAATCTCACAGAACGTGACTGAAAATATTTACGAACGTCATATAAAACCTATTTTTATAGTGTAGTTAAATGAGGAAAATACGATGAAGGAATTATTCGATATAACGGGGAAAGTAACGGTAATCACCGGGGGTGGAGGCGTTTTGTGCGGGACGATGGCCAGGGCGCTGGCTAAGGCGGGAGCGAAGATAGCGGTGCTGGATTTATCCGAAGAGGCGGCTAAAAAAGTGGTCGGCGATATCAAGGCAGATGGTGGCAAAGCAATTGCAGTCAAATGCAATGTTCTCGATAAAGCGAGTCTGGAAGCGGCCAAAGAAAAGGTAAACGCTGAGTTCGGCAAAGTAGATATACTGATTAACGGGGCGGGAGGTAATAAGAAAGAGGCAACGACTTCGCCGGAGATGTCGTTTTTCGATTTGCCGCCGGAGGCGATTCGGTTCGTATTCGAATTGAATTTCATCGGGACATTACTGACTACTCAGGTCTTTGGTAAAGAGATGGCGGAGAACGACAACGGGATAATACTGAACACATCAAGTATGAGCGCATTTAAACCGTTGACCAAAGTTTCGGGATATTCGGCGGCGAAAGCTGCGATTAATAATTTCACCGAATGGCTGGCAACACATATGTGTCAGAACTACTCCAAGAATATCCGCGTAAATGCAATTGCGCCGGGTTTCTTTTTGACGGAACAAAACCGGTTTCTATTGACCGGTGAAAAAACAGGCGAACTAACTGCCCGCGGCAAGACAATAATCGACCATACGCCGATGGGAAGGTTCGGCGAGCCGGAAGAGCTGGTCGGAACGGTAATTTGGCTTTTGAGCGACGCGGCGAAATTCATTACAGGAATTGTCGTTCCGATTGACGGGGGATTCGCAGCTTTCGGAGGAGTGTAAGCAAGTTAGCTACTTCGGCAGAACTCAGGACAGGTGAGCTCGCTGTAGGTTGTATAACGGGGGAAAACACGGCCGAGTTCTGCGAATCAGCCGAAAAGCTCTTTGAACTTTTCTTCTATATCCGGGTTTTCGCACAGTACCTGTCCAACCAGAACGGCATTTACGCCCGCCCCTTTTAGCTTTTCGACGTCGGCCCGCGACTTTATCCCGCTTTCAGCCACAAGCTCTTTTTTGTTGTTGACGAGTTCAGCCAGTCGGCAGGTAGTATTCAAATCCACCTCCATCGTGGCAAGATTTCGATTGTTGATGCCGAGAACATTATAGCCCTTCTTAGGAAAGCCGATAATGCTACGAACCTGTAACAACGTATCGGCCCCGTGCACTTCCAGCAGAACGGTCAGCGTCAGCTCAGCCGCCGCTATTGTTAAATCCATCAGCTCGCTCGGCGTTAACGTCTCGGCTATCAGCAGTATCGCATCGGCGCCGGCGGCGCGGGATTCGTAAACCTGCCATTTATCGATGATGAAATCCTTGCGCAAAATCGGCAAACTTACCGCTTCCTTGGTTCGCTTCATATAATCAAGCTTGCCCTGAAAATATTTCTCGTCGGTAAGAACACTGATTGCATCAGCCCCGCATTTCTGATACGTCTGCGCAATCGCCACAGCGTCGAAATCTTCACGGATAATGCCTGCCGACGGCGATGCCTTTTTTACCTCCGCTATAACGTTCAGCCCTCTGCTGTTACGCTTGGTAACGGCCTTATAGAAATTACGGCATTTCGGCAGAGACCTGACTTCATCTTCAAGCTGCTCAAGACTCCTTCGCGACCGGCGAAGCTCGACCTCTGCTCTTTTATCAGTAACAATTTTATCCAGTAT
>CAYXUW010000130.1:0-5271 GCA_964468375.1 uncultured Pirellulales bacterium | reverse complement strand
GCCTTACACCAAGCTACTATGTCGGTTATATATGGGCCAGCAGAAGCAGCGCCAACAATCAAGGATGTGAGGGCTGGCTTCATGTATTCGGTTGTGCGTATGATTTTGAGATATCTAACTTCTGGGCTGAAGGCGAGGGCCAGGCCTTTAAATTGTTTGGTGACATAACCTATAACGACGGCTTTGCCGGCGCCGCCATCGAACATGACTGGTCACATGCCGTTCTGGGTATAAGTACGGACATCAAGAAAGGAAATTTCACTTTCACACCTTTCGTAAACTACCAGATATCAATGGAAGACACACTCAACAATGAGGATGAGCTTTGGTGCGGTTTAAGCACTACCTATAGATTCTAAAATGGTTAATCAGCCGTGCAGAAAGGGTAATTATGACTCAGGAGAAAATAAATAAGCTCTATTATCTTCTATGCCTTTGCTTTCTTTTCTTGGTTATATTGGTCGACCAACCGACTTCGGCGAAAGAAGAAAAATCCGAAATCCTCATCGGTGCGCACCTTCCCCTCAGTGGGGCAGGAAAGTTAATTCTGAAGGCGGCAAAACTGAAGCCGGCATTGCTGAATCAAAAGTGTAAAGAAATATGAAGAACGTGCACTTAAAAAGGCAATTAAAATGAATTTGAGCAAGCGAATAAACTTTAGAAGATTAATATTGTTCCTAATCTTTTCAGTCGTAATTTTCGCATTTTGGAGTGGTTGTAGACAGAAAAAGCAAAAGGTGTTTCGGGTAGGTATTGTGTCTAGTGGTGCAGAACCCTTTGCCAGTATAGCCGACGGTTTCAAGGCCAAAATGACTGAGTTGGGTTATATAGAAGGCGAGAATATCCTCTATGATCTACAGAGAACTCATATGGATCCCCAGAGGGGCAAGCAGATCACCGGGAAATTTGTGGAAGATAATGTTGATTTGATTTTCGCGTTTCCTACTGAACCGGCAGTGGCAGCTAAGGCGGCAACTCAAGGCACAAACATACCTGTACTTTTTGCACTTGCCGGTATAGAAGGCAATGACCTGGTAAAAAGCGTGTCTAAACCAGGTGGGAATGTTACTGGTGTACGCTTCCCCGGCCCGGAACTGACGATTAAACGACTTGAGATTTTGCACGAATTGGTGCCCGATGCTAAACGGATTTATTTAGTTTATGACCCCAATTATCCAACTGCACCCAGCTCGCTTGAACAGCTGCGGTCGGCGTCGTTGCTTATGAATCTAACGTTAGTAGAGGACACCGTAAATAACATAGACGAACTTAATGCTGCTTTGCAGAAGCGGTCTGCGTTGGATGATATTGGCATTGATGCCATTCTGATTATGCCGGAGGTTCTTACTCAGACGCCGGATGGTTTTGCGGCTATCCTAAAGTTTGCAAACGAGCACAAAATACCTATCGGCGGTAGCATAAGTTTTACAGCAGACTTAGGAGCTATGTTTAGCCTTGTCCCTGATAATATTGAGATGGGCGAGCATGCTGCGGTCTTAGCTCATAAAATCTTTAAAGGCACTCCGCCTGGAAAAATCATGGTAGTCACGCCAAATAGTCGTTTGCGACTTAATTATAAAGTAATTGAAGAGCTGGGATTGGAAGTACCTGAGGGATTATTAGGCAGGGCGGATGAAATAATCCATTAGAAAGATGGGGTGGCTAAAATGATTACGAACGAACGAAAATGGAAACATAAAATATTATTCGCAGCTTTATTAGCTGTGGTTGTGTTCTTGAGCAGCTGCAGCAAAAAACCACAGAAGGTATACCGGGTAGGCATTTTGTGCGGCCTTGATTATATCGGCGCGATTCCGGATAGCTTCAAGACCAAAATGACCGAGCTGGGATACACGGAGGGCCGGAACATAGTTTATGATATTCACAGGACAAACTTTGAGCCGGAAAGAGAAAAACAAATTCTCAGCCAATTTGTGAAAGATGAGGTCGACCTGATTGTTACGTTCCCGACAGAGGTTTCTATGGCGGCCAAAGCCGCTACAGAGGGAACAGACGTACCTGTGCTTTTTTGCTTCGCCAATATAGAGGGAACCGGCCTTATAAACAGCGTTGCCAGACCGGGAGGGAATATAACCGGTGTCAGATACCCGGGCCCAAACCTGGCAATAAAGCGCTTCGAAGTCATGCGTGAGCTGGCGCCGCAGGCCAAAAGAATCTGGATACCCTTCCAGCGGGGCTATCCTATCGTAGAAAGCCAATTAGAAGCGTTGTATCCGATGGCCGAAGCTGCGGGTGTAACATTGATAGAATTTCCGGCGGACGATGCCGCTGAGATTCAGGCAGAGCTGGATGCAAGAAGAAAATTAAATGATATTGGAATGGATGCCATCTTGTTTGTAGCTGAGCCCCTTACTGTTACCCCAGACGCTTTTGAAGTAATGGGAAAATTTGCGGATGAATACAAGTTGCCTATTGGCGGCGCATTAATAAAGGTCGGAGAGTATGGCTCTATTTTCGGCATAAATGTCGACATCCGTAAAACAGGCCAGCAGGCGGCGGTATTGGCCGACAAAATACTAAAAGGGATCCCCGCAGGAATCATTCCGGTTGTTTCATCAGAGAGTTACTTTGAAATTGATTATAAAACAGCTCAAAAACTAGGAGTGGAGGTGCCCGAGGGCTTGTTGAGCAGAGCGGATGAGTTAATCCACTAGATTATTACTAAATGAGGAAAGTATTGCAATGAATTTAAGTAAGCGAATCAGTTTTGTATGGTCAATACTCTTCGTTCTCATCCTGGTATCTGCAGGTTATGTCCTTTTGAGCAGTGGCAGCAAGCAATCACAGAAGGTATACCGGGTAGGTGTTCTGTCTGGACTGAATTTTCTTGCGGATATAACAGACGGTTTCAAGGAAAAAATGACTGAGCTGGGATACGTTGAGGGTAGAGATATTGTCTATGACATACAGAAAACAGACGTTGACATGGACGCATACAATAGAGTGCTCAAGCAGTTTATAGCCGACGGCGTGGACTTGATTTTCGTCTTTCCCACTGAGGCCTCAATAGAGGCAAAGGCAGCCATACAGGGCACGGACATCCCTGTGGTTTTTACCAATGTTTTCACAGAAGGTACCGGATTGGTAGACAGTGTACGGAAACCAGGCGGAAATATTACCGGTGTGCGCTGGGTTGGTCCGGACATCGCGCTGCAGAGTTTTGAAATTATGCGGGAGCTGGTGCCGAATGCTAAGCAAATGTGGGTGCCTTATCTGAGGAATTATCCCATCGTGAGCAGCCAATTGGAAGCTTTGCGCTCCGTTTTTAAGGCCTCGGGTTTAATAATGATAGAAATTCCCGCTGAAAATGCGGCAGAACTTGAAACTGCCATGAAAACACAAGCCCGATTAACCGGCCCTCCCGATGCTATATTGACAGTAGCTGAGCCTCTATGCGTGACACCGGATACTTTTGTAGCGCTGGCTAAATTCGCGGATGAACATAAAATTCCGCTCGGTGGCGCCCCTATGTCGGCGGGAGGATATGAGTCTGTTTATGGAATCAAGCCTGAAAATGTTCCTCAGGGTAAACAGGCTGCTTTCTTGGCTGATAAGATATTAAAAGGTACACCACCTGGCACCATACCCGTTATCTCGGCCGAGAACTATCTCACTATCAATTATAGAGCGGCACAAAAATTGGGAATAGAGGTGCCTGAAGGTTTGCTGGGCAGAGCGGACGAAATAATACGTTAGATTATTGTCACTAAATAAAAAAGGCGGTTGCAATGAATATAAGTAAGCGAATCAGTTTTGTATGGCCAATACTCTTCGTTCTCATCCTGGTATTTGCAGGTTATGTCCTTTTGAGCAGTGGTAGCAAAAAACTGCAAAAGGTATATAGGGTGGGTATTGTCTCTGGAGCGGAAACTTTTACGAGCATAGCAACCGGTTTCAAGGCAAAAATGGCAAAGTTAGGGTATATCGAGGGTACAAACATTGTCTACGATTTCCATAAACTGGAAGCTGACCCCGCAGGAGTAGAGCGGGCTGTCAGTAAACTTGTGGAAGACAGGGTTGACCTGATTTTCGCTTTTCCTACCGAGCCGGCCTTGGCAGCCAAGTCCGCCGTCGAAGGCACAGATATTCCTGTGGTTTTTGCTATGGCAGGTATAGAAGGGGATAACTTAGTGGAAAGCATATCCCGCCCTGGTGGAAATATTACTGGTGTGCGCTATCCCGGGCCGGAGCTCACAGCAAAGCGTCTGGAGATTTTGCACGAGTTAGTGCCTGATGCTAAACGAGTTTATCTAATATATAATCCTAATTATCCTACTGCGTCCATGGCACTTGGAGGATTACGGCCAAATGCTTCACTATTTGGTATTACGTTAGTCGAAGAGACTGTTGGCAGCATAGAAGAGCTTAAAGCTACTCTGCAGGCACGAGCTGAATCAGATGATATTGGCATTGATGCGATTCTAATTATGCCTGATATTATTAACAACTCGCCAGAGGGTTTTGGGGCCATTTTAAGATTTGCTAATGAGCACAGAGTACCTATCGGTGGAGGTATGGATTTTACAGCTGACCTTGGAGCAACGTTTAGTTTTGTTCCGGATAATACTGAGCAGGGTGTGATGGCTGCATCTTTAGCTGACAGAATCTTCAAAGGCGAGCCTGCCGGTGCGATTATGGTTGTTACGCCGCCTGCACACCTATGTATTAATTACAAAGTAATTAAAGAATTAGGATTGAAATTGCCTCAGGGTTTGTTGAGCAGGTCGGACGAGATAATTCGTTAGATTACTGCAATAAAATAAGGAATATATCCAAAATGAAGACAGATAAACAGGTTAATCCTGAGTGGAAAACATTATTTCTGACCCTACTGATCGCATGCTGTTTCTTTTTGAACGGTTGTGGTAAAAAAGCACAAAAGCAACAAAAAGTATATCAAATAGGCGTCCTTTGCGGTTTGGACTATATCGGCAGCATACCGGATATATTCAAGAAAGAAATGGCTGAGCTGGGATACGTAGAAGACAAGAACATAATTTATCACGTTCATAGAACAAACTTCGAACCTGTCAAAGAAAAAATGATTCTTCAACGGTTTGTGGAAAACAAGGTCGACCTTATTTTTACATTTCCAACCGAGGTTTCCATGGCTGCTAAGGCCGCTGTTCAGGGAACAGATGTGCCCGTGGGTTTGTTAAGCAGAGCAGATAGAATAATCCGTTAAAATAAAGATGACGCTTAAAGCAGAAAAAAATAAGTCATTTAAAAGCTTGTGGGTTACCTTAGCTG
>CAYXUW010000129.1:0-5341 GCA_964468375.1 uncultured Pirellulales bacterium | reverse complement strand
TAATGACGCTTCTCAGTCTCATACTCTATGTGTGCGGTATTTATCGTTATGCCGCGCTCCTTCTCTTCCGGAGCATTATCTATCTCTTCGAATCTTTTGACAGTGCCCTTGCCAGCTTTATGCGCCAGCCGCATTGTCATCGCTGCTGTTAAGGTTGTTTTGCCGTGGTCAATATGACCTATCGTTCCAATATTGATGTGTGGTTTCGTTCGCTCAAATACCGCCTTAGCCATCTTACCATAAACCTCCAATGTAGTAGGTTAGTATTTATTTAACTTGCCTATCTGTTTTCTGAAAAAATTCCTCTTTAATCTTTTATAATTAACCCAAAGCCAAAATACATATACAGCTACAAGCTGTCTCGGCCTGACCGACTTACATTTAGCTGCTGATGGGGCTTGAACCCATGACCTCGTCCTTACCAAGGACGCGCTCTACCACTGAGCTACAGCAGCAGTACCAAGCCCGCTGTAGAAGCTCCGCCACACAGCACCTTTGGCGAAACAGCGAGCCAAACAACAAGCAGAAGCTGCACACTAACTTCTCTCTCCTGCATTAATAAACCCAACTCTAATTAGCACAGGAGCTTACAGCGTCTGCTTAATTTGTAAATATAGAACAGGCAATTTATAGAAATAACCGTAAAAGTGCAATTATAAAAACCAAAAAAATACAAAAAAAGCAAAAAATATTAAATTTTTCTATATTTTTTCGCAAAAATAGGAAAATACCACCGACCCGGCTGCTCCCCCTGCTAGCCGCCCTCATCCTCTGATTCATCCGCTTCTTTGAGACGAGCAAGCTGCTCCGTCCACCGCTGCACCTGCTCCTCCCACATCGGCCTCGGCCTGCCCTTTACAATCTCTATTTTAATAAGCCCCTCTAAAACAGCACCAGCATCCGCAGCAGCAGGTAGCTCATTGAGATATTTCTCTATCGCAAGAACAACAACGCTGTTGGCATCTAAGTCCTTTTCCAACAAACAATTATTCACTAATTGCACAGCATTTTCCGCCTTCGGCCACTTCAAATACACATATAGCAGCCGCCCCAAAATGGCCTCTTTCTCCTCCTCGCTCTCAGCAGATTCACGCAAAAGACCCAAACACCTCGCCGCATCCTCAAATCTGCCGCCTTTGACATAAAGCTCAGCCAGCTTATCCCTAATATTTTTGAGCATCTGGGACTTCTTTTCACCAACGGCTTCACGCTCGGCCGTCTCGTAAAAAGACATCAACTGCTCATCAGAAATCCTCGCCCTCATATCCTGTGTGCTAAATCGCTCTATCCATTTATCCAGCACATCCGACTCAACAGCATTGAATATCTTCAGCATGGCCTGCCAGGCCAGTTCGCCCTCGGCCGAACCTAGCTTTTCTGCCAGCCAGCTTAAATCATCCTTGTAACCCACCTCACCGGCAAGCTCGATTACTCTCCGCCTTATCTTCGCGCTGCTGTCATTGGCAAAATTCATTCTTAATTTACTAAGCGCTTTCGTTTTATCTACGTTTATCAACCCGTCTACCGCCGCCTCGCGAACCAAAGTCGCCTTGTCGCTCAAAGCTTCTTCAAACAGCCCCCCGAAGGCCTTGGCCGCTTCAGCTTTATGGGCACTGCGAGGCCCGCATAGGCTTGCCATTGCGCTGAGAAGCTCACCGCGCAGAACTCCGTCGGCTTTATCCTTTTGCTGGTTATACCTTTCTGTAAGCAGCCCCAAATACTTCTCGACAGCACCCGAAGTCAGCCCATCCTGCTCAAGGAGCTTCCTTATAACCTCTGCTCCTTTTTGCGCCTTGGTAGGATTCTCATCGAGAAGAAACTCGGCTGCCCATTCCAGGGTTTTCTCTCGTACGCCTTCGGCAAGCTTGATTTCCGAACCGGGCAAAAAAGCATAGTAACACGCCCCCCCCAACGCAACAAACAGCTCTGTCTTAACCTCTTCATCCTGTTCAACTTCCAGTTGCTGCAATAAACGCTGAGAGGAATTCAACTGCCCCATTAAAGACAATACCCTGGCGGTTTTAAGCCGAACATCCCTGCTCTCGTCCGAAACCAAATTAACCAAAATAGGTCCGAGCTCGGCGGGCAGCTCCGATTTCGTCCCAACACGCCACTGAGAAACCTTCTCCAGTGCCCACAATCTTACTACCTCTCTCGAACCACCCAAATGCTCCGCCAAAAACTCTCCCCTCGCGGCATCACTGCTTAAGCCGTCATATATCTTGTCCAGTGACGATAAATACAGCTGCCGCCACTGCCCTAATTCCGCCTCCAGCTTCCGCATTTGCGCTTCTTGGCGAATCAACCAGTCCCGCAGAAATTCATCCCGCCCTTTGCGCTTCAGCTCTTCTATAATTTGCTTGCGCGTCTCGGCATCCTTGCCGACAGGAATACCCATTGAATGCAGTGCTGCTTCTGCCTCGCCCGTTACTTGTTTTTCAGAATCATCGAGCATCCTAATGAGAACAAATATCGCCCTCATATCCGGCTGAAGTTTCAAAGCATACATTGCATTCAATCTCGACTTGACTGGCAAAGAGCTGTCTGTCGCCATTTTCTCAAGGGGCTCGGATATCTGCTCATAACCGAAAAGCAAAGTCGCCTCAGCCGCCAGTTTGGCCTCATCGAAATCTTCTGTCTTTAGAATTTCAAGCAGCGGCGGAATAAAATCGCCCTTTGCTTTTATTGACTCTTGCACCCCCCGCGACTGTATCAGCGCCTTACACACCGCTTCTCGTGCAGCACTGTTCTCCGACTGCGAAAGTGCCGAAAGTAAAATCTCCCTCGCCAAAGGGTCCTCGCTGAATAACATTACTGTCGCCGCATCGACGCGCATCTGCCCATTCGTGCCTTCGAACAGGGCTTCTCTGTTGATTTTCAATTGCCTGCTGAGTTTAGCTTCGGATACGGCTTCATTAGCCGGCAAAACACCTTTGTCCTCTCCGACGCCGGCCTGCTGACAACCTGCTGCTAATAAAAGAATTACCGGAAATAGCCGTTTTGTAAAAATTAAGATAATCCTGAGCAAAACCCTGCTTTCTGACTTGACTATCTTCATAATAAATCCCACATTTATATACAAATCATTCGGCTATCGGCAATTTCGGCCGTTTAGGCACAAATTTAACAAAACAGCCCGAAAAAAACAGTCCCATTATGGTCTCGGATGAAACTTTCTATGAGTTTCTCTCAGCCGCTCTTGGTCAACATGTGTGTAAATCTGTGTCGTGGCTATATCAACGTGACCGAGCATTTCCTGAACGCTGCGCAAATCAGCACCGCCGGCCAGCAAATGCGTTGCGAAACAGTGCCTCAGAGTATGAACGGTCAAATTCCTGGGCAAACCTGCACGAATCGCATACTTCTTGGTCAATCTCCAGATTTCAATACGGCTCATAGGCCGTCCTGTTCGGGAAAGCAGCAGAAAATCACCGCTGAATGGCTTTTGCAGCTTCGGACGCAACTCCGAAACATACTCAACCGTCGCCGCAATCGCAGCCCGACCGACAGGAATTATCCGCTCCCTGCTACCCTTGCCAAGACAACGCAAATAGCCGATATCAACATTCAAATCGCTTGTCTTCAGACCGGCTAGCTCGCTGGCACGCACCCCCGTGGCATACAGCAATTCCAGCATCGCCCTGTCGCGAAGATAAAACGGCTCATCCGAAGAAACAGCGTTAATAATACTGATAACCTGGTTTTTGCTGCAAATGCCCGGCAGTCTCTGCCATAACTTCGGCCCCTCAAGAACCGCTGCGAAATCGTCATCCAAAAGCCCGGTAAGTTTACCGAACCGAAGAAACATCCTTATAGCAACAAGACACCGCTTCACCGAGCTCTCACTTCTCTGCTCGTCCCTCGTAAGGATTTGCAGGTATTTCTGTATTACAACCGGCTTTATCTCGCCTAACTGACGGATTTTACCGGCTTTGCAGTATTCCAGAAAGCAAACCAAATCCCTGCCGTATGCCAAAATGGTATTCTCCGCCAGACCCGCCTCAACCCTCAGATAATCGAGAAAATCCTTCGCCTCCTTGCCTAAAGGCAAAGACTCCAACCTCTCGCCAACAGATTGTGCCTGAACTGAGGCCATTGCTCCCGAAAATCAATTGTTCAATTAACATAACTATCGGCCTTAAAATAACTTAATCTTTAGCTGTAAAGCTCGCTCGAGCAATGTCGCCTTAAAAAAATTCTTTCTTGAGATAAAAGTTCTGCGCATATATAATCCACCCGAAAATAAACCGGCAACTAATATGAACAAACTCAAATCATTGTTTATATCTTGTGCGGCTCTGCTGTTGTTCACCGGTTGTGCGCAACAGCAGCAGGTGTATGAAACAATCGACCAAATCTGCCTGCCCGGCGCCGACAAAGCTTCCGCAATGCATGCAACAGAAGACGTGCTCGGCCAATTGCATTTCTCCATTGACAAATCCGATGCCGACCTCGGTGTCGTAAGAACCCAGCCGCTGCCCGCTGCACAATTCTTCGAACTCTGGCGAAAAGATAATATCGGCAACTTCAATTCTGCCGAAGCAAATCTGCACACCATTCGAAGAATCGCAGAATTAAATATCAATCAACAGGGCGGGCAGTTATGCATCCGCTGCAACGTAAACACACAACGGCTGCGCCTGCCCGAACGCGAAATCCGAAGCCGCGCAAGGGCATACGAACTATTTTCACAAAGCGGCCCGTCAATTCAGACGATGCAGTTGCACCCGAGCCAAAAACGGGATATGGCCTGGGTCGATTTGGGAAATGACCCGCAGCTGGCAACAGTAATATTGAAACAGATCGAAAACAAACTCTCTAAAACACGAAAAGGAAACTCACTGTGAGGATATTGGTTTGCGGCGGAGCCGGTTACATCGGCAGCAATATGACGGCTATGTTAGCCGCTAAAGGTTTGGAGCCGGTCGTTTTCGACAACCTCGGCACAGGACACAAGGCCGCTATCGGCGACGCTGAATTCGTCCACGGCGATTTAGCCGACTACAACCTACTCGTCAAAACACTAAAAAAATACGACATCGAGGCCGTCTTCCACTTCGCAGCACTCATCGAAGTCGGCGAATCTGTCCAGCAGCCGCTCCGATACTATCAAAATAACGTCTCTGGAACGCAGACCTTATTAAGCGCTATGGAGCAGACCGGCGTGGATAAATTCGTCTTTAGCAGCAGCGCCGCGGTATACGGCATACCCCAAAGAGTCCCCATTACAGAAGACTTCCCTGCCGCGCCAATCAATCCCTACGGCCAGACAAAATGGGCCGTCGAAAGAATGTGTCACTTCCAAAGCAAAACAGGAAAGCTCCGCTACGCCTCACTCAGA
>CAYXUW010000128.1:0-5407 GCA_964468375.1 uncultured Pirellulales bacterium | reverse complement strand
GCGCCGTCCTTGGAAGAGAAAAGCTGGTTGAGAAGATACGCGACCTGCATAAATCGATGGGCGGACTTATCGATCCCCACTGCTGTTATCTTTTGCTGCGAGGTCTTAAGACATTTCCTCTCCGCGTTGAAAGGCAAAATGAAACCGCCTTGAAAATCGCGGAATTTCTTGAGAACCATCCTCGCGTTAAAAAAGTTTATTATCCGTTCTTGAAAAGCCACAGCCATTACAAAGTTGCCACCTCACAGATGACCGGCGGAGGGGGCGTTGTTACCTTTGACATAAAGGGTAATCTCAGCAATGCGAAAAGATTTCTGGATGCTCTGAAACTCTGTTATATCGGCCCGAGTCTGGGAGGCGTCGAAACGCTCATAACTCATCCTGCACTGGTGAGCTACTACGACTACCCTCGAAAGCAGCGATATGAGCTCGGAATTACCGATACTCTCTTCCGGCTTGCGGTTGGAATTGAAGACGTCGATGATTTAATTGACGACCTCGCTCAGGCCCTGGGGAAGTAAACTTCATATTCTCTAATGCGGGGTTTACTATGAATGCTTTTGCTGTGTCCATACTTATAGACTTCTGGGCTACCGTAGCCGAGATGTCGCCTTATTTATTATTCGGCTTTCTCGTAGCCGGAATCCTTTCGGTGCTCATTTCTCAGCGTATCGTCGAAAGGCACCTCGGCGGTCCCGGCATATGGCCACTGCTCAAAGCTTCGATTTTCGGCATCCCCCTGCCGTTATGCTCCTGCGGCGTAATCCCTGTCTCGATGTCCCTGCACAAACACGGTGCCAGCAAGGGCTCCACTATCGCATTTTTACTGTCAACGCCCCAAACCGGTGTGGACAGCATCTTCGTAACCTTCAGTCTTCTCGGGCCCGTCTTTGCTGTCTTCAGACCTCTGGCTGCACTTGTAACCGGTATCGTCGGCGGCGTTTTGACAAATATATTCAGTCGAACCCCAGGAGACAGCCAACCTGCCCCGCCTAAGTGTACCGACGAGCATCGCGGCGGCGCTGAGAACAGAAAAATTGCAAGGGGATTAAAATACGGCTTTCTTACACTGCCGCAAGACATCGGCAAAGCAATGTTCGTCGGCCTGCTTATTGCCGCCTTTATCTCCGCACTCATTCCGGACGGCTACTTTGCGGAAAAACTCGGAACCGGCATCTTCGCAATGGTCGTAATGATGTTTTTAGGCATACCCGTATATGTCTGTGCGACCGCTTCGGTGCCCGTAGCTGCCGCTCTGATTCTAAAAGGACTCACCCCTGGTGCTGCTCTGGTCTTCCTTATGACAGGCCCCGCCACCAACGCCGCCTCTTTCGTAACAATTTGGAAAATCCTGGGTAGAAAAACCGCAATTACATATCTGGTCGCCGTCGCCGGATGCGCTCTTTTAAGCGGTATTCTGCTTGATTTCATCGCTGCCGGTACCGACTTTGAAATAGTTGCCCGTCCCGGCTGGATGCTCCCCGAAATCGTCAAAAACGTATCAGCCGTTCTGCTTCTGGTAATACTGGCTGTTGCCACCTTGAGCAAAAAAAGCAAAATGGAAGACCATTCAGTTCCTGAGGGTGCGTAATGGTAGGGCTTAGGCAAAAACTCACAGATTATCCTATAAGACACTACAAGTTAATTACCGCAGCAATGGTGGTGTTTACACTTGCGCTGGGAGCGTTCATACCTCTCATTCGGATTGACACCGACCCCGAAAATATGCTCTCAGAAGGCGAGGCAGTCAGAGTTTTTCACAATCAAACCAAAAAGCGGTTCTCATTAAATGATATCGTAGTTGTAGGTATCGTTAATGACAAAAACCCCAACGGCGTTTTTAATCCCGCCTCGCTGGCCAGAGTTTATGAACTTACAGAATTCGCAAAAACACTCCGCTGGCCTGATGAAAAAAACCCCGGTGAGCAGACAGGCGTTGTGGAAGTTGACCTCCTTGCACCCTCGACCGTCGACCACATAGGTCAGGGCGGCTCCGGCGAAGTCAAGTTTGAATGGCTGATGCAGAAACCGCCCGATACCGCGGAGGAGGCGCTGCAAATCCGCGATAAAGCAATGTCAAATCCCCTGCTCAACGGAACAATTGTCTCCGAAAACGGCAAAGCGATATGCCTCTATTTGCCTCTTACCAGCAAGGATTTAAGCTACAAGGTCTACAGCAAGCTAAAAGAAAAAATCGCTCACTTTACAGGCGATGAGAAATACCACATTACCGGCCTGCCTGTGGCCGAAGACACATTCGGCGTCGAGATGTTTATTCAAATGGCCGTCTCCGCCCCGCTCGCAATGGTTGTCATCTTTATCCTTATGCTGTTGTTCTTCCGCAAGCTGGTCCTTGTCATCTCGCCGATGATAATAGCGATAGTCTCGGTGATTTCCACGATGGGCCTTCTAATCGGGCTCGGCTACCCCGTCCATATTATGAGCTCGATGATTCCGATTTTCCTTATGCCCATCGCGGTAGTAGATTCCGTTCATATACTTTCCGAATTTTTCGACCGCTACAATCCGCAGACCGGCAGAAAGAATACCATCGCCGAGGTTATGAGCAATCTCTTCACGCCGATGCTCTATACCTCGCTTACCTCCGCCGCCGGTTTTGCGTCACTCGCACTCACCCCGATTCCGCCCGTGCAGGTCTTCGGCGTGTTCGTGGCCGTCGGTATTATGATTGCCTGGATATTCACGGTTACTTTCATCCCTGCATATATAATGATGCTCAAGGACAAAACCCTCGAAAACTTTGGTCTGGCCGCACAGCATGGCGAAAAGAAAACCGTCCTTACCTCACTGCTGCATTCCACCGGGCGTTTTACCTACGTCAGAGCAAAACTAATCCTTATAATTATCTCGGTAATCACAGCTATCGCCGTTTACGGCATTTCACAAATCCAGATAAACGACAACCCCGTAAAGTGGTTCGCAAAAAGCCATCCCATAAGGCAGGCCGATATCGAATTGAACAAACACTTCGGCGGAACTTATATGGCCTATCTCGTCCTAAGCGCTGCACAGGAAGAAGGCATTTCAAGTCAGTACATTGATGGTCTAAACAAGCGTTTAGCTAAAAAAGGTATTGAATTAAAAAAGGAGTTTCCAAACACCATTTCCATTGTTTCCGAAGCACAGAGGGTCCTTCTAGAAAAGGCAACAGCAGCAAAAAGCAAACAGGAGATACTTGAGCAATTAAGTGATTTTGCTTACGGCAAAATCGACACAGCCGATGAAAACGATGTCGATTTATGGTATGAAATAGCGGACTTCTTCGAGTTGGAAAAGGAACGGCTTAAAATCTTCAAACAGCCAGAGACCCTGCGGTATATCGAGCGCCTGCAAAAATACCTTGCCCGCATCGGCGTAGTCGGCAAAAGCAATTCAGTCGCCGACGTTGTCAAGAAAGTTTATCAGGAGCTTACCGACGGCAAAAAAGAAAACTTCGTCGTCCCCGACAACTCCGGCGCCGTTGCCCAATGCCTGATACAGTTCCAGAGCAGCCACAATCCCGACGACCTCTGGCACCTCGTTACATACGACTATATGCACGCCAATATATGGCTCCAGCTAACCAGCGGCGACAATAAAGATATGCAGAAAGTCGTCGACGCCGTGAATTATTTCTTCGAAGAAAATCCGCCGCCGGTTCCCATCGAATATAACTGGGCCGGGCTCACATATATAAACATCATCTGGCAGGACAAAATGGTCTGGGGGATGCTCCAGTCCTTTTTAGGCAGCTTCCTAATTGTATTTATTATGATGGCCATATTGTTCCGCTCGCCGCTTTGGGGACTTGTTTGTATGACACCCCTGACTATTACAATAGTAGTTATTTACGGCATCATCGGACTGATAGGTAAAGACTACGATATGCCGGTTGCCGTGTTAAGCGCGCTTACGCTCGGTATGGCCGTCGATTTTGCGATACACTTCCTCGAACGCGCCAGAGAGCAATACCGAAAAACCAAATCTTGGGAAAAGGCCTCGGCCGAAATGTTCGGCGAGCCGGCCACCGCTATAAGCAGAAATGTCATAGTAATCGCAATCGGTTTCCTGCCGCTTCTGGCTGCGCCGCTGGTGCCGTATAAAACGGTCGGTATTTTCGTCTGTGCGATTATGGCCGCTTCCGGTGCTGTCACTCTTTTGGTGTTGCCTGCCATCATCAAAATATTAGAGAAAAAACTTTTCCGCACCGTCGCCGAACCGATGAAACCGGGCTGCAACTGTGCCTTCTGTGCGACTATATCGGCAGCTGCTGTGATTTTAGTGGCCGTCAATCTGCACCAGTTTGCCGTTGCCAGCTGGAATACTCTGGCTTGGATTAGTATAATAGCCATACCGATTATGGCCCTGCTCTGCGGCGTAATGTCCAGAAGACAGGCCTGCAAAATGACACAGGATAATTTGAAAGAGAATCAATAATGACTGTAGAAAGATATTTAAGAGCCATAGCTGGATTTTTCATACTCGCCAGCGTCCTGCTCGCGCACTATCATTCACCATACTGGCTCTTTTTCACCGGCTTTGTAGGTCTGAATTTATTCCAGTCGGCATTTACCAATTGGTGCCCGATGATGTCCATACTTAAAAAGCTCGGCGTTGAAAAACAATGCTCCAAAAGTGAGGTGTAAAATGAGAGCAATATCCGCAATCATAACTATCCTTGCCTTTTCCCTGGTACTTTTGGCCGCTGATGAGCCCCCCAACGTCAAGACCATAGTCGATAAGGCGAATATATCCGCCTACTATCAGGGCAACGACGGAAAAGCAAAAGTCAAAATGATAATAACAGATAAGCAGGGACAAATCAGGCATCGCGAATTTATAATACTCAGAAAAGATCTTAAAGACGGCGGCGACCAGAACTATTACGTTTATTTCCTAAAGCCCGCCGACGTTCGAAAAATGGTTTTTATGGTGCACAAGCACGCCGACCTGGAAACCGATGACGACAGATGGCTGTATCTGCCTAGCCTCGACCTTGTAAAGCGAATCGCCGCCAGCGATAAGCGCACAAGTTTTGTCGGCTCTGATTTCCTGTATGAAGATGTCTCCGGCCGAAGTCCGGAAGAAGACACGCACGAGCTTATCCAAATCACAGACAAGCTGTTCGTAATTAAAAACATACCCAAAAATCCCGAAACTGTGGAGTTCAGTTACTACAATGTTGAGATAAACCGCGAAAATTTCGTCCCAATGAAAATGGAATATTACGACAAGACCGGCCAACCCTACCGCATCATACAAACTGTAAAGATAGAAGAGATTCAAGGATTCCCCACGGCCGTTAAATCAGTAGTATCGGATTTGAAAACCGGAAGTAAAACTGAAATGGAATTCAGCAATGTTAAATATAATATCAACCTTGAGGATATATTTACCGAGCGCTATC
>CAYXUW010000127.1:0-5471 GCA_964468375.1 uncultured Pirellulales bacterium | reverse complement strand
AGGACGCCAAAGACCACAGTTCCTTCGGGTCCCAATTCCAGTAATCGCCCCAGGCAAGTTTGCCCCAGACGCTTCCGAGAACCAATCCGAGCGTCAACAATGGAAAACCCGCACAAATCATCCGGTAAGTCGCATCTTCATAAGGTAAAAGACTTTCACTCTGGCTAAAACCGGCAAGCTGCAATACGGCCTGACAGGCGGCCTTGACCATAAAAACGTATGCGAGCACATAAACAGCAACATGCGGTGCGAAGAGCCAGCTTTGCAGGGCCGGCGGCAAATATCTCGGCTCAGCACTGAAAACAAAACCGGCCGGAAAAAGAACTATCGCTCCTATGAGCGTATCAGCCGAGAATCCGCCTACCCGAAGGACGCGGCGGCAAAACAGCGAAACCGGATAAATCACAACACCCAAGCTTAGAAATACTTCAAAAAGATTTTGGAAAGGTATATGGCGAACGTGATACCACCGATAGCCGAAGGCCACAGCCGCAAAAACAAAGCCGAATATGTATAAGATATGGCTGGCCTTCGCACGTCGCAGCAGCGCAGCCGCAAACCCAAGCAGATATGCAACAATAGCAATGTAAATCAGCAAACCCTGAATTGTGTACTTAATCTCCATTTACCCGCCTCGCAGCTTTCCTTTCGCAAAAATATGTCTTACCCAAAAATGCCAGAAGACACCGATTGCAAGCATCACATATCCGGCATAGACAAAATTCAGACCTGTATCCGAAACAACGGAAAGAACCGTGTATTTATGCGCGTCGGTGTCATAAGAGCTCTGGTAAAAATGATAGCCGCCGAAGTGAAGCGGATGATTTACTTCGATGCTTTTCTCAGCAACAACGTTCCCTTCCTTAATAATCTGAACGTCGCTTATATAATCACGGATATGTCTATAATATCTCAGCAAGAATTTCTCTCCGGCAGAAGCCCGCTCCGGAAAACGCTCAAAGACATATCTGGTGCTTACAGAGCCGTCAGGGCTTTTAATCCGAACCTCAAGGGCTGGATTATAACCTGCCTGCGGGTCATTGATAACATTCTTACTATCACCCTCGATTGATATCTTGAAATTCTCGAATACCCTTACAATCTCTACCGTGCCCAAATCAGATCCTATAGACCATACCTTGCCGACTTCAACGGGAATTTTACTCCGGCCCTGAGCGGTTATGACTTCGAGGTATTCGGGCTTGTAATATTCTATTCTAAAGTCCGTAAGTTTTATAAGAAAAGGCAACTCCTTAATCTGTTCGCCATCCTCCAGCATTACGTAATTCCCGGTATAACCTTCGAAGATTATCATTCGACCCCTTTGGATTTTGTCGGCTCCGAAAAGCAGGTTTCCGATATCAAGGCCGGCACCCGAGCCCCAGAGAGAACCGACGAGAACAAGAATACAACCAGCGTGTATCAGCAAAAGACCGGGCAAACGAATCAAACGGCGAAACGCCGCAAAACCAGCTACCAAAACAATCGCTAAAACCAGCCAATAAACAGATAATGCCGGAGAATTAAAAAAATCTTTTGCTCTGTATGAGCCGAGAAATGCGCCATAGATAGAAAGAATAATCAATAACACAATCAGCACCAGCGCAGCCCACATTAAGGCACGTTTGAGCTTTCTCTTAGAGATTTCCTTCATACCCATCGTCGGACCAATATGGCATTTAACGGCTGAATTAGCCGATTGTTTACTTGACAAACCGTGCCAAATTATGCATAATTTAGTATATAAACCTATAACCTAAATGCAGGGCTGCCCGCTTCGCGGAGGCCCAGGGAGGATAATAAGTGCGTTTGGTTGTAAAACAAAACGGCGAGGCTGTCAACGAATTTCAGTTCGATAAAGGCCCTATTTACATCGGCAGGCAGGAAAAAAGTCAAATCCTCCTCCGTGACAGAGCGGTCTCAAGACAGCACGCCGTAATTTTCAGCACCCAGGACGGGAAATGGATGGTCGAAGACCTCGACTCGGCAAACAAAACATACCTGAACGACCAGGCAATCCATAAGGTTGAGATTAAAACCGGCGATTGCATTCGCATAACCGACCACATTATCGAAATCAACATCGAAGATACTGCCGAGACCACCAAAGTCGAAGAAGCTGCGGAAACTAAAGAAGCTGAGCAAACTCCCGAAACCAAGAAAACTGAAGAATCAGCTCCTATGGAAGATACGCTCACAGTACCCGCCGGCGCCCCACAGATTATAGAAAGAAAATTGGGCACCACAGATTCCCCCCCGGTACGGCTGCCGGCCCAAAGAGTAACAGATTTATTGCAGGCCAACGAAGTAATCAGCAAAGCCGCCAGCCTGGATGAATTACTCCTGGCACTGCTGGATACCATTTCGAAACAGCTTGGCGCGTATCACAACTGGTGTGCATTGAGAAATGAGCCGACAGGCCCAATGACGTGCCACGCGGGCAAAAACCGGGACGGCAAAACGCTGGAGTTAAGCAGCATAAAACTCAACGAAAAAATCAATGAGGCGATGGAGAAAAATCACTTCCTGCTTTTCATATTCTCGCGGGATATGACAAAAGACAAAAAGGGCCAGATACGCTCCGTAGTGATAGCGCCTATTGTAGGCCCGGCCGGTTGTTTCGGTGTGCTATACGCCAATAATACCTTCCGCGACGACCACTACAACCTCAGTGACCTCGACTATCTTATGCTGCTCGGAATGCACGCAGCCGCTGCAATTCAAAAACTCTGAAACCGACTTTAGCTAACCCCTTTTGTATTTCCCGATGAGCTGTCCCTGACCGAGGATGTGCCCTTCCATAGCATCGAGCAATTCACGTTTTCTGGTGCCGGCCGCCAAATCAAGCTTCGTATCGAGTGCGTAAATCTTAAAGAAGTATCTGTGTGTTCCGCCCGGCGGGCACGGACCCCCGTAGCCGATTCTGCCGAAGTCATTCGTCCCCTGTATGGCCCCATTGGGCAAAGTCTCATCACGGGGAATATTTTCCTCCAGCTCTCTGGCCTCGGCCGGCAGGTCAAATATGACCCAGTGAACCCACGTCCCCATCGGCGCATCGGGGTCGTCGGATATCAGGGCAATACTCTTGGTGCCTTCAGGAACAGAATTCCACTGCAGCGGCGGCGAGATATCCGCCCCGTCGCAGGTATACTTCGACGGAATTAAGTCGTCTTCCTCGAATGCCGAACTCGTAATTTCAATTTCCATTTTTCTACCTCCCGCTGATTTAAAATCAGTCTGTTCCCTGTCTTTACAGGAACAAAACAACACCGCCGATACTGCCGCTAAAACGAAAACCTTTCTCGACATAGCAGGTCCTCTTTCCCACAAAACCATCTATGATATAAGGTCCCGCAAATATTCAATTGCACCGCTCATCTTGTCTATTATCAAAAACAATATGGATAAAATCGCAATAATCCACATCGCCGTTTTTATTTCTCTGGTCTTGCCCAATACTATTTTTATAAGAGTAAAGGAAATAAATCCGAAAGCCAACCCCGTGCTGATACTGTAGCTCAAAGCTATCATCACCATTATGATAAATGCCGGAAACGCCTCCTCAATATTCGCAAAGTTAATTCTTTTAACCTCCTTCATCATAAACAATCCGACCATAATAAGTGCCGGCGCTGTGGCATACTCAGGAACTATCCGAACAACAGGTATAAATAATAAAGCAAGCATAAAAAATATCCCCGTAACTATCGACGTCAAACCGGTTCGCCCCCCCTGCTCGATGCCCGCCGCCGACTCCGCATAAGAAGTGGTAGTAGATGTTCCGAACAACGCCCCGGCCATAGTCGCTATCGCATCGATACCTAAAAGCCGGTCCAGTCCTTTGATTTTGCTATTCTCATCGACCATCCCGGCCTGGTCGCAACAGGCAACAAGTGTGCCGATACTGTCGAACATATCCACAAACATCAGTGTGAATATGCTGCCGAAAAAGCTCCATTTAAGGGCGCCGATGATATCAAGTTTCAGCGCAATAGGGCTTATATCTATATCAAGGGAAACAAACTTCTCCGGAATTTCAATCTCCCCGAAGACAGCTGCTAAAATCGTGCCGACCAAAATCCCGATAAGCAGCGACCCTTTTATTTTCTTCGCCTCCAGATAAATCATCACAAGCAGCCCCGCAAACCCTATCAAGACCGTCGATGTTATTGGCCCGGCTGAGACAACAGTAATCTCGTCGGAAATAACAATACCCAAATCCGTCAGCCCCATAAACGCAATAAAAAGTCCTATCCCAACCGCAATGGCCGAGATAAGCGATGCCGGTATCGCCTCGACAATCTTTTTTCTCAGCCCAAGCAGCGTCAAAACCAAAAAGAATAAACCTGACAAAAACACAACTCCCAAAGCCGTTTGCCAATCCATCTTGCCCGAAATAACAAGATATGCGAAGATTGCATTCAGACCCATCCCCGGCGCCATCGCTATCGGAGCGTTGGCGAAAATACCGGTTATTATCGTGGCAATTGCCGACACAATACACGTCACTGCAATAAGAGCGTCCTTGTCCATCCCCGTAGGCCCGAGAATGTTCGGCTGCGAAAATATAATGTAGGCCATTGTGAGAAATGTCGTCAGCCCAGCTATAATCTCGACTCTTACACTGGTCTGTTTCTGTTTGAGATGAAAAAGAGAATTAACCATATATTACCTCCCTGAATATAATTTCCCTTTATTCTTTTAGTTCATAGACTGTATTAAACTGCACATCTTCGCCTAATACAACATTTTTCTCGGCGTCCGACAGGTCATTACCGCTCAACCGTATATTCCTCGTCTTCCCGCCCTCAAGCTTAAGAAACACACCTCCGCCCGAGCAGCTTGAACCGCCTATTGCTACGTCCCTGCTGTCGATTATCAGCATAACCGGCCCCCGCTCCGGTGTAATGTTGATTTCGGTCAAACTAATGCGCTCTCCATCACTAATACTCAAACCCTTCTCAGCGGAAATAGCAATATTCTCCAGCATAATATCTTTAATAGGTTTCTCCGGCAAACCTTTAATAACCACCGCCGAATCGGCTTTTTCACAGGTAACATCTTTTATATGTATATTGCGAAACTGCGGCGGCGTACCGGTAAGCGGCTCAACCGTGGACGACTTATAAAACATATTCAGCCGAATCGCATCATCCCTAATCTGTCCCATAGCAATGTCCCTGACCCATATATTCTCTACCACTCCGCCCCGGCCGCGCATCGACTTCATACGAATACCGATGTCAGTCCCCTCGTAAAGACAATCCTGCACAAGAATATTCCTGACGCCGCCGGACATCTCACTGCCGATTACAAACCCTCCGTGAGCTTTTTTCACGTGACAATTTTTGATAACAACATTCTCCGTCGGCCGACCGACCCGCCATCCGTCTTCATTCAGCCCCGACTTTATGCATACAGCGTCATCACCAACGTCTGCATAAACCCCGTCGACATAAACATTCCTGCAG
>CAYXUW010000126.1:0-5495 GCA_964468375.1 uncultured Pirellulales bacterium | reverse complement strand
AGTGGGCAATAAGCCAGAGCTGTCCTGTGTCGGTCAGTCTCGCGCCTTTTAGGTTTATCATCAGCTGACGTTCTTGTTTTGTAGGATTGACAATGGCAACCGTCAGGGCTTTGCGGTCTTCTGTCCAGGCGGCTGCTATGTCGAGCGGCTCGGCGTTATCTGTAACTTCGACCGGCAGAGTGCCAAAATGGTTTCGGTAGAGTTTTAAGGCCAGGCCGGTAGTCTCGAATGCAGCGGCGGTTTTGGTGGTCTTGATGGCCCCGATGACGTTGACAGTCTGGGCATAATTGACCAAGAATATTATGTCTGAGTTGCGGAAGTATTCGTGCAGGCCGGCAGCAACACCAAGGGCGTCTTTGAGATGATATCGAACTCCTAATTCGCCGTATATATAGTCGCCATACCAGTAATTCCATTCGGTCATAGCGATTTTGATATCTTTTCCTTTTAGAGTATCCAATGTTTGGCGGAGGTTACGATGGAACTGAACCTTTTGTTTTATATTATCAGAGATTTGGGATACATGTTTAGCTACGTTGGGAATATCATCCCAAACGTAAAAATGCTCCGCAATCATGTCAATGTGATCCGAGCAGTTCTTCAGCAGGCCTTCACTCCAGGGGCCGGCATTTCCGGAGGCGATGGTGATGATATCCGGATCCACTTCTCGCATTTTGTCCACGACCCAGTTGTGTTTTTGGACATAATGCTCCAGCTTCATATAACCGAGCTGCCAGTCACCCCACATTTCATTGCCAATACACCAGTATCGGACATTAAATGGTTCCGGCTCGCCGCTCATGGCCCGTAAAGCTCCCATAGGTGTGTTTGAGAAACCATTGGCGTATTCCAGTTGAGCGGCTGCGGAGTAGGCATCGCCGAAACCGGTATTGACGGTCACCAGCGGCTCGGCGTTTACCAGACGGCAAAAACGAATAAATTCGTTGAAGCCGAAGTCATTATGCTCCACGCCGGTCCAGGCGGGATTTTTGCGAGGGGGGCGTTTGTCCCGATTACCTATGCCGTCGCGCCAGTCATAGCCGCTGACAAAGTTTCCGCCCGGCCAGCGGTATATCGGGGCGTTGAGCTCTTTCAGCAGCTTTAACGTATCGGCGCGTATGCCGTCAATATTGTCCGCCGGCATAAGGGAGACCGTCCCTACAAAGCATGCTCCTTCACTTACCTTTATTTCCAGTTTGCCTTTCGTAGTGTCAGCACCGGCGGTGAATCGAAACGAAAACCTGATATACTGGTTTGCATCAACGGTAAAGTCAGCGGTATCTCGGTCTTTCGATTTGCCACCCCAAAGAAGTGATACCGTCACACTCGCGCTTTGTTTTTGGGCTTTGAGATATATATAACCGACATATTGTTTGTTTTGAATCAATCCGAGGTCGATTTGTCTAATGCCGCTGCCGGGCTGAATGAGCGGCGTGTGCTCACCGACGAACGAATCTTCTTTGACCATAGTTACCGAATCGGGCGCAGCTGTGATTTGCCAGGGTGAGGCGCCTACCACCGCAAACGGATGGCTTTTAGAGACTCCCCGGGTTTCACGATAGGGGTCGTAATTTGCCGTGATAGGGAAATAGAACTTGCGGTCTTCAAGCATTTCCGCCCAGACGCCGCCGTAAATACACCTTCCGAGATGTTCGATAAACTGGCCGTAGATATATTTTGAAATCGGCTCACCGGTCTTGCCGACATCAATCGTAACAGTGGATTTCTGAACTTCTGCCTTATCAATTGTTGGCGCCGGTTGAGAGGCGCTGGCCAATATTACAGCTGCCATAAGACCGATGCAAACAAAGATAGCTCTTACCATCTTAAATCTCCTTTCTACTTTCAAATTCTCCTATAGGGGGTATAAAATTCTAACGAAAAATCAGGAGAAATGCAATTCGATAATATCTTTGTCGTTTAGGATATGGTTTCTCTGCGCGTTTTGGCCGTCATATACGCCGGTGCCCCATATTCTCGCAAATTTGAGTTTTTCCGCTAATTCTCTGTGAATGGCTGTTGCCATATCCATAACAGTAGAGCCAGCCGGCAGAGTGAAGGGCTCATCCATATCGGGTTTTTTGCCCGGCGGTTTGGCGTAAATGCGAATGATATTTAATTGCCTGAAGAGTGCCTCGCCCAGCTTATCAATTCCCTCGCCGCTATCTGCGGACACCTTAACGAATTCGAATGGGTATTTGCATGATTTTTTTAGGGTTTCGAGAGCGCCGGGTTTTGCTATGTCGCACTTTGTGCAAATGCAGAAGGCCCTTTTGCCGAGGACGTTGCCGTTTGCATCTATTGCAGGCGTTTGCTCGTCGATGATCAGACTTCTCGACTCAAGAAAATCCAGACAGATTTTCAGCTGTTCGGCAGCATCGGCCGAAAGGTCGATGACGACGGCAATCAAATCGCAGTTGCGGTATGTCCCTACCTGGCCGGGAGCGACGGAATCGGCAGTGATGGGGGGCATATCGACGAGCTGAATCTGGACGTCCTCGAACTTGAACATTCCGGGCACCGGTGCGCCGGTTGCATACGGAAAATCAGCGACATTAACTTTTGCGTTGGTCAAAGCGGCCAAAATAGAGCTTTTACCGCTGTTCGGCGTGCCCAGCAGGACGACCTGGCCGACACCGCTGCGCTGAACGTGAAAGATGTCAATGTGCTTGCCTTTGCCTTTTTTTGCAGGCGCTTCTTTTAGCTTGCTGAGTTTTCTGCGCAGGTCGGCCTTTAGATGGTCGGTGCCTTTATGCTTTGGCATCACGGCCAGCATACGCTCCAGCGCGAGGATTTTTTCCTCGTTGGTGGTGGCTTCGCGGAACCACTTCTCTGCCTTAAAATATTCCGGTGTCAGATTTGCCGGCATCGTTCTATTCAGCTACCTTTTCAGCGACGAGGTCTCCGATTTCGCTCGTGGAGTAACCCATTTTCCCCGCCTGAAGACTTTTTACCTTATTGGCGGTTACGAATTTAACGGCATCTTCTACTTTTTTCCCCGCCTTCTCCTCGCCAAGTGTCTCAAGCATCATTTGTGCAGCGCAGATTGCGGCCAGCGGATTAATAATGTTTTTGCCCGTGTATTTCGGTGCGCTTCCGCCGATGGGCTCGAACATACTGACGCCTTCGGGATTGAGATTGCCGCCTGCGGCTATGCCCATCCCGCCCTGAATCATCGCGCCAAGGTCGGTGATGATGTCGCCGAACATATTACCGGTGACAATCACGTCGAACCATTCGGGGTTTTTCACGAACCACATACAGGTTGCGTCAACGTGGTAGTATTCTCTTACGATATCGGGATATTCTTTCTCGCCCATCTCGTGAAAGGCCCTTTCCCACAAGTCATAGACGTAGGTCAGGACGTTTGTCTTTCCGGAAAGAGCGAGCGTGTTGTTTTTACCTCTGCCGGTCGCCTTTTTGCCGTATTTCTTTGCGTATTCGAACGCGTATTTCAGGCAGCGGTCGACTTGGAAACGGTTGTAAACCGCCGATTGCACGGCCACTTCCTGCGGCGTACCCTTCATAGTGAAGCCGCCGGTTCCGGTATAGAGGTCGCCAGTGTTTTCGCGGACGACGACGAAGTTCACATCGTCGGGACCTTTGTCTTTTAACGGTGTCTCAACGCCAGGATATAATTTGACCGGTCTAAGGTTTATATATTGGTCGAGTTCGAAACGCGCCTTGAGCAAAATTCCCTTTTCGAGGATTCCCGGCGCGACATCAGGATGACCGATTGCCCCTAACAGAATCGCATCGAATTTGCGAAGCTCTTCGACGGCGCTGTCGGGAAGGGTCTCGCCTGTTCTTTTGTATCTTTCACCGCCGAAATCGAATTCTGTAAGGTCAGCTTTGAAATTGAATTTGTCGGCGGCGGTTTTTAATACTTTCACCGCCTCGACCGTTACTTCCGGGCCGGTGCCGTCACCGGGCATCACCGCAATTTTATACGCCTTTGCCACGTTGTTTCTCCTTTTGTTTTTTTGTTACTTGTTTTTTACTTTTTCCGAATAATGCCAGCCAACGTCGAAAAACTTCTTCATACACTTGACACATTTGCTGTAATGCATTGCGTCAATCGATAGAATTTCTTTTTTCGTCCACGCTACACTGAAAATGGCATCGGCAAGATAAATCGAGCCGACATTGGCTTCAATGCCTTTATAGTCTTTGTAAAGCTTGGCCTTTTGAATAGCAATATCGCCGAATGCTTTTAGCTCATCTGTTACTTTGCCGTCTTTTGGAAGTATGATTTTGACGTCTTTTCCCTTCAGAAGCGGCAGAAGCCCTTCGACCAAGCTCATCGGCACGTTGCTTATTCTTACCCGCCTTGATGCCGCTATCTTCTTTTTTATCTCAGCAATCCCTTTCGCTGGTGTCGCATACGTCGTTGATACCTTTTCCTCATATTTTCCATCTACAACCGGCATAATTTTCCCTTAAAGGCTCTTTTTTATATGTTCCAGCAGTCCGCCGTCGTTGATTATATCGAGAGCGAAATCAGGCAGCGGATTAAACTTTATCTTCGTGTTGGTGGTCTTGTTTTTTATCAAGCCGTTTTTGTAGTCAATGTCCAGTTCGTCACCATCGCTTATTTTCTCTATGGCGTCCGGCGATTCAATGATGTAGAAGCCGTTGTTGATGGCGTTGCGATAGAAGATTCTGGCAAAGGATTTCGCAATTACGGTCTGCACGCCCACGCCGCGGATGGCCCAAACGGCGTGCTCGCGCGATGAGCCGCAGCCGAAATCTTCGCCGGCGACTATACAATCGCCTCTTCCGACCTTGTTGACAAAGTCGGCGTCTAAATCCTCAAGGCAATGCTTTGCCAGTTCCTTTTCATTATCGGTATTCAAATACCGAGCGGGGATTATCTCATCGGTATTTATATGGTCACGTTTGTAAGTATGAGCTTTTGCCATTTTTGCCTCACATATATTTTCTCGGGTCGGTTATTTTGCCTTCGACCGCACTTGCCGCAGCAGTTGCGGGAGAAGCCAGATAGACTTCGCTCTTTGGATGTCCCATTCTGCCGACAAAGTTTCTGTTCGTTGTGCTGACGCACTTTTCACCTTCAGCGAGCACACCCATAAAACCGCCTAAGCACGCACCGCAGGTCGGCGCAGCGATTACGCATCCGGCATCGTAGAATATATCGAACAGGCCTTCGTCTTTTGCCTGTTTCCAGATTTCCGGTGTAGCCGGGACAACAATCGTGCGGATAGCAACCTGTTTTCCTTTAATGATTTCAGCGGCGATTCGTAAATCCTCGATTCTGCCGTTCGTGCAGCTTCCGATATACGCCTGGTCCATCAGCTTGCCGGTGCATTCGGAAACGGCCACGCCGTTACTCGGCAGGTGCGGCAGAGCGACCATCGGTTCTAATTTCGAGCAGTCGAATTCTTCGGCGCCGACGTACTCGGCGTCCTCGTCGGATTCATATACGGTGTAATCGGTTTTGCCTTTTAAGTGTTCGTCGAGGTATCGCTTTGTAA
>CAYXUW010000125.1:0-5519 GCA_964468375.1 uncultured Pirellulales bacterium | reverse complement strand
GAGCGAGATTGCGCTGTGCTTCGAGCTGGGGCGGGCGACGGTTGTGGTTGACGAAGACCAGCTGAGCTTGGCCATCGGCAAGCACGGGCAGAACGTCCGGCTGGCGGCACGGCTGACAGGCTGGGACATCGATATACTGACGCCGAACGAATACAATCTGGGCATCGAGCGGCTGGCGAGCTGCGTCAAGGACGTGGCGGCTGACGATACGCTGGTTGACAAGCTGATAGCGCTGGGCGTTATATCGATTCTGGATTTGGAAGACGTAGGGGCAGAGCCGCTAACTGAAGAACTGGGTATAGAGGCCGATTTGGCGGAGAAGCTGGTTACGGCGGCAAAAGAAGAGACGAAACGGCTGGCGGCTGAGCCGAAAAAGCAGGCGGAAAGCATACTGGAGAAAGAGCAGGGAGTAGAAAGCGCCGAGCCGGCTGAACCGGCCGCAGACGAATCGGCCCCTGCCGAAGAGCCGAAGGCGACGAATAATACGGAACAAGCAACGGCAAATAACGAATAGTTGAGGTTTTTTTGGCTGCTACGAGAGTTTACATTCTGGCAAAAGAGCTCGGGGTGAAAAGCACCGCTATCGTGAAGAAGTGCCAGGATGAGGGTCTTGACGTTAAGAATCATATGGCGTCGATTTCGGCCGGTCTGGCGGAGACTATACGTGAGTGGTTCAGCGAGGGTGAGCATTCGACAACGGTGGAGACGGCGGATAAAGTTGACCTGAAGAAGGTCAGAGTTAAAAAGCCGAAGAAAAAACGGACAACGAAAGAGGTCAAGGCGAAAAAAGCGGAGCCCAAGAAAGCTAAGAAGGAAAAACCGGCGGCGGGAGCCAAAAAGAGCAAAAAAAAGGTCGCTGCGGCCGAGAAGGAGGCGAAGCCGAGCGAGAAGCCCGAGGAAAAAGAGCCGGAACCGGTGCTGCCAGCAGGGCCGATGTTAGAAAAGCCCAAACCCGCTAAGCTGAGCGGCCCGAAAGTAATTCGCGTCGAAGCGCCCGAACCGACGGAACCGCCGAGGCCGAGACCAAAGCCGCGTCCGAGGCCGAGATACGATGAGCCGGCTACTGAACCGTTGATGTATAGTGAAGAAGAAGAAACTTCAACAAAACGGAAGGGGCGGGCAGCAAAGCGGCACAAAGAAAGAACATACGGACGTCGGCGGGATAAAGAAGAAGGGGAAGCGGTAAGAAAGCCCAAATCCAGCAGGTGGCGCCAAAGAGACATTGAGGAGAGGCAGGCCCGGCTCGATGCGGCTCGGGGCGAAGGGCCTCGTTTAAGGCCGACCCGTAAAATCATCAGCAAGTCCCGGCTTGGGGCTGCCGAAGTCAGCAGGCCGGAAAAGGCGGCTATAAGCGAACCGATTACCGTAAAAGATTTATCCGCGGTTCTGGCGGTTAAAACGGCAGATATCATAAGTAAATTGATTGAACAGAATATAATGGCCACGGCTAATCAGGTGATAAGCGCCGAGGTTGCGGAACTGGTGTCTCTGGAATTCGGCACGGAATTAACCATAAAGCATAAAACCACGCTTGAAGAGCAGATACGGGCTGAGTTTGAGGACCGTCCCGGAAAGAATCTCGAGAAGCGATCGGTGATAGCAACTATGCTCGGGCACGTCGACCACGGCAAGACGAGCTTGCTGGACAAGATAAGGTCGACTCAGATAGTCGCAGGCGAGGCGGGGGGCATTACCCAGCATATCGGCGCGTCAGAGGTCAGGTGGGACGATAAAAAAGTAACGTTCCTCGACACGCCGGGGCACGAAGCATTTACGGCGATGCGTGCGCGAGGCGCCAATATGACCGACGTCGTGGTTCTGACGGTCGCGGCCGACGACGGCGTGATGCCTCAGACAATTGAGGCCATACATCACGCCAAGGCAGCGGGCGTTCCTATTATTGTGGCACTGAATAAAATAGATTTGCCCGGGACCAATATAAATCGAATTTACTCGCAGCTGGCTGAGCATGAGCTATCTCCGGTGGAATGGGGCGGAGAGACGGAGGTCGTAAAAACCAGTGCGGTTACCGGTGAGGGCATCAGCGATTTGCTTGAGCACCTCGATTATATAGCTGAGCTGCTCGACCTGAAAGCGGACAATAAGGTATCTGCGACCGGTTGGGTGGTGGAGGCAAAGATGTCACCGCATCTCGGTCCAGTAGCCACTCTTTTAATCAAAGAAGGTCAACTGGGCAAAAGCGACGTGGTGCTTGCCGGCGGTGCGTTCGGCAGAATAAAAAGCCTAAAGGACAGTTTCGGCAGGAAGATTAAGACAGCTTCAAGCTCTATGCCTGTGGAAATAACGGGTCTTAGCGACGTTCCGCAGGCCGGTGACAGGTTTTATATTTTGGACGACATCAACAGAGCCAAAGCTGCCGCCGAGGAAAACCAGGTGCTCGCACGTGAAAATTCGCTAGCGAAACGAACGCAGGTAACGCTGGATAACCTGTTTAGCGAGATAGAGGCCGGCAAAATAGCGGAATTAAGTCTTATTATTCGCGCCGATGTTCAGGGTTCGGTGGACGTTCTGGTAAAGTATTATCCGAGCTGAGCACCGACGAGGTGAAAATAAGAATTCTGCATGCGGCACCGGGCGGAATTACAGAAGGCGACGTTGTTCTGGCTGAGGCATCGAACGCCATCATTATCGGTTTTAACGTAGTCAGCGAAGAACGCGTGGCCAAGATTGCGGAAGCCAAAGGGGTTGAGATAAGACTCTACGATATAATCTATCGAATAACCGAAGATTTGCAAAAATCTATGGTCGGTCTGCTTGAGCCGGAGGAAAAAGAGGAATCTATCGGCAGGGCTGTAGTGAGAACCACTTTTAAGATTTCGAGAATCGGCACAATCGCGGGCTGTTACATCAGCGACGGCGTGGTTACTAAGAATGCCAAAGTCCGCCTGATACGTGATAATGTAGTAATCAGAGACGGCTTAGACATCGAGTCCCTTAAGCACTTTAAAGACGATGTTCGAGAGGTCAAAGCGGGTCTGGAATGCGGTATAAAGATAGCGAAATTCGACGATGTTAAAGTGGATGACGTTTTCGACTTTTATAAAATCGTTGAAGTAGCAAGGGCCCTTTGAAATAGCAGCCATTAAACCAATTGCTCTTTAACTATAATGGCAACGAGAAGGCAGGAAAAGTTTGCTCGCGTGATAAAAGAGGCGGTCAGTGATGCCATAGCCAATCATCTGAGCGACCCGCGCATTGAGGGCTTTGTGAGCGTAACAAGGGTTGAGATAACCGCCGACCTGCGCAATGCGGACGTATATCTGAGCATTTTCGGCAAAGACGAGGCCGCTCATAACAGAACTTATGAGGCGATAACACACGCGAAGAGCCGAATACAATCGCTGCTGTCCGACAGATTGCAGAGCAAATTCTGCCCTTCTTTGCGATTTAAGATGGATGACAAATTCAAAAAGACTCTGGAAATAATGAAATTGATAGATGAGACTGCACGTGAGCGGGAAAAGGACAATTCCATTGACGGGGAGTAAAGCTGACTGTATGTTGGTAAGCGCAGTTCGATTCGATAGTCGACAGCAGGCCGTCATCGGCGACTTGCTGTCTTGCGGGTTTTAACCCATATTCTTTGGAGATATCTAACGGGATGAAAGACAGCAAAGAGTATTCGAAAAAAGTGGGCGAGCTGCACCGTTCACTGAAACGTAAACAAAAAGTTCAAAAAGCCGTATATGAGACAATAATAGACGCTCTTGTATATGCCATCGCCGGCTCTGAGTTAAGCGAATCAGCAACACAATCCGCGATTAAGAAGCTTTCAGATTACTTTGTTGACTGGAACGAGCTGCGAGTTTCCCGGGTAGAAGAGATTGTCGAAGTCTTGGGCGAGGATACACCTGCCACGCGAGGAGTAGCTTCGGCACTTACTACGGCTTTAAGGAGTGTCTTCAGTAAGTATAATATGGTTAGCTTAGAAGCGATGCATAAGATGAGCAAACGCGCTGCCAGGACGACTCTGGAGAAGATAGACGGAGTCAATCGGTTTGTGGTCGATTATTGTATGCTTACAGCTCTGCAGGGACACGCAATTCCTCTTACGAAAAAGATGATAGAATACCTGCGGAGCAACGAATTAGTTCATCCGGAGGCTGACGAGGCAGGGATAGAAGGCTTTTTAGCCAGACGGATTTCAGCGGACAAAGCATACGAGTTTTACTATCTTCTGCGGCGACGGAGCGAATCGGGCAGGAAAAGGAAAGCCGCTCGTAAAACAGAAACAAAAACCAAAAAAAGAAAGAAATAAGGCAAAAAATACAGATAAGGAAGGAACGGCTGTTTGATATGTCGGAGAAAACGCTAAAATTAGGTATTCCAACGGGCAGTTTGCAGAAAGCGACCATCGAGCTTTTCGGCAAAGCAGGATTCAGTATCGCTCATTCTGAAAGAAGCTTTCATCCCAGCATAGACGATGAACAAATCCAGCTGATTTGTCTGCGAGCTCAGGAGATGAGCAGGTATGTAGTGGATGGCATTATCGATGCCGGTATTACCGGCTACGACTGGATAGTTGAAAATGAATCGGATGTGGCCGAGGTTGCCGAGCTTGCCTACAGCAAATCCACAAGCAACCCAGCCAGATGGGTCCTGGCTGTTCCTGACGAATCGAAGGTCACTAAGCCGAGCGACCTGAAGGGCGGCATAGTTGCAACTGAATTAGTAAATGTTACAAAAAGATATTTTGCTGATAAAAATATTAATGTAACAGTCGAATTCAGTTGGGGCGCCACCGAAGTGAAAGCCCGGCTGGTGGATGCGATAGTGGAACTTAGCGAAACAGGAACATCACTTGCGGCAAACAACCTGCGGGTCATAGACACCCTAATAACCTCTACGACGAAATTTATTGCGAACCAGAAGGTTTGGGAATCGGATAAATTTAAGCGGGAGAAGATAGAAGATATCGCCGTTTTGCTTAATGCAGCAATCGACGCCCGCAACAGGGTCGGCTTGAAGATGAATGTAAAGAAGAGCGATTTAGAGAATATTTTGAGCGTTCTGCCCGCTGAGAAAAGTCCTACTGTTTCGGGCTTGGCAGATTCCGATTACCTGGCGATAGAAGTGATTATCGAGGGTAAAATCGAGCGGTCGCTGGTTCCTGCTTTGAAGCGGGCGGGGGCGACGGGGATAATTACTTATCCGCTGAATAAGGTTATACACTAATTGCTTGCAGCTTGTTATTCGGTTGCCTGGGGGTTTAGATACTTCAGCTCGAAGAAGAAGCCGTCGGGTTTACTGATTCCGTAAAAGGCGGACACGCCGAAATACTTACGCACGGTATCGAATTCAGGCAAAAGAGCGAAGTTCACTAATTTACCTAACTGCATCAGACCGACGTTAGCCGGCGGCTGGGGCTGGCCACTTTCCTTTACCATCCACCAAAAGAGCTCGTTCGACGCCTCGTTATTTTGGAAGGTTGCCATCCCGACAGCCGACGGAACGGCTGATTTAGCGGCGGTGAACCATTTTATCGAGCTGACCGACGG
>CAYXUW010000124.1:0-5610 GCA_964468375.1 uncultured Pirellulales bacterium | reverse complement strand
TCTGGCTTATTGCCCACTCAGACCCTAAGGCCTACAACGAGCCAGGCAAACCACCGCAGGTAGTGATTGAAGAAAAGCCGGTCACCGGTATCTCCAGTAAATTGAGTGTTCCGCCGCTTAGTATCTGCCTTTACAAATTAAACACAGTCAGATAGAATCTGTGTAGCTTGCAGTCTGTGCTGTATAAGGAAACTTCTAAATATGGAATGCAAAAAAGAACAGAACCTGAAAAATTGCAATTGTACATATCCATGCGGCAAAAAGGGGGTATGCTGCGAATGTATAAAGTCACACTTGGCTGTGAAAGAGCTTCCTGCCTGCTGTTTCCCTGACGACGTCGAGAAAACTTACGACCGCAGCTTCAAGGCCTTCGCAAAGGCATGGAATCTGTAAAGCTGTCTCTGGTTAAGCAATGATTAGCAGGGCCAGCCAGGGGACGAGATTGAAGACAATCCATAAAATCTTATAGAACATAACAAACGCGTAAATCATTGTGTTGTAAGTTTCCCGGGAGACATTGAATAACTTTTTGTGGACCGAGTAGCACCAATCGTCGGCAAAGATGCGCATCACGTGTATGAAAAGCCGCATTGCCCCGTTAATAATAGTGCACCACAAAAAGAACGCCTTGAGCGTATTGATGTCCATAAAATTTCTCCTTTCTCCTGAAACTAATAATCAAGCAGCTCATCCGGCCAGTCTTTACTGAGAACCTGCACGAGTTTCCCCTTAGTATCGAGAATAACCACCTCTTTTCGTTCGTGAGGAGCGTTTGGGTCGTCGTTTAGATACTTGGAGTTTTCAGCAACGAGGCAGGAGATCTGGTCCTTGCCCTTCCAATTCGAAATAAGCTCAGGCGGCGAGTCGTCTCCAAAGGATTCATCTTTATCTATAAGTATTTTTGACGAATCAGAGTCTTGCCCGAGCGCATATATGCCGAGCGTGTTCTTATTTCCCGGAAGAAGAATCTTTCGGCTGTCTTGCGAGGGTGCAAACAGATGACAATTGCCCTGCGTGAAGTCAAGGGCGGTTTCCGGAAGAATCTCACTGACAGCACCTGTAAGAATATCACAGCAGAACAGAGAGTTTTTCTCTTCATCGATTTTGCTCGTAGGCAGTGACATCTTCGCTGAAGAGAAAAAGATACGACTATCGTCGGCGTATTGCACCACCATCCAGGAGCAATAAAGTACACCTGTAAGTTCTTTCTCAGAACCTGTGCATATGTGTGTGGCAAAGCCAGTTTCTTTCTCAGGATCGGCGGGCTCCACTATGAGCTCTCCATTCGGCTTGGCAATAACTTTTTCGACGAGTGAACCGGGCAGAAAATCCTGGTCTTCGAATTCTTCTTTTTCCGGTTTCAGGTAAGCAATAGTCTGGCCATCGGGGCGAAAGTCACAACCTATTGCAGCGGCCTGGGCAACAAGCGCAGCGGGTATTTTCTGGGCTGGCGAAGCAATATATAAGTCGAAACCGTATTCGAATACATCGCCTTTGATACGGTCGGTGACATAAGCTATAAGTTTGGAGTCGGGCGAGAAAGAAATTTTCCATATATTCAGGATACTTACAGCAACAACGGTTTTTTTATTTAAGTCATCCGATGGCATTAGAATCAGTCTGTAGTAATTCAACGGTTCTTTAAGGGCCTTCTCAACAGCTTCAGTTCCAAGTCTCTTGGTAATTGCGCCGTCATCGTCAAGTTTCTTGAAAAGATAATGAACTATCCAGCTGCGGTATTCCTCATTGTAAGATTTGAGAATACCGTCAGAAGACAACTCAACACTGCCTTTTTTTTGTATTCCCTCTTTCACTATAGCAGCATGGGTTTGAAGTATTTTGATTTGATTCGGCGGCAAAAGACTTAGAGCCTCGTCGAAGTTTTCAACAGGTATCCTCTGGCCGTAAGCAATAAATCTGCCGTCAGGCGAAATAGCAGGCCAGAGCGTAGTAGTTTCTTTGGGAGCTATTTGAGTCAGAGAGCCGCTGCTGCCGTCCACGAGGAAAAGTGCACCGCCCTTACTGTAGATTCCGACTGAACCGTCCACAGACCATTGAAGCGTGTCCTCAGGTATACAGCCTATAAAAAAAGTAACCGCGACATATAAAACGATAAGTAAGAAACTGATAAGATTTTTCTTAGTCATAATTTTTCTCCTTTAGATATTGCCTGTAGGTTTTAAGCAATCCGATTTGGTCAAACCGGTTTTGTGTATAAGGCCTCGGCTGTATTGCAGCCAAAACTTTCTGCCGCCAAAATCCGCTTTCGTCGGTCTGATACGCTGACATTGCAGGAGTATGACTGGCAACATCTGCCAAGTAAATCTCCGACTCTGTCGGTCGTGATTTCTGGCCGATGAAAAAGCCGACACCGAAGGCGACGATAATAGCAGCAGCAACAGTCAACTTCATTCGCCATATATTCGTTCTAACAGCCGGTTCCGGCTTGGCAATAGCATCGGAAATATCGCTATGAACTTTCCTGTCCAATTCAGAACTGGCTTCTATATGTAATTTCTTAATCAGCTTGCCCATATCATCTGTCGGTTTCATTTTTCCACCTCGCCATCTAACATTGACCGCAGTTTCTGCAGCGCATACCTGTATCTGCCCTGTGCTGTGTTAATCGAAACGCCAAGCGACTTTGCGATAGTCCTGAACTTCAAGTCGCTATACGAACGCATAAGCAAAACCTCTTTCTGTTCATACGGAAGTCGCGCAAGTGCCGAACTTAATCGACTCAGCTCTTCACCAAATATCACCGTAGCATCAGGATTATTTGGATCAGATAAAACTTTATCTGCATCATCTAGCCCGTAACCTGTGTGCTTTTGCTTTGCTTTGTTTCTGTTGCGCGCGTTATTTGCGACGCACGTCGCCAGATAACCCTTCAGGCTGCCGGTAAGCCGAAACTTCCCGGAAGATTTGAGAAAACGGACAAAAACATCGTGCACGACATCCTCAGCTAAACTCACATCACTCAGCAAAGCTGCCGCCAGCGTTACCAAATCATCTTTGTACTTTTCATAGATGCATCGCAGGGCTTCTTTTTCGCCCCGATTAAACTTCCATATAAATACCTTGTCCTGCAGCATAGAAGCCGCTTTCCAAAACCAAATCAATTGATTTTCACTTATATAACAACTAGGCCGCCTGTTTTAGTATAAATAAAATAAAACTTTCCCGCCAGTTCCAACTCTTGCGCATAAAAAAAGGCCGGGCAAAACACCCGGCCTTAATTGCTAATCCATTCATTTATTTGATACAGCGAATTGTGATATTCCGCTCAATGACCTCATTTTTCTTGCTTCCAGTCGCAACCATCGTAGACTCAGAGATGACAAGCTCATCAAGAGTTACTCTTTTTACCCACTTCGTGGCAAGGTCTATACAGATATCGCCCTTATAATGCGAGCTTCCAACCGCCCTTTCCTCCATATCCGTGCCGGGACTCATTATCATATTAAATGAGCTTTGACCGGAATCCACGGTAACTATCGCACAGGCAGCGTTATCCACCAGACAAAGCCCTTTGAACTCGAGCGTTATCTCGCCGTTCTTGAAAAACGAACCCTTGGCAACATTGCCTTCGACATCTACCGGCGGCTCACTGAAAGCTGATTCGTGAACAATTTTTTCGCCGATTTTCTTTAAGTCCTGAATACCTTTACCCATGTAAGTCCGTCCGGCAAAGACATTGCAGAAACTGTGAAAATCGATGAAAGCGTTATACACGTGATAAGCATTCCCCTGCGGTATCGCCTTTCCGTTGGCGTCCTTAAGATTATCGAATTTCGCCTGGTCAATACCGAACAGCTGCATCCTTCCATCTTTAATCGTAGGTACCATATTAAAAACATGCGACCAGTTCTTAAGAGCAGGAATAGACACTTCCGGCCCACTTCCTATCTTCACCGTAAAATCAAGGCAGGTATATCTATCTCCCGCACCCGGCGACTGAGCTGGTACGCATTTTAATCGCAGCTTATAAACATCGGTGCTCACCCGTGTGCCGTCCGGAGCGTAGTGGATAAGCCGGGATTCCATTTGGAATTGCTGCACTTCCCGCGAGCGCTCTCCCGCCAAATCAAATGTTCTGCCCAAAACAGATTTATAGGAATCAGTCGGCGATGCACCGGCCGTAAAACAACCCCAGGAACCAAAAGCAGCCAAGACTATTATTACGAGTCTCCTCGTTTTCATCGTCTAATCCTCGCTGCCCGGCAGTTCATCTGCTGCAACGTCTTCAACACTCAAATCGCCGTAAATCACTCGATACGTTTCCGACCCCTTTGGCCTATACCAGAAGACAGCTGTCTCAGCATCGCCTAATTTTACGCCCTTACCCCCATAGTGCCAGTCCATACGACTTGGGTCGAGTTGTTGAAAGAATACAACACCTCGTCCGAAGCTCGTACCAAGCTGCACCTTCTGCTCATCCGAAATATCTAGCTGGTTAATCTCATCCCCTATTATAGTGGTCTGATCCATCAAATCCTTAACACTTATTCTCTCCGGGAACCAGCCATCCAGCAGATACTCCGCCCATATACGCAAGGTTTCGATGAAATCGGCCTCTGTAAATTCACCCATGCCAATCTCTTCCTTGTACAACGTATATCCCTTGGGCACGTCCATACTGACCAGCCCGTCTTCTACAGGTACATCAAACTCAATGTTCTTGAGAGTATAAAGCGACTGTCCCATCCGCAGTTCGATGCGAATGGGCGATGCTGTCTGGTGGTCGGCCCATATTGTAAGCTCTAAATGTGGTTTGTCTGCCACGAAAAAGCCGATTGCCTTGCGTCCGTCAATATCCCGCTGTCCAAGTTCCAAGACCGGCATATCTTCTAAGTTGGTAACACTATTTCGGACAAATTCCAAGAAGCTTTTTGTTTGTTCCTGGAGGGGCCCCTTTATGTCAATATATACTGCGACTTTACTCTTCGGATCTAATGAAAGCATTTTGGCATTGTCGAGGTCGATTATTAGGATAGTGTCCATATTTGAGAATGTCCTTCTGATTCTCGAACCTGCGACTATATCGTGTATAACCGCTCCAGTTTTCTCATCACCAACAATAAAATCAAAAACAACTGTCCGGGCATTAAGTATCGGCTTAATGACCTTAGCAAATGTAACCGTCCCGCCGAAAAACTGACTAACGCCAACTGCTGCCGCTATTATTATCACCGCCGCAGCGGCTAATCTTATCATTCTGCTTCTCATAATATTCTCCCACAAAACATAATGTCTTGTTTGTGTTTCACTAAAATTCCTTGCTGTTTCCTCTGCGATTTTGTGCACATCGTCCGGAACATTTTCACTGCCGATAGCTTTCAGAATTTCTTTAATATCTTTCATTTTAATCACACCTGTTCTGTCAAACTCGCCAGCTTCTTCTTCAAACCGGCAAGCGCCTTGGATACATTTGACCTTGCCCCGGCCTCGGTGCAGCCCAGTTCCGCAGAAATCTCTTTGTAATCCCGCTGCTCAAGGTATCGCAGCACCACCGCCCTGCTTTGCCTCGCCGGAAGCTCCGCTATCGCACGCCTGACCATATCGGCCAACTCGCTTTCCCCAATCTTCTCCTCCGCCCTCTTGCGCTCG
>CAYXUW010000123.1:0-5834 GCA_964468375.1 uncultured Pirellulales bacterium | reverse complement strand
TACTGCTGTAGCGTTTTCTTTTAACTTCAGGGCAGAGAGCTTCTTAATAGTTCTTGTAATCGGGTTGCTATTCCTGCTCAAAGATATTGGGATACTCAAAAGAAAAGAACTGTATATATTCGGCGTTCTTTTGCTTTTGTTGTCTTCAGCTATTGTACTGCATACATATGCTATGAAGGACCAGAGCTGGGGGGCCTCTGGACCAAAGTTCTCCTTGGGCTATTTTTCTCATAATTTTCGCACTAATTCAATTTTCTATCTAAATAACGAGGCATTTCCGTTGCTGTTTACGATATTTTCAATTACGGGATTATTATTTTACAAATACAGAGATTATATAAAAGAAAAGGTATTCTTGTTGAGCTGGTTTTTGGTGTTCTGGGGAATGTTTTTGTTTTTCTATGCCGGCAGCTATGAATTTGGGCAGGACATTCGCTTCTCTATATTATCGTATGCTCCTATCTCGATTTTTGTCGGCTTAGGTATTTCTTTCATCAGAATTCTTTTAGAAAAGAGAATAAAACCAATAGCATTAATTCTGATATTGCTTGTTATATTTAACTTTACTTGGTTTATGCCTTTTGTCAGGGCGGAAGGGCGAGAAGCCTGGCAGGCAAGAACGGGCCATAAGTACGCAGTAGGGTTTGCCAGGTTACTTCCTGAAAATTCGATAATTTTCACCCACACCCCTAATATATTTCTTCTACATAAAAAAAGTGCTCTCCAGAGCTCAGTTGAAACTTATAATCCCGGAACTGTTAATAAGCTACTTGAGCGGTTCAGGGGCGGCGTGTTCGTTGACTATAATTATTGGTCCAATGTGCAAGACCCTCAACAAAGAGGATTTACGGAAGATATTTTAAATCGCTACAATCATGAATTGATAAAAGAATATTACCGCGAGGATTATAAATACGCACTATATAAAATTACAGGGCGGAAAGATTGATTCTATTAACAGTTTACATTTTCTCTTTTGAAGTTGCTCTTTTTAAAGACAAAAAGCCTTGAACCCAGATAGTTGAAAACTGTTCCAAAAGCAACCCCGCAAAACTGCGCAATTACTTTATAAGGAACGTCATAAAAGTACAATATAAGATTTAATACAACAAGATTGATTCCAAGTCCTGCTAAAGTGGTCAGATTAAATTTAACCCACCCGTAAAAAGACAGTCTCACGCCACTCATAACTTTTCCAAAAGTCCATTTATGATGCAAAACATAATTCTGTGTACCGGCTATCAAAAAGGCCATAACAGCAACACCGTTTGCCCATAAATTCAGAATATCCGCGAAAACAAAAAAAATGCAAAGATTTGTGACCATTCCCCCAAAACCAACTATGGCGAATATGATAAAAGAGTGACCAAGTATTTGCGATAATCTTTTAAACATTATTTTGTTTCTATCAGTATTTTAAGAACTTAATAATCTCATCAATAATACCTGCATGCTCTGCTTCATGGAAGAAAACGTTGGTTATGATATCGGAATCCCCTATTGCGAAAACACTGTCGGTAACAACTAAAAAATCAGGATTTTTCATGTCGTTCGGGTCCATGCTTTTCAGGGGATGGTTTAAACCAAATCCTGCACCACAGGCAAATGTTCCTTCAGAATTTTCAAGGCTTAATCTTGTTTTTTCATTTTCTTTTAAAAGTTTTACAGCACAAGCTTTGTGAAGGTAGAGTCGCTGACCGTTGAAAAAAACAGGAACATATAAAATATTTCCATTCTCGTTATTATCGAAATTCACGCCGAAAAAAGGGAGAAGACTGACACTGTATTTTTCGGCAAGCTCATTGGCAGGATAAGGAACAGGATATATTCCATGAGGTTTGAAAAAGAGCTCCCATGAATCTGCATAACTCTCAAGTCTGGAGTACATATCGCCAAACAGAACCATCTTCGCGGATTTAGACAGCTCGTCTATAACCTGCTGCGGAATTTTCATCAGGGGGGTAATCACAATAACTCTGTCTTCTGGTGACACCTTTATCCCTTCTTGATACTTGAAAACTGATATGTCTGCATCAGTTAATGCTGTTAAAAATTTCGAATAGTTTTCGAAATCTCCTCCATTGCCATACATAAAAACTCTTTTTGAGCCCTGTAAATTACGAGGAGAAGGAAGATCATACGATTTGCTCATGCCTTTGAGCGGGTGAATCTTAACAATTAAATCCTTTATAAATGCGCGGGTATTTAAGTCATTGAAGGCAAATGTGTAATCATCCAGCCACTTATAATCAGGATTCGCGTTCCATAAAAATTCCGAGTCCGTTACGACCGCTATTTTGCCTTTTCCAAATTTACCCAGCCCTGCAACAACATGACCACCATATAACGACGTAAGAAGAACCTCGCACACATCATCTCGAAGTGCTGTTAGAGTCGCCGCACAAAGCAGGACGGGCCCGTATTCCTCAGAAGGCAAAAGAGTTCTTATCCATCTGCCGTTAGTATCTGGAAGAGCACCTTTATCGTCAATAACACGGTCATCGTTTATTTCCCAGCCCCCCGCGTTTATAATTGGCCTTAAAAAATCCGAAGAGTTATACTTATTTTCATGTTCAGCAATAACCAGTATGTTTCCTCCGCGATATACAAAGTCGAGGATTGATTCTATTTCGTCCTCGGTAAACTCAGCTTCCATAGCCACACCTATTACCAGAAGCGTCCCCGGGCCGAGACCTGCAAGCGCTTCTTCATATGGCCTGTGATTTTCCTCCGTACGATAGCCAAGGTTTTTGAGAAAAAGATTTAATGAAGAATAACCTGCAAAGCCGGTATCTTTAATAGACCAGACCTGTTCCTTGAAGGCATCGAATAAAATCAATGGTCTTTGAGCTATTTCAATCTTCTTTGTAAGGAAAGGTTCTTTCCTTTCGCTTTTTGGCTGGTCGCAGGCAATAAAAAATAGGGAACAAAGGAGAAAAAGTTTAAGAACTCTTACGATGCTAATCATCTTAATTTATCCCTTATACTTTATCATTTTTGTAAAATACACCTTAAGTATAGGTAAACTAATAAGTTTTGTCAAAAAAGAAGGCTACCCGATTAACAATCGGGCAGCCTTTTACTTTCAACTGACTTAGACGGAAAATTTTTCAAAGTTGTCTATTACCACCAACCGCCCCACCACCAGCTGCTTGTAGTTGTGGTAGTGCTGCCGCTTGTGGTAGTAGTTGATCCACCACCGCCTGGGGTGTTGCCGAAGCCGATTACACCATTACAGTGCATCCACTCGCTGTACGAGCCGCCGCAGGAACCATCCTGCCAGACAGCCGTATTGTAGCTCTGGTCTTCGGCCTGACGCCAATCACCATCTACTGAAAGGTAGTCTACCTGGACATCTCTGCCGCTGGTGTCATTGAAGAACTCAACGTTAATACCACCAGTAAGGTAGCTGGAAGCGGTGTAATCACCCATACTTGTTCCTAAGGTGAAAGTGGCTATTGTCTGGTTGTCTATTCTTAAATTGACCCGTCCCGCACCATCTGTACTGCGTGCTCTGAGTCTGTACGGTGTGCCGCCACCACCGCTGGTAGTGGTTGTGCTGCCGCCGCTTGTTGTGGTAGTAGTACTCGTTGAACCACCGCCGCCGAGTGTTACACTACCGCTCCCACTAGCGCCACTCCAACCTTCTATCATTACTACCTGGTAGGCTTGACTGCCTGGGCCGTGTCCCATACTGCTCCACGCGTTAAAGTGGCAGCCCATATCTACCGGACCACTACGAGACCCGCTGGCATTGTTCTGGTCAAAATCTGCAGTGCCGTCAATGGAAGGTTGGCCATATCGCCGGTCTACATACAAGGTATATGACCTGCCATTACATGAATAGGAGCCTTGGTAAGAACCTGAACCTTTCCCAATATAATATTCTGTGAGTGGGCTTCTATACCACCCATAGACACCGGGGCCCCAGTTAGCGCCGCTGGCGCTGCCTGAGAAGTTTATTGTTCTACCTGAACCGGTACTCCAGCCTAAACCTGTAACAAAACTTGCACCGCTGAAACTAACACTGAAACTGCTACTGCCTGTACAGTTAAAGTTAGCTGACCCAGAACCAACCCAGTGTGTATACCAGTAGTTGCCGCAGCTGCCTGATGAGTATGAGGCCTGGGCGACGGTTGGAATCGCCAATACAGCAACAACTAATAAACAAAGTAATTTTTTCATAATTCACCTCCTTTCATAATTACCCCAAAAACCATTATTTACTCAAAAACTATCGTATTCATAATCCTATCGACGTATGCACAAACTCTGACCGCATTTGGCGTTCGTCTCATGGTACACCCTCTCTGAAAATTGACTATGCCCCCCGTTTTATTCCTCGAGATGATATGTTGCTCTGTAGTCTTAATCCTGTTTCCCTTCTTCCTCACAAAGCAAACTAATCAAAAATACAGTTCAATTATATCACTATATGTAAAGCCCGCAGCTTGCCGATTGTTTCAGAAAATCTGATTATGTCAAGTTTTTTTTGTTTTTTTTAATAAAATCTAATTCCCTCGTAGAAATATGGATTGACTCACGCCTCGAGTTTTTAAGATACAGAAAATAAAGGAGTTATCACTGTTATAAAAAACGACAGTGTCAAAATATGTCACTCTCAAAACGGGACTGAGGAAACTCACATCACATTATCCTGCTTGCATCCGCCTTTAATATCCGGGCATCTCGTCTTTCGGATTTGTCATTTGTGCATAAGTTCTCGTCATTTCCCGCATAAGGGCAGTTAGGGCAATCCGTCTCCTAAGCGTGGTATTATGGTCCAGGCGTGCTTCCGATTTTTTCCTCGACCGTTTCGCCGGCGCCGCTTTGCGGGAAACTCTGCCGGCAGCGCAGTTGCCAGCCATCACGTTCAGCCAGATATTCTATTCCATCGTCTTTAAAGGCCGGCTTAGAGATGCGGTCGTATGGTGGCCCAGCCTGGTCATCCACTACCAAGAACCACTTGTCGTCCTTTAGAGCTGTATGGACAAAATGCTTGCCGTCCGGGCTGAACAAAAAGGTGTCGCCGATGTCGTCGTAATCGTACTCTATCGGCTCGCCGTTTAACACCAGGAACCACTTGTAGTCCTTAGCTGCCGCATACAGAAGGTCTTTGCCATCGGGACTAAAGACAGGACTGCCGACGGCAATTCCATCATATTCCGGCCCCTCCTGGCCGTTCCACACCACGAACCATTTGCCGCCCTTATTCGCTGCATATGCAAAGCTTTCACCGTCGGGGCTGAGAACGACGCTGTTCATGCGGATGCCGTCATACTTCGGCCCCTCCTGGCCGTTCCACACCACGAACCATTTGCCGCCCTTATTTGCTGTATATGCAGAGCTTTCGCCATCGGGGCTTAGAGCGACGCTGTATACGTCAATGCCGTCATACTCAGGTCCTTCCTTGCCATCCACTACCATCATGCGCTTGAGACCTTTCATGACGCTGTAAGCAATATGCTTGCTATCTTTGCTGAAGATGGGACTGTTCACCCCGTCATACTTCTTGCCTTCCTTGCTGTCCAGCACGACGAACCATCGCTCTTTACCCCGCTCTGTATCTTTTATCGCAGCGAGATACGCAAGGTGTCTTCCGTCCGGGCTGAATACCGGCTCGCCCGCTCGTTCGTACACTTCTCCGGCGCGGCCATCTATCACCATGTACTGCCTGTTGCCTTCTCCCGCCGCATACACAAGACGACTGCTGTCGGGGCTGAAGAGGAAATAGCCAACATTATCGTATCCAGACTCCAGCCCGGCCTTACCGTCCAAGACAACGAACCATTTGTCACCTTTCATTGCTCCATACACAAAACGCTTGCTGTCGG
>CAYXUW010000122.1:0-5851 GCA_964468375.1 uncultured Pirellulales bacterium | reverse complement strand
TCTTTAATCTCTCCAGTTTCCCCTTTTCAAATTTGCTTATAGTTCCTGATAGGCTGTCTCCGATTCCATCTATTGTGACTACTAAAGATTTATCGAAACCGCTCGTAAAAGCAGCGCTGGCCGCATGACAAAGGTGATGGTCGTAAAACAATAACCTGTAATTCTTAAAGCCCAATTTCTTTAGTTTATTGTTTATTACGAACTTGCTTATACATTTTGACACCGGGTCGAGCTGAAGCTCGGTTATTTTGTATTTCAAGCTCTTTTTAAGAGAAAGCAGTGCCGAATAGTCCTTCTTCTTTCTGCGTATTAAGTAGTAACTCTCCTTCAGAAATGGAAACACCCTCCATAACGTCTTAGCAAATTCTGATGTCGAAACTGCTATAACATTTATATCCTCTTTTTTAACGCCTGCATATTCCAGGGCGTATTCTATCGATTTTTCAGGGAACGCTATTTCCAGCTTTCTTCTGGAAAGCCGTTCTTCGTTAATGGAAAAAACAATCCTGTCACCTTCTAATAACGAAATACCGGAATCATGTCCGTCCCATATCCCTAAAATAAGCATCGATTGTGTCCCTTTTTATTTTTTAATAATAACTGCCGCTTAACAGAATTAGGATTTAGCCGCCCCCCTCGATTTTCTGGAGGCAGTGCCGTCGGTATCTATCATTAAAAAGGCCGGCCTGAAAAGTCCGTCCTCAATATATAAGAATCCCGCAGCGGGTTAAATTTATAACATTTTTACCAGTATTTGGCAACATTTTTGTCCCTCCGCCCTGCCGGCAATTCTCCCCCAAAATCTCCCAATTTTCAACGCAAAATCTGCTTGTCCCGCCCCCCGCTCGACTCGTTTACGCAATACGAAACTATTCCCCGCAACCCTTAAAATTTCACTCAAATCTAACGCCGATTTCCCCCGGTAATTTTGGGCTAAAAAGCAACATTTTGCTAATACTCGGCTTATGAGAAGTCGAAGATAAATGAGATTGCCAGGTTTTTTAATGAGGATAGAAAAATGAAAAAAACACCAAAAGCAGCAGCTCTTTCACTCATTATGTGCTCGCTTATTTCGGGATGCACGGATACGCCGACGCCGCCTTCTCAAATTACCGCCTCACATAATTCAGCAGGCCAGTATAAAAATTATGACTGTAACTGTTTAGAGGTGGAATTGGACTCACTGGCAAAGCAGGAGGACGAGTTGGTAGCTGCCCAGCAGCAAAGAATCGAAGCGAGTCAGCAGCAAAAGCACTGGTGGGGTTACGGGCTACCGGATGGAACTGAAGCGTCCGAACTGGCAGATGTTCGCGGCCGAAAAGATGCTGTCCGCCTTGAGATGGAGGCAAAAGACTGCCCCCCCTACCAAGCTGGGAGCAAAAAACTTATTGGCTATAGAGTCATAGACGGGCAACTTTGCCCCGCTTGTGAATAGCCAAACTGCTCAAAACCACATTTCCCAATCCCCCACAACATTTAAAATTGCTTGTTCCGCCTCCTGCTCGGATACTGTTTTACTGTCCGCCTACGGCGAACTACTGTCTGTTTCCGACTCGCGGGCATACGGCTACACAAGCAACTGCGTAGAAAAATAAGTTGGTACTTCATCCCTAAACTTTAGAATCAAAATATTCCAAATTTTTACTGTTTGTGAAAAGCTTCACAATAAAGTCCTGAACCTTGCCGTGGTTTGGCATATAGGCATGTTGCCCTCCGGGTTCGATTCGTTTCTTCCCATCTGCCATATTCCCCGCAGCTTCTGCATATGATGACTTTACGTGTACTGTCCCGTCGCCATCCTTGTCTGACAAAGCATCGGCAAAATCAAACCTGTTCTCATTCTCCGGATCCACTTTCACTTGTACCAGCGTGTCGCTCCCGACCCCGTACACATAATAAAACCTTCTTCTAATATTAGGCTCATACTCTCCGCTTATTTCATCCGTGAAGGATTTGGCGTCGCTCAGCATATTCTGAAAAAATTCCGGCCCGTATAATCCCTCTAACTTTTCAACAAGACTCTTTTGCCACGCACCTGCCTCGAAAATACCAATACCTTTGCCTGTATACTTGTTTACCACCGCCTCTTCCCATGTCGGCAGAAGCTGATAAACCCCCGGCAACGTCCTCGACGCTTTCCGCATCGCCTTCTGGGCCTCGAACCCGAAAAAGTTCCGTGCCCCCGGCAAAAGCGCCTCAACCGCCTTAAGACTTCCACGATACGGAGTCGCTATTGTTATGATTTTATCAATCTTTTCTTCTGCTTCTCCCTTAAGTATTCGGCAGACATACCATTTAATAACTAACCCGCCCATACTGTGTCCGATGAGTGAAACCTTCGTGATGGCTTCTGCTTCCTTGGCCTTATGAGCATTGACCTTTTGCAAAATAAGCTCCACAAACTCCCCGAGCTTTTTTGCCGAATAGCGGTTATCCTTGCGCCAGTCATACGTAAACATATAAGTCTGCTCCGTAACCTCTCTTCGCAATTCCTCGACGATAGATTCATAGATAAGCTCCACCGCCTGATGTGGAAAAATAAACTTGTCAATATCTCGGTCGACCCTGCTGTCGATATCGCTCAAATGTATCTTGCTGAACTGTTTCTTCATAATCCCTGTCCAGTAGATTTCATTTTGATAATCGACGGGATATTGGTTCTTCAGCCACGCTCCCTGTATGCCGTGAACGAATATTATTGGGTTTGGATACTTCATCGTAATGCTCCTTGATTATTCATTGAAATTCATCGTCTTTTTAGTTTTGTTTCTACCCTCCGCCGCCAAAACATAAAATACTGACCTCACGATGCTTTTTCTCCGCCATCGCTTCGCAATATTTTACCCCATTTCCCAATCCCCCACAACCTTTTTTTAATTGCTGTTGGTGCCTCCGGTTCGGCCATTTTCCCATTTTACTTCACGGCTTCGCCGTTGCGTAACACTAACGCCCCTCACTCGCGGCCTACGGAACCAACAGCAACTTGGATGAACAGCCCCCGCGGCGCTTGAGCGGGGTATTTTCAATCATTTGCGCAGGTAGTGAGTCGCAAAAATCCAAAATTCTCAAAAATTTTTTTTCCTTCCCCTGTAATCACTTATAAGTTTTTGCCCCTCGAAAAATACTGGATTTTTCGCATCAATCGCGCAGGTCCGTCCAATTATAGAGAGAACGTCTGTTCTCGGAAGGTTCTTTGACACGTTCATATAACTACCCGCTTTCAAAAAGCCCTCGATGGCTCTGCGCCCCCGCTGCGCGCAGGGTATCTTCAATCAAAATAAACAAATTATGCAAAACAAACCCAATTTTTCAAAAAGTCAAATCTTTATAACCGTAGTAACAAAAAGCAATTGCAGCGAAAAATGCGAATTGGACACTTGGTGAAAACAAACCCAATCAAACCCAATTTCAAAACGGGCATAAAAAAAGCCAGCCCTAATCGGCTGGCTAAAATAGCGGGGGCAGGATTCGAACCTGCGACCTCCGGGTTATGGGCCCGACGAGCTACCAGACTGCTCTACCCCGCGGTCAATTTTCGTAATTTATGATATAGCAACAAGTTTGCTTAATCAAGAACCAATGAAAAATTATAAATTTTTGCGAATTTCAGCGGCAATCGCCTCTATTTTGCCCTTTTCATACTCATACGCGGGCCAGCGGTTAAAAACGCCATCGCCGGCATTGCGAGGTATTATATGAAAATGCAAATGGTCAACAAGCTGACCGGCCGAGCGGCCGTTATTACACAACAGATTATAGCCGTCGGAATTCATCGCAGACACTACCGCTTTGGCGATATTTCCAAGACGCGAAGCCACCTGACCCAAAATCTCAGCGGGGCATTTGTGCAGTTTTTCAAAGTGCTGCTTAGGAATTACCAGGGTATGGCCGTCGCTTATGGGGCCGATATCCAAAAAAGAAAGAACGATATCATCTTCATAAATTTTCGTAACAGGAATTTGCCCGGCCACCATTTTACAGAAAATACAATCGTCCGCACCCATTGTAATACCTATAATTTAGATGATGAGTTACTGCTGCTTTTCGGATTCGTTTTGTTCGCCTTCGGCCTGCGCGGTTTCTGCATCCTCACCAGAAACTTTTTCCGCCTCGGCGACCTTTTCAGCTTTAACAGCTTTTTTAGTCTTTCTGCGAGAAGCTCTTTTAGTGGCAGCTTTGGTTCGCTTTTTCGGCTCTTCCTCCCCGCCTACAAGCTGCAACAAGACGAGCCGGCCGTTATCGCCCAATCTTCTCAAAGACAAGCGGATGATTCTGGTATAGCCGCCGGGCCTGTCGAGGTATCGAGGGCCAAGCTCGCTGAACAACTTTCCGACTATCGTGCCCTTCTTGATGGGTTTGCCGTCTTCATAATCTATAATGTCACGATTTCCAAGCAGCGCAATGGCCTGACGTCTGGCGGCCAATGTGCCTTTTTTAGCCAGCGTAATTAATTTTTCCGCAAAGGGCTTTACCTCTTTGGCCTTTTCGGGCGTTGTAGAAATCGTTTCGTGCTGGATGAGTGAAGCAACCAGATTTCGGCGCATAGCCAAACGGTGCTCGCTTGTTCGTCCCAACTGCCTTCCTGCTATTCTATGACGCATACGCTCAAACCTCTTTTAACTAATCAGGGACATCGGTCATTTCCAGAGACAAGCCGATATCGGCAAGTTTTCTTTTTACTTCCCGCAAACTCGTCTTGCCGAAGCTTCGAATTTTCAGCAAATCGGCTTCCGACTTTTTTACGAGCTCTCCAACTGTTTCGATTTTTTCGGATTCAAGGCAGTTTCCGGCCCTTACCGACAGCTCCAGTTCCTGAATAGGCATACTCAATTTCTGGGCCAGTTCCTCATCTACGGCCTCTTCCGCAGTTTCCTCCAGAGCAATTTGCTCGGCGATGGTTTCTTCTCCCATCTCGAAATATTGAACAAACGGATTGATATGCTTACGCAATATCTTAGCGGCCTCTACGAGCGCCATATCAGGTGTAATCGTTCCATTAGTCCAAATCTCGAGAATCAGCTTATCATAGTTTGTTCGCTGGCCCACGCGGGTATCTTCAGTTATATAGCGTACTCTTGTAACGGGTGAATATATCGCATCAATAAATACTCTGCCTATTTCCTGCTCAAATCTATCCATAGAGGCGATCCGTTCTTCGGCAGGCATATACCCACGGCCGTTTTCCACGACCATTTCCATTTCGAAATTCACATCTTCGGTCAGAGTAGCCAACACCATATCCTTGTTTACGATTTCTATGGCCGGGTCCGCAACTATATCCGCCGCGGTTACAACACCGGCTTTATTAGCCGAAACCTTCATTACCTTAGGGCCTTCAGTCTGCAACCGAACAATAAGGTTCTTGACATTTAAGACTATCTCGGTGACATCCTCCATTACGCCGGCCAACGAAGTAAATTCATGGTCAGCCCCAACCACTTTAATCGATGTTACGGCACTGCCTTCCAAGGACGAAAGTAATACGCGTCTCAAGCTGTTACCGACAGTGGTACCAAAACCTCTTTCGAAAGGTTCGATGAAGAATCGGCCATACCTATCACTCGAGACTGATGTATCCCGTTCAACATGAGTCGGCAACTCCAAACCACGCCATGTAACTCGCATATATACCTCCAAGAATAACGTTTATTAACAATTCGTTATCAAACGGCTACCTCGAGCAAAACTCCACAATCAACTGCTCCTGAACAGGAATCTGAATATCATCCCTGGTGGGCAGTGCAACAACTGTAGCTTCAGACTTCCCACTATCCACCTGCAACCAGCTCTGTGTGGTGAAGTTTGGATTACTTTCCAATTGCCCTTTAATCCTCTTTTTGGTTTTTTCAGA
>CAYXUW010000121.1:0-6012 GCA_964468375.1 uncultured Pirellulales bacterium | reverse complement strand
GTATACTCGCCAATGTGCCTATCCCGCTAATTTTACGTAAGCCATACGAACCTGCCCGAGAGTATTTTCAAGAATCTTTTTCTCTTCTTCGGTCAAATTGCCTTTGGTTTTTTCACTGATGGTTTCGAGCATATCGATACTGTATTTTGCCAGTTCCAAATCGGGCTCTTTGCCTTCCTGTCCCTCCACCTGCACCAAACCCAGTGCGAACAGCGCCTGCGTAACAAGCATACTGACAAGTGCGGCGAAATCACCCTTCGGCAAAGGTCCATGTCGTGAGGGTGGCGTTTTCTTCTTCTCTGCCTCTTCCTTTGCAGCCAGCGTTTCTTTTTCCTTCTGGGCCTGCTGCTTCCAGTCCTCGTCGATGATTATTTTCTTCTCGTCTTTTTTTTCTTCCTTAGCCATTTTTAATATCTCCAAAAAAGATACTATCTGCGATATTTTTTCATATCTCTGTCGATGTCCCGCTTCTGCTGGCGCTCGGTAATTTTCTTGCGCTTATCATACTGCCTTTTGCCTTTGGCTAGCGCCAATTCTACCTTTGCCAGCCCCTTACCGTTAAAATAAATCCGAAGAGGCACAAGCGTAAACCCGCGCTGCTCAAGCTTAATCCTTATCCTGCGAATCTCGGCTTTGTGCAGCAGCAGTTTTCTTCTTCTGGTCGGCTCATGATTATTCGCGCTGGCCTGCTTATACGCAGCTATAGTCGCACCGACGAGCCAGCACTCATCACCTGCGATCCTCGCATACGAGCCGTCAAGGTCGCCCTGGCTGGCACGAAGTGATTTCACCTCCGTGCCCAAAAGCGATATCCCCGCCTCGAACTTCTCTATAAGCTCGAAATTCCGATAGGCCTTCTTGTTAACTGTTTCCGGAACCTGTTTCTTATCGCCCTTGCGCGACTTAGTTGCCATTTAAACTATAATATCCCAATTGCAGCAACTTTGCAAGAAAAGAGGTGTGCAAACAGACTCCACTTATATATGGCTTATCTGTTTAGCAACCGCTGGTGCACCAGTGCCGCCGCAAGCCGGACTGTTATGTGTCCCCCTGAAAATATTAATACAAACCGACCTGTTACTCGCCGGTCGGCATGTTCTTACTTTCGTTTTGCTCAACGAGCTTGCCGGTATTCTCGGCGATACGAAACAGGACGAGAATCACTTCCATCCAAATCCGAGCCAATATAACATACAAAATGAACATGACTGGCGCCAGTATAATCGCCAATAAGGCCTCTGCTCCGCCGCCGCCAAGACCGCTGATAAGTACAATTATCGCAGCTATAGCTGAGCCGATAACTGCAAGAATATACAAAACCTTTATAATGCTTGTTGTGATAAAATCAGTGAATGAAAAATCGAAAAGACTGCCGAAAAATCCCTTATCGTTCATAATGTACTCCTTTACTTTAAAAGCTATATTATATTTGACCCAACGAACCGATTCTCCCTCTTGACGAAGACCGCTCAAAAACAAAAAGTGTAAAATCAGCGCCCGAGTTTCTTATTTGATGAACCTAATGCTCACAGGATACCGATATGCCTCGCCGCTGTTTGATTTGATGCAGGCAATGATGCAGAAAACCACGTCCAAAATACCAACCGCGATTGCGAGAAAAACACCTATACAAACAACCGTCAGCAAACTGGACACAATCGATGCAATCAAAACAGTTATCTGAAAATTCAGTGCCTCTTTGCCTTGATTGTCGATAAATGAGTTTTCTTCTTTCTTCAACATCCAGATAATCAGCGGGCCGATAAAACAGGTAAACAGCCCCAGCAGGTGACACAGCATCGCCCACATGCGTGCATCTTTATCTACTTTTGTTCCGCTCTGACCTTGTGTGACTCCGCTACCGGAATCTTCCGTTGGCTTCGAAGTTTCCTCTATTTCTGCCATAGTCCGACTCCTTTCTGCCAAATTGCGCTTGGCTTGATGACCGATCTCCCTATTAACAAAGAGCAGCTAAAATAGCAAGCATAAAATTTGTCTACGCCGAACCCTCCAGACCGGGCCTTTTACCCGCCCGGCTTTCTGTTCTCCTGACAGAATTTGCCCATCAGCATCATCGCCTCGTTCATCTTGCTGGCGTCGCCGTCCATATTCGCGTAGGCCTCGACAAGCTTCAGCAGCTCCGGGTCCGCCGGGGGTTCAGAAGCCCCGTAATGATGTGCAACGTTAACAATCCCGCCGTCAAGGCCGTATTCCATCGCTTTCGCCACATAAGCCCTGCAAACGCCGATTTTCCGAGCCGGCAAATCACGCACGCAATTACTTATTCCCCCGGTGAAATGAACACCCTTCATTTCAGCGTCATTTTTTATCTTCTTTATGGTTTCGAATGTCTTATAGGTGTAGCTCTGCTGCCCCGGCAGCATCGGCATGTCTATCGCCAGCGGATATATCGTCGGGTCAAAAAATATCTCCTCCGCCTTAAAACCGTACTTACTCGTGGCCTCGTTGAAAATCTGCTTGGCCACCGCATAAAGCTCGTCAATCGAAGGCGATTGGCTGGCCTCCACCATCAAAAGACCGACAAAGGCATAATCGTAATCCTTCTTCAAAGGCAGCATATTATCCATCGTATAAACTTTAATCGAGTTAATAAGCGGCTGGGCAACCTTCTCATCCGTGTTAAACCATTCCTTCAATCCGGCCTTCAGGACATTATCGTCGCTGCTGTCCACGCAAATCGGAACGCCGCCGCCCCAGTTACGAACCAGCTTGACATACTCGACCATCATATCAACTGCCGTCTGCGGGTCGTCCTCACCGAACGCGTCGAGATTGACCGCAATATAATCCGCGCCTTCGGCCGCCTGTGATTCAATCAGGCCCTTTATATAATCTAGCGGCTCCGACTGCTTCGAATAGGCATCAGGACCGAGCGCGACTAACTGCTTCATTTTTTCAGCGGTCTTCGGTATCGATGCATGTACCGACTCTCCGATAGAGATAAATTTTTTTGCCATTGTATGTTCCTGTAAATTGTTTCTGAATTTCTGGTATTAGATCCTTACCGCATTCAAAATCTCCCGCGTAGGGTCGATTTTATTTAAGGTATAAAAATGCAGCCCCGGAACGCCGCCCTCGAGAAGCTCTCTGCATTGCTCCGCAGCAAATTCCACACCCCTCTTATAAGTGCCTTCTGCGTCGCCGTCAAGCGGCTTGAAAATATCGTGAACCTTGTCGGGGATGGTCGCGCCGCAGGTCTTGCAGAACCTCAGCAGCGTCTGGTAATCCGTAATCGGCAAAATCCCAGGCAATATAGGAGCCGTCACTCCGATTTCTCTTATCCTGCCCACATATTCGAAATAGTCCTTGTTGTCAAAGAAAAGCTGCGTAATTATAAACTCGCCGCCGGAATCTATCTTTATCTTCATATATTTGGAATCAGTCGGCTTATCCGGGCAGTTGATATGCCCTTCTGGAAAGCCGGCCACACCGATGCTGAAGAAATCACCGAAACTGCGAATCATCTCGATTAGCTGGTAACAATACTCGAAGCCGTCCGGGGCCGGCCTCCACTCTGTTTCGCCCTCGGGCGCGTCTCCTCGAAGCGCAAGAACATTGCAGATATTCCTTTTTTTCATCTCCGTCAGAATTGTCTTCAGTTCGTCCCTGTTGTGCCCCACACAGGTAAAATGATGCATCACAGGAACGTCATAGCGTTTCTGCAGCTCATCTGCTATCTCCATCGTCATTGCCCGCGTCGTGCCGCCCGCGCCGTAAGTTACCGAAAACCAGTCAGGTTTCAGCTCGGCGTAAACACCAGCTCTTTCAAAAAGCTTTATTTTCCCTTTCTCTGTTTTGGGCGGGAAAAACTCAAAGGAATATGTCCGTTCCTTCTTCTCCCCATTCTCTTTCAAAATATCTGATATCTTTCTTATCATTTAGTTCACCCTGTCATTTAAACAAATTTTAGCTTCGTTTTTATAACTTTTATTTACAATGACTTATATAAACTATTTACAGAGACTTCTACAACACGGAAGTTTTTTTCTTGCACTATATTGCTACAAAAAGGCTGTGAAAAGATGCGGCCGTGGAAAATCCGACGTGTGGATAACTTGTTGATAACTCGGATTCCTAATCATAAGAGTCGTTCCGGCATCGTTAAGGATTTGGCATAAAACCGACATGCCTTTCGCTGCCGCCTTTCAGCTCTGACCGCAGCGGTAATTGCAATCTTTAAGCTCTTGATAATAAAGCTGTTATATTAGCTTACACGGAAGGATAGTAAAGTTAGACCTGATAGCGGGCATATCTTAACAATTTTACCAAAACACCCTATATTAACAACCATCCGAACACGAAAAATTCTCTTAGTGGATAATCTGTATAAAAACAAAAGCTCTCAGAAGGGCGGTCAATCACCGATTTTACTTCTCGGCCTCGCCCTGCTCGCTGCATTTTTAATTGTTGCGCCCGAATATATAAGCTGAGCCGGAATTTTCCCCTTTGTCTCCATCGCCGGGCGCCCCAGCGATCGCATAATCGCCGCAGATATAAACCGACTGGCCGAAGTAATCATTTTTGCCGCCGTCTGATGCAAATATTTTGGCCTGCTCGCTCCAGGTCCCGTCTTTTCGCTCGAAGATATACGCCGAGCCGGAATACTTTTTCTTGTCATCATCGCCGAATGCTCCGGCAATCACGTAATCACCGCTGATTGAAACTGCTTGGCCAAAGTAGTCTTCAGCAGCGCCGTCCGAAGCAATCAGCTTGGCCTGTTCGCTCCAGCTTTTGCCGTCTCGCTTAAAAATGTATGCAGCGCCGGAACGCTCCTTTCCCTCGTCGCCGTCATAGTAAGCACCGACTACCGCATAATCGTCGCTGATAGAAACAGAGCAGCCGAAGTAATCGCCGTAATCGCCGTCCGAGGCAAGCAGTTTGGCCTGCTTTTCCCATCTCTCGGGCTTGAACCAGCTTTTCGGCTTGCGTTTGAAGATATACGCCGAGCCGGAGGCGTTTCCATTGTCATCATCTAAATATACCCCTGCAATCACGTAATCGCCGCTGATGGAAATATATCGCCCGAAGAAATCGTTCTCTTCACCGTCCTCGGCAACCAGCTTAATCTGCTCTTTCCACTTCTCGCCGTCCCGCTTAAAGATGTATGCAGCCCCGGAAAAGTCTCCTTTGTCGTCATCGCCGCATGCCCCGATGATGGCGTAATCGCCGCTGATTGAAACACCGTCGCCGAAGCGGTCGTCGGTAACAATGTCCGAGGCGACCAGTTTCGCCTGCTCTTTCCAGATTTCGCCGTCCCGCCTGAATATATACGCTGCGCCGGAATCCTTCCCTTTGCCGTCGTCGCCAATCGCCCCGACGATTGCATAATCGCCGCTGATAGCGACCGAGGTGCCGAATACGTCCCCCTTACCGCCGTCCAAAGCGGTCAGTTTGACCTGTTCGCTCCAGGTTTTACCGTCTCGCTTGAATATATACGCCGCACCGGCGTCGGCTCCTTTTTCTTTATCGCCAATCGCCCCGACTATTGCGTAATCGCCGCTGATGGATACCGTTCTGCCAAATAAAGCCGAGCCATTGCCGTCAGAAGCGACAAGTTTGGCCCGTTCCGACATCCCGGCATCCGCGTTGGCACATATCAGCAAAAATACAATGCCCGCAAATACGTAAAGATTCATCCTGCGTCTCATTTTTTCCTTCTCCTGTCTATTAAATTAGCATCACCTCTAACATTGCTTCAAAAACCGGCTTTTATACATCGTCAATACGTCTTTTGATAATCCAGTGTTCGGCAGCGGCGTCATCAAAACAACAATTTTACACGGAATTTCGGCCTTTAGCCAGCACTTCCTTTAATGCCCTGCATACTTCTGCGGGGTCGTCGGCCTGCGCTGCCGCCGAGCATACGGCTATTGCTTTTGCACCGGCTTTTAAAACATCCCCAATGTTGTCGAGCGTTATCCCGCCGACGGCAACGTGGCTGATGCCTGTGCTGTTGAGTATCTCCACGGCCTGTTTGATATAGTCCAGGCC
>CAYXUW010000120.1:0-6075 GCA_964468375.1 uncultured Pirellulales bacterium | reverse complement strand
GAATATTTCTATGCAGTTTTCGAACGTTTTTATCAGTTTTTGAAAACTTTTGAACGTTTGCTCACAAACCCGCGCCGTTGCTTCCTTTCGCGCTTGTTTACGAAGTGACACCCTCCCAAAAAATAATGGAGACGGAGGGAATCGAACCCTCATTCCCGCAATGCGATTGCGGTGTGCTCCCGTTACACCACGTCCCCTAACTCTTTACAAATCAATATCTTAAGCCGCTAAAACCTCCACTTATCATAGCACATTATTCTTTGTATCGGCTCCTTGCCCGGCTGTCTCCCCTCGTCAGCCGGATAACCAAGCGCCATAAGTTCAATTACAGCAATACTTTGCGGAATCTCCAATATCTTTCTAACCTTCTTTGTATCGAACGAACCTATCCAGCACGTTGCCAATCCTAACTCCGTTGCCTGCAAGGATATATGTTCCAATGCAATCGAAACATCTATCGGCCCGACCGCCTGCCCGCACGTCATAACGTAATCGCTGTTACTGCACGCCGCTATCATAACTCCCGCTTGTCCAAACACTTCCGGCCGATTTGTGCACGCTGCCACTTTTGCTTTTTTCTCTTTATCTCTGACTACCACAAACCGCCAGTCCTGCAGATTTTTCGCCGACGGCGCAAGTCTCGCCGCCTCAAAGATTTGGTCGAGCTTTTCCTGCTCTATCGGCTTATCCAAATATGCCCTGCACGAATACCGCTTGCGTATAACTTCCAATACTGCCATAAAACCACCTTTTACTAATTTCTATATAAATATAAAACCTTTAAAACATTGACGCAAGCACCAAAAACCGCTATTTTTATAGTCAACCAAAGGGCGATTAGCTCAGCTGGCTAGAGCGCCTGCTTTACACGCAGGAGGCCACAGGTTCAAGTCCTGTATCGCCCATTTCTTTCACGGCCGTCTCGCTTTTACCCAGCTTTTGATTTTAGCCGCCGACAGCGTGTTTAAAACATCGCCTTTTGTCACCCACCCCCGCGCAGCAGTTGTTACGCCATAATCTATCAAGCCAAAACCGACGGTGCTGTGAGCATCGGTTCCAATAGCCAGCTTAACGCCCTGCTCGATCGCCATTTTACAGTGAACATCCTTAAGGTCCAATCGCCAGGGATTTGCGTTAATCTCAAGCGCAGTATGCGTCTCGGCGGCGTGTTTAATCACAGCGGCCATATCGATATCCATCGGCTCTCGCTGGCTGATAAGTCGGCCAGTAGGATGAGCAATACAATTAACATACGGATTGTCCATCGCCTTCAGCGTGCGTGCGGTTACCTTTTCGCGAGAGCTTGCCATACCCGAATGTATCGAGGCGATTACGAAATCAAGCTCGGCAAGCAGCTTATCGTCAAAATCCAGAGAGCCGTCGGCGAGAATATCCACTTCCGTGCCGGCAAATATGGTTATGCCTTTTATCTTTTCATTCAGCTTGCTGATTTGTTTGATTTGATTAGCTAACTGCCTAGCCGATAAGCCATTTGCGATTGCGGATGACTTTGAGTGGTCGGTGATGCAAATATACTTGTAACCCATTTTCTTCGCCGCCGATGCCATTTCAGATATGCTGCAATCACCGTCAGAGGCATTTGTGTGAACGTGCAAATCTCCTTTTATGTCCTTGAAATCAATCAGCTTGGGCAGTTTGTGCGTTTTTGCCGCTTCAATTTCGCCTCGGTCTTCGCGTAATAACGGGTCGATAAAATCCAGGCCGAGCTTCTTATAAATCTCTCTCTCAGTGGCTCCTGCGATTCTTTTATCAGCTTTGAACAGCCCATACTCGTTTAATTTCGATTTCGCCTTTACGGCTATTTCTCTTAATCGCACGTTATGCTGCTTCGAGCCGGTGAAATACTGTAGCGCAGCACCGAAACTCTCTTTCGAAACCACCCTCACGTCAACGTGGACAGGCGTGGTCTCTGTTTGAATAATCGCAGAACCCTTTGTAGGCCCCGCAGCAATGACCTCCTGCACAAAACTGGCTTTAGTAAAAGCATCTATTATTTTTTTACCCTTCTTAGCAGCGACAAGTATATCAACATCGCCGATGGTTTCCACACGCCGGCGCAACGAGCCGGCAGTTTCAATCTTCTCAACACCCGGAAGCTTCTTAAGAAATCCTGTAACAATACCGGCGGCTCCGACGGCCTGGTCAAGGCGGATTCTGCCGGTTGATTTTTCGAGAAATTCAATCCCTCTCGCAATTACAGAAGCTTTTTTATCACCGAAGCCGGGCAGCTCGGCTAAGGAGCCGGACTTAATCGCTTTTTTCAAGTCGGCAATGGATTTAACTTTCAGCTTTTCATAAACTGCTTTTACACCTTTAGGCCCCATACCGGGTATATTAAGCAGTTCCAGCAGTTTCGGCGGGATTTTTTTTAGCAGCTGTTTATGAGCGGTTATTTTGCCGGTTTTTACAAACTCCTCAATCTTGGCGAGACTTGATTTTCCGATGCCAGGTGTTTTCGCTAATTTACCGCTGTCCAGAAGCGTTTCTACGTCAGTGGGCATCTCACCGATGATGCGGCCTACTTTGCGGTAAGAGTTTATGCGAAAGCGGTCCTCACCGAGAATTTCCATAATATCGACCATCTGGTCGAAAAGTTCGCTAAGAGCGGCATTTTTCATAGGGCTTGATTATATCTGCGGGGTAGTAAAATCAAAGCGATAATTTTGGCTGAAAGATTGAGTTATCTAGCGTATATATGATTAAGCAATTTCCCCATTTTACCGCCTCGTATGAGATGTTAGGTTGAGTATTGTTTTACACCTCAAAATTCAGAAATTGGACTTGTCAAATAAAATCAAAGAAAGTAAACTTGGCATGAGCGTATCGGAAGAGAAATTTGGGAGAGATTAAGATGAATAGTATTAGTGCAGTCTCGAGAAACGCTGCGGAAAAAACTACAACCTACAACAAGGCAAGCTATCTGCCCATAATGACGAAATCGTTATGTCCGGAGTGTCTGGCGGTTATAGATGCTAAGATTGACGATGACGACGGCATGGTCTTTATGGATAAGCGCTGTCCGGTGCACGGACAGTACCGAGAGCTCATCAGCACAGATGCGAAGTTTTACAACTTAATAATATCGCGCGATTTTTCACAGCGAAGGCGTGTGGGCAATCCGATAGGCGGCAAGCAGTCGGCCTGTCCGAACGGATGCGGAGTTTGCAGCGAGCACCTCAGCTTGCCAATGATGATAAACGTCGATTTGACTAACCGGTGCAATTTGAATTGTCCGTTTTGCTTTGCCAATGCCAACAAGCGAGGCGAAGTTGTTGAACTAAGTATAGAGCAGGTAAGCAAAATGATTGACACTGCGTGTTCGGTTGATGCAGCCAAGCCGATTTGTTTTCAATTTACCGGCGGCGAGCCGACAATTCATCCGCAATTTCTTGAAGCATTGGAGGAGGCAAAAAAACGAGAAATTACTCAAGTGCAGGTTGCGACCAACGGTATCAGATTCGCCCGAGACGCTGACTTTGCCGTTCAAGCAAGCGAAGCCGGTCTCAATGTGGCATATCTTCAATTCGACGGGCTTGACGATAAGGTTTATATGAAAACCCGAGGGCGGGCTCTGCTTGATACCAAGCTTAAGGCGATTGACAATCTTTATCGAGCTTCGGTGCGAACGGTATTGGTTCCCACCATCGTTAAAGGAGTAAATGACGACCAGATAGGCGAGATTATTAGGTTTGCGATTAAAAATATCGACAAGATAATCGGCATTAGCTGGCAGCCGGTATCTTTTACGGGAAGGATAGATTATCAGCAGCGATTCGCTCAGCGATTCACAATAACAGATTTAGCAAGGGAAATAGAAGAGCAAACTGGATTGGTGGATATGTATCGGGACTGGTATCCATTTGGTTTTGCAGACCCCTTCACCCGCTTGCTGGAACTGGTTCGGAGCGAAAGACATATGACAATTGGCTGTAATCCCAATTGCGGCGTCGCTACGTATTTGATAGTTGATGCCGTCAAAGAAAAAGTGTTTCCGATACCAGCTTTTGTTGATGTTGATACACTAATGGAAAGAATTGCCTCAACCGTCGATAAACTCAAAACGCAGAGGATGTTTCGCAAGCTCAGCATCGCAAAGAGACTTCACGGCCTGGAATCCTGCTATGAGCAGCAGAAAGGTCCCGAGGAATGGTCATTCAAGGATTTTCTGGACTTTATGATGGATTTTGCCGATTTCAGCGACCGTTTCGCCAGTAATGAAGACCGCGTCAGAGCATCTTCTTCGAGGCGGTATAAAATACTTTTGATGGCCAGTATGCATTTCCAAGATGTGTATAACTATCAAATCGACCGCGTTAACAGGTGTGTGGTTCACTATGCCGCAGCGGACGGACGGATTTATCCGTTCTGCAGCTATAACAGCGGCCCGTGTCACCGCAACAGAGTGGAAAAACAATTCGCGGTAAGTACGGAACAGTACGCAAAAAGAACTCAAAACCTAAAAACCGAAATTAAAACGCTTCAGCACAAAGATAGCGTAAAGCATCAGCATATGGACTCTCCAGCGATACGGTAGCTTTTGCTTCTGAAAAGACAAAAGAAAACCGCTTGCAGAAAAGACCTGCAAGCGGTTTTTTCGTTTATCCGGTTCTAATTTTAGGCCGTTTTACCAGACTAAGCTGAACTCAGCGAAATCGAAGAAGTTAACGATATCATCCTCATCCTTGAATAAATCACCCGGAACATCAGGACCAGTCAGCAGCCAGTTATCACTCATTACTCCGATATCACCAAAGCCGATTTCGCCGTCACAGTCAAGGTCATAGATGTTATACGCAGCGTAATCCTGGTCGACTATATCCTCCAAAACATTAAAGTAACTCATATAGTTCGGCTCGAACGTGTAATACTGCTTGCTCGGTGTTACAGTCCCCGACCAGAAACTATCAACCCATACCTCATATAAGCCGTTCGAATCCGTAGTATCCTGACCGCCGCCGTTGTCGGCAATCACCAATACTCCTCCTATAGGAACGTTACATTCATTCGTTATGTAGCCGACGACTCGGTAAGTCAGAAGATCACCGGTGTAATCCTGATCTGTCCAGTCCTCCTTGACGTCTGTATAACTTATACTGTTAGGTTCAAAGACATAAGCCTCTTTAGCCGGTGTTACATCGCCAGAGAAGTTGTAATCCACCACAATCTCATATAAGCCGTTCGAATCCGTAGTATCCTGACCGCCGCCGTATCTGTTTGTCCAGGAACCGCCGCCGTTTTGAGCGGATACATTGACATCTTCTATAGGTGTAATATAGTCGGACTCGAGAACAAAGCCCGAAATCTTAAACGTCATCAAGGTTGCTATATAGTCCATATCGTTATAGTCCTCCGTGACGTTAGTATATATGTCGCTGTTCGGGTCAAAGATGTATCCTTCCTTATACGGAATAACCTCACCCGACCAGCCGTAATTGACCGACAGCTCGTAGAAGCCGTTGACATCGGTCAAGGTGTTAACGTCATTGGCATCTATCAATGCGCCTTCGACCGGCGTGTTGCCGTCAAGCTCAACTACATAGCCCGAAATCGATAAGATAATCTGTTCGAAGGTTACATTAACGGTATGGTCAGATGTAATATCAGTCAGTGTGTAGTTGGTACCGCCTGTCTGCACACTGTTGCCGTCGACAGCCCACTCATCAACCTCATAGCCCGTATTAGGATCAGCTGTGAACATCAGATAGCCTCCGTAGTCTACTGTTGTAGCGCCTGCAGGAATGATACCGCCGTTGGCGCCTGCTGAAGCAGTAACGGTATACTGGTTAATCGCAAAGTTGGCTGTTACACTGATATTCGCCGTTACATTAAGGTCGGTTCTCGGGTTCTCGTTGGAATCGTCTGACCAGTTGACGAAGTGATAGCCCGTACCCGGAACAGCAGTAACGGTATTACCATCTTCACCGTAATTGACTACCTGTGAGGTTTCACCATCTATACTCCCGCCTGTCCCGGCCGAGTATTCCAGTGTAAACGTATCTATCGCAAAGTTGGCTGTTACACTGATATTCGCCGTTACATTAAGGTCGGTTCTCG
>CAYXUW010000119.1:0-6105 GCA_964468375.1 uncultured Pirellulales bacterium | reverse complement strand
TGTGCATAACCGGAACGCCGGGGAAATACTCGAAGGTGCTGTGCACCGTGTAATAGTCATCGCCTACGCGGCAGATGCTCGGGTCGGGGGAGAATCCCGGAATAACAGGATTTTTAAATATGCCGGCCTGCTGCGGCGAGCAGCCGGCCGCTAAAGCAAGTCCTAATGCAGTCATTATTAAAGACCTCATATTGATTTCCTCTGAACTTTTATTATTTAAGATTTAGTTACTCAGACCTATTTTAACAACGGCGTAAAAAGCCGGTTTGGGTTTATAATTTCGGTCGAACAAAAGCGGATAGTTGGTTCGTCCCCTAACAGGCCAGTTGTTTAACCAGCTTGTTTTGTCATAAACGCCCCATAGAGTTACCCTGCTGATTTTTTCAGCGTGTTTGCGGTAGAGCGCGAACAGTTCGGCGTAACGGTCGGCGAGCTTTTTCTGCATATCGTCGGGCAGAGCGTCTGTGTAAGGATTAAGTTTTTTATGTAATTCTGTATGTAAACCGATGTTCGCGCCCCTTTGGTTAAGGGCAGCGGGCAAAACGTCAATGCACATTTCGGTTATCATAACTTTTACACCGGTTTCGGCCACAGCATTGATGAAATTCTCAACATTTTCAAGCGAAGGATAACCGGGGGGCACGGGCGGCAGCCTCCAGGCCTGGGCCTGTATGCCGACGCCGTGGATGGGAACACCTTTTGCCTTTAGGTCTTTGACGAGGCGGACGCAGCCGTCACGTTTGGCCGGAAGTTCGAGACTGAAATCGTTGTAATACAGCTCTGCGTCGGGGTCAGCTTCGTGAGCATATTCGAAGGCCTTGGCGATATAATCTTCGCCGATGATTTCCAGCCATTTCGTTTTTCGCAGTTGGCCATTGTCATCGAGTATCTCATTAACAACATCCCATCCCTTGACGCGGCTTTTGTAATAGCCGACAACGGTGGATATGTGGTCTTTCATATAGGCGAGCAGAGCCTCGCGTGTTACCGGGTTACCTTCTTCATCCTCGAAAACCCATTTAGGTGTTTGCGAGTGCCAAATAAGGGTATGGCCGACGACGAACATATCGTTCTTTTCGCCGAACTCCACGAAGCGGTCGGAGGCCGAGAAATCGTATCTATTCGGCTCCGGATGAATATGAACCCATTTCATAGTGTTTTCAGCGGTGACGGTGCTGAAGTGTCTCCTGGCAATGGCGGCGGCTTGGGGGTCTTTGCCATTTACTACATCATCGTTAAGTGCCCCGCCGAAGAGAAAATCATTCGCATATAAATCTTTCAGCGCAGGCTGCTGAGCGCTGCAACCGGCAATTGCCAAAACAGTCAAACAAACAACAATGTTTACCGCCGATCTTTTTAACTCCACGTATATGTCCCTTCTGCAGCAGTCAAATCAAAAGTTGCCGGGCAAAAACTCATAACCCTGTTCCTCCAGAGACCTGGCCGCTTTCCGCTACCTTTCGGCGCTCAATCAATTCGGTCTCGACCTGGTGCATCAGCTTTTTATTCAACGGATAGAAGCACATAAATACCATACCGATCAGAGCGAAAATGGCGGGGTAAATACTCATAACCATGCGTATGCCGAGCAGCCCTTTTTCGGTCTGCTCTACATTGGCCTGATAACCGTATGCGCCGAGAATCCACGCCAGAGCAGAAACGCCTAATGCGATGCCGAGCTTAAGCGCAAACAGGGATGCAGACATTATCAGTCCCGTAGCGCGGCGTCCTTTCTTCCACTCCCCGTAATCCGCTGTATCCGTATAGATTGCCCACTGCAATACCGACACGGGACCGACGGAAAATGATGTGATCAACTGAAGGATAAACATGATAGTGGTATTCGCAGGTTTTAAGAAAAAGAAAGCAGCCGAGGATATACCGGCAAGACCCAAGAAGATAGTATAGGCGGTTGATTTGCCAAGTATTTTACTAATGCGACTCGTTAATAAGACTCCAAGAAGCATCGCAACGGTCCCGGCAATCATAAATGTGGATACCAGCTTCGTCAATGATAATTTGCCGAAAAACAGTACCTCTTGGTCTTTTACAAAATACGTGAAGTAGTATATGATGGCACCGTTGCGCATAACAATGTAAATGAGCTGAAAAATCGTTGCACTGCCGATTAACACCCACGGTCTATTGGTAAATAAGTCAGCAATGTCTTGCCTGAATGAAGTTTTCTGGTCTTTCGGAGGATGAACACGTTCTTTGGTCGTAAAGAAGGTGATGAAGAGCAAAATGACCGCCAGCGTAGACAGGATTCCCATAGCCCACTGCCACCCAACAGCAGGGTTATCTTTTCCGAATACATCGACCAGCCTCAAAACGGAGTATTGAACGAGTAGAGCCGCTGAGAATGCCGCAAAAAACCGGAATGTGGAGAGGATGGTTCGCTCATTGGAATTCGGCGTCATAACACCCATTAGCGCCGAGTACGGCACATTAACAATCGTATAGGCCATCATCAGTAAGGTATAGGTGATGTAAGCGTATATGAGTCTGCCGGTTATACTGAAGTTAGGAGTTGTGAAAGTCAATACGCCCAGTATGCCGAACGGTATTGCAAACCAGATTAGGAAGGGTCGAAATTTTCCCCATCGAGTGTTAGTGCGGTCTGCAATCATACCCATCATCGGGTCGTTAACGGCATCCCATATTTTAGTAATTAAAAACATCAGACCTATGGCTGCTGTAGACAGGCCGAAAACATCCGTGTAAAAGATGGTGATAAACAAAATAAAGGTTTGAAAAAATATGTTCGATGCGAAATCGCCTAAGCTGTAACCGATTTTCTCTGTTAAGGAGAGCTTTTGAATTCCGTTCTGCATAAATTGTTCCTTTCCTTATTAATACAGTTTACCGCCGCAGGGCAGTTTCCACCTTGAATAACGCTATTTCCAGCCAAATAATAACATAGAGCTCTTTTTTAAAATGTGCCTGATATATATAGTAAATAGGGGCATAACGCAACATATTTTCTATAAACCCGGCGCAGCGGTAATGTGCGGAACGATTGATAATTATTTTGCCGCCTCGATTGCCTCCGCCAAGCTGATTGTGCCCTCGTATAAAGCCCTGCCGATTATTACCGCCTCGACCCTTGTCTCTGCCAGCCTCTTTATATCGGCCTGCTCTCTCACGCCGCCCGCAGCAATAACTGGTGCCGACACTTGCTCGACCAGCTGCTTTGTTTGTTCGAGGTTCGGCCCTTCCATCATACCGTCTCTGGCAATGTCGGTATATATTATTGCCGCCAGAGGCAGCTTCGCTGCTTTGGCCGCGAACTCCAGCAGGGATTCGGAAGTGCTTTTCATCCAGCCGTCGGTGGCCACCTCATCACCGCGCGCATCGAGCCCGAGCATAATCTTGCCGCTGAATTTCTCAGTCATTTCACTGAACCACGCAAAGTCGCTTACGGCTTTAGTCCCTATTATCACCCGCTCTACACCTATATCGAGCAGTTGTTTTATTGATGTCTCGTCGCGAAGTCCTCCGCCGACCTCGATTTTGAGCTGCCCCAAAGCCGCTAAGACTGATATCGTATCGGTATTGACGGGCTTGCCCTGCTTGGCTCCGTCCAAATCCACAATATGCAGCCACTGTGCGCCGGCCGAGCTGAACTCGTTCATCTGTCTGACGGGGTCGTTGTGATAGTCTATCTGCCGGTCGTAATCCCCTTGAATAAGTCTGACGCATTTACCGTCCCGCAGGTCAATCGCCGGTATTATATACATTTTTAAGCCCTTAAAATCTCTCACACCCGCTTGCAGCACTGACGATGCGGCCTTGACATCAGCGCTCTCAAAACCTATATTAAACACACAAATCCAGACGGCACGGATGAGCTTTCGGCTAAATTTTAAGCGTGTATGCCGGGCTTGTAAAGGCAAAGAAGGAGAAATTATGAACCGCCGCACCAAACTTTCGGCAGCAGCGTTACTTATACTTTTCTGTCTTGCCCCGCTTGGGCGGGCAGTGATGAAAATGGATGATTCTGCTTCATCGGCTGACGAGATGCTAAAGAAAATCGCCACATACGAAGAAGGCCAAAGCAGGGAAAATCTCATCAAACTCGAAGAAACCGTCCGCCGCTCGCACGGTGCGCCCGAGCTTGCCGAACAGCTCCAGGGCCAGTTCCTGAAATTTCTCCGCTCCGACGCCACCGCAGACAGCAAAAAATTCATCTGCAGGCAGCTAAGCGTAATCGGCACCGAAGAAGCCGTGCCCACCCTCGCTGAGATGCTGACTCAACCGGAAATTTCCGAGATGGCACTCTATGCCCTCGAGCGAATACCCGGCGAAGCGGCCGACGATGCGATGTGCAAAGCTCTGGACAAAACCAGCGGCAGAATAAAAATCGGCATAATTAACTCGCTTGGTCGACGCGAAAGCAAAGCGGCGGCAGCGCCGCTGGGCAAGCTGTTAGGCAGCTCCGACGAGCAAATTGCGAATTCGGCCGCAACGGCGCTCGGTAAAATCGCAGACCTCGCCGCCGCCGACCGGCTCTGTGATGCGTTGGATCGGACTACCGGCAATCGCCGTGCCGCATTGGCCGATGCCTGCCTGGACTGCGCATATAACCTCACGGTCTCGGGAAATAAAAAAGCCGCTGCAAGGATTTATAAAAAATTATACGACCCCGCCGAATCTGCGCTGGTTCGCTCCGCCGCATTAACCGGCATAGTTGAAACAGCTCCGCAGGATGCGCCTGAATGCATCACTGGTGCAATCAAAAGCGGCGACCCGACCCTGCAGGCCGCAGCAATCCGGCTTATAACGAAGATGCCCGAAGCGACCGATTCCGCAACTGAACAAATGCCGAATCTCTCAACCGATGCGCAGATTCAATTGCTCTCAGCGCTGGCTGAAAGCAAAGACATCGCCGCCCTACCCGTGATTACCAACGCCGTCAAATCTGAAGACCGGACTGTTCGGGTAGCAGCCTTAAAAGCCCTCGCCTCGGCGGGCGATGCCTCGACCGTCCTGCTGCTAGCCCAGACCGCAGCCGACTCGAACGGCCTCGAGCAGCAGGCCGCCCGTGAAAGTCTATACCTCTTAAATGCGCCCGGCGTTAATGAAAAAATCATCCAACAGATTCCTCGCTCCAATTCCAAGCTCAAAGTCGAGCTGATTAAAACGCTTGGCGAGCGCAATATGACCGACTCCCTGCCGATACTGCTTGAAACCGCACGAGACCCCGATATCGACGTGAGGATAGAATCACTAAAAGTCTTAAAAAGCCTCGCCGAGGCGAAACATTTGAAAGACCTCGTCGATATTCTGACAAACACCAAAAACTCCGATGAACTGGTGGAAGCCGAGAAGACTGTCTCTGCCGTCGCCCGCAGAACCGACGGAAGCGCTCCCGCGATGATCGTTCAGGATGCGTTTATTCCCGCCGATGACCCCAATATCTGCTGCGCCCTGCTGAGGGTACTCGGCGATATAGGCGACCGGCGTTCACTCGGCGGACTTCGCGTCGCCCTTAGGGAAAAAAACAAAAAGATCCATACCGAAGCCGTTCGTGCCTTAAGCAAATGGCCTGACGCTGCGCCCGCCGACGACCTGCTCAAAATAGCAATAACCCCCAAAAACGAAATTTGCAGAGTGCTTGCCCTTCGCGGCTATGTCCGTATGGCGGGCCTCGACGACGGCCGGCCAATAAAAGAAAAAATCGATATGTTCGGCCACGCGATGGACCTCGCCGCCGCCCCGGGCGAGAAGAAAATGATTCTCTCCGCACTGGCCAAAGTCCCCTCGCCCGAAGCTCTGCAGATGGCTGTTGATCGTCTGGATAAGGAAGATTTGAAACAGGAGGCCGTCGCCGCCGTCGTCAAAATCGCAGAAGCGACAGCTAAAGACCATCCCGAAAAAACAAAAGCCGCTCTCGAAAAAGCCCTCACCGCCACTGACAGTGACGCCCTAAAACAGCAAATCCAGCAATTGCTAAACCGGATTAACTAATGCAGCCGCAGCAATCAAGGCGAGTGAAAAGACTTGAATACGGGGGTAATAAGGTTGTAAAGTATCTGTCTTTGAGGAATAAAGTTTCTTAAGGTCAAAAGGAACAAGGTGTTATATTTCAAGCGAGGACATAAA
>CAYXUW010000118.1:0-6134 GCA_964468375.1 uncultured Pirellulales bacterium | reverse complement strand
GGGCTGTAATTTTCAGTGCGATTTTTGCCAAAACTGGCAGATAAGCCAGGCGGCTATCGAAGACGGTCGAATCGATGGACAGGCAATAAGTCCTGAGCAGATAGTTGCGGCGGCTGTTCGCAGCGGATGCAAATCAGTTGCTTATACCTATACCGAGCCGACAATTTTTATGGAGCTGTGCGATGATTGCGGACGCTTGGCTAAAAAGCAGGGGCTGGCGAATGTTTTTGTTAGTAACGGCTACCAGACTATCGAGGCGATTGATTTTGCCGGCGATTGGCTTGACGCGATAAACATCGATTTGAAGGCGTTTACTGATGACTATTATAAAAGATTGTGCAAAGCACATTTGCAGCCGGTGCTCGATACGATTAAATACATTGCGAAAGAAACTAACATCTGGCTTGAGATTACTACCTTACTGATTCCAGGCGAGAATGATTCGGAAAATGAGTTAAGAAAGCTGACAGAGTTTATTGTTGGTGAGGCCGGTGCTGATGTTCCCTGGCATATCAGCCGATTTTATCCACAGTATAAACATCTGGATGCCGTTTCTACGCCGACAGAAGTTCTCGAACGCGCAGAGCAGATAGGCAGGGAGGCTGGGCTGCGTTATATTTACCTCGGTAATGTGCCGGGGGCGAAATCTGAGAGCACTTTTTGTTATAACTGCGGCAGGGTGCTGATTGAACGTATTGGATACCGGGTGTCGGCCAATCATATAACGAACGGCAAGTGTCCGGATTGCGGGACAACAATTGCAGGATTTTGGCTGTAATATTACTATCTGCGGCCGTGCCCTCGACCTCTGCGGTGTCGGCCGCGACGGAAATGATGCGGGGGTTCGCCGATTTCAGGAGGAATAGCGAGCTGGATGGGGCCGCCTTCGATTGACAGTGCCTTTCCATTGACCAGGGCGTCGGCGATTTTCTTATGTGCGGATTCGAGGATTCTGCCGAGTGTTTGCCGAGAGATATTCATTTTTTTCGCTGCCTCTTCCTGATAAAGCCCCTGAAGGTCCGCGAGGCGTATTGCTTCAATCTCATCGACAGTCAGGTTGATGTGCTGCAAAACTGAAAGAGGGACGCCTCTGGGCTTATAGAAGTTGGCCTGAGGCAGACAGCCAACTCGCCTGAAATTTCTCGGTCTTGGCATATTTTATATCTCTATAACTGATTAATGGTCACAGATATTTTGTCCGCATTGCAGTTGGCCGGTCAGGTATTGAGAAACCAGCTCCTGCGGTTCGTTATCCGGCGCACCCACCAGTACGTTAATATTGTTCTCCGTGAACAGTTGCTGTGCTCTTCGTCCCATTCCGCCGGCGATTATCAATTCGACCTGCAAACCTGCAAGCCATTTAGGCAGCGCGCCCGGCTCGTGGGCCGGCGGGAGTAATAATTCCTGATTTTTGATATTCTTGCTTTCGGTGTCAACATCGATAACAGCGAATTGCTGACAGTGACCAAAGTGTGCTGAGAGTTTGCCGTCTGTTATTGGAATTGCGATTCTCATTTTTTCTGGGCCTCCTTATTAGTTTGTTTTTTTGTATCGAGTTTCAGTAATGATTCAAACGCATAGTTTAGGGCCTTGGCCGCAGGGCTTCGGTCGTGAAAATGTATGAAAGGTTTCCCGCGATCTGAGGTGGAAACCATCGTCGGGTCTATTGGAATACTGCCTAAAAACGGCACGTTGAAATTATCAGCAATTTGTTTGCCGCCGTCTCCTTTGAATATATCTGTTTTATGATTACAGTTAGGACAAATAAAGCCGGCCATATTTTCGATAACTCCCAAAATCGGCAGGTTTAGCTGTCTGCAAAAAGTGATACACTTTTTGACATCAATTACAGAAAGCTGTTGGGGGGTAGTAACGATAACGGCGGTGCCGGCTCCTCCTAATAGTTGAACTATTGACAATGGTTCGTCTCCGGTTCCCGGCGGACAATCGATTATGAGGTAATCAAGGTTCCCCCATGAGACGTCTGTTACAAACTGCGTTATAACCTTGTGTTTCATAGGTCCTCGCCAAATGACAGCATTACTTTCGTCCGGCAGGAGGAATCCAATACTCATTATTTTGAGCGTATCGCTGTATAAAAGGGGTTTTATTTTATCGTCATCCGCTTGGACAGCTTTGTTGCTGATATTTAGCAGCTTGGGTATGCTCGGTCCGTGAATATCGATATCCAGCAAACCGACATTTTTATTCTGCATTGAGAGCCATACAGCCAAGTTAACGGCGACGGTGCTTTTACCTACCCCGCCTTTACCGCTGAGAATAAGAATTTTGTGTTTTATATTTTCCATTTTTGCTTATCCTGTGTTTGATATATCCAATATGGATTGCCACAGCGATACTATCTGTTCCTTCAGATTACTGTTTGAATATTCGACAATACTTTTGGCGGCGAGTTGTGCTTTGGTTACTTTTATGTCGTAAGAAATTTTACCGGTCACTTTCAGATTTTTTTTGCTTGCCTTTTTTTCAATTGCCTCCGCTACTTGGGGATTAATGTCATATTTGTTGATGCAGATTGCTGTGGGTATTCCAAAATGTTCGGTTAATTCGATTACTCTGTCAAGGTCATGCTGTGCGGAAATAGTCGGCTCGGCAACAACTAATACCAAATCTGCACCGGTGATTGAGGCAATTACAGGGCAACCGATGCCGGGTGAGCCGTCTACGATTATGAGGTCTTTATTTTGGTCGGTTGCGATTTGTTTTGCTTCTTTGCGAATTATGCTGACGAGCTTGCCGCTATTCTCTTCGGCGATTCCGAGTTTGGCGTGCACCATAGGACCGAATCTGGTATCAGATACAAACCATTGACCGTTAATAGCGTCTTTGAACTCTATTGCATTGACCGGACAGAATTCCACGCATACTTTGCATCCTTCGCAGGCGATTGGATCAATCGTGTAAGTTCTCTCTATTGTATCGTTAGCTGGGCCGTTGAACAAGGCGGCGTCGAAATTGCAGACTTCCCCGCATCTACCGCAGCCGATGCATTTCTCTGTAATTACAGATGCTTGTTTGCCACCGCTGAAATCGTGAGTTTGTTTAATGTCCGGCTGCAGAATCAAATGCAAATCTGCGGCATCTACATCGCAATCGGCCAGCACAGCATTTTTTGCGAGTGCTGCGAATGATGCGACAATACTTGTTTTGCCGGTTCCGCCTTTGCCGCTTATGACAACTATTTCCTTCAATTTACTATTCCTTTTATAATGTAGAGACTTGCCAAATCGGGATTTTGGCTTTCGAAAATCTGCTGTCCTTCAATTCCTAAAAAATACTCAGTCTGGACAGAAAAGTATCTTGCAGTTGCTCTTTCAATTTCTTTCAGGTCCGTGTGTTTAATCTTATTTACGTAGGAATCCGGTTTTTTGGATTTTTCTTTGAAGAACTGTGATTGCGGATTAAGCAGCATAGCAACAAGTTTGCCGTTTGCTTTTAGGACACGGGCAGTTTCTTCTATGGCCTTCTTGTACTTTTCAACAAACTGTAAAGAGGCGATATAAAGAACAGCATCAAAAGATGATTCTGTGAAGTTCATATTTTCTGCCGAACCTGCAACAGTCCTTATATTGTCCGATGCTTGGTCTAAAGCTTCTGTGGAAATATCCAGGCCGGTAACGTTAAGGCCGTGTTCGGCTAAACCTTTTTCTATAATCGCCGGGCCGCAGCCGACGCTTAAAACGCTTTTAACCCCGTTTAATTCCCGAAGAATATAGTCCAGTTCGGCTTTGAAAACATTCTTCCAAAAATCTGTTTTGCAGGAGTTTAGATACTTGTCCATATTGGTTAATTCCGTATTCATCCAAAAAATTTCTTCCGCCACCACAGGAAGTGTCCCCAGGGATTGTCGAGTTTATATTCATCATCTTCCGGAACGCCGGTCCACAATTCGATTTCCTCTAACAGTTTCCGACAAGGCTTATCTTTCGCCAAGAGTTCGTAGGCGCAGTTGACGAGTGCAAACTTCTTTTCTGCATCTTCGTCATCCGGATTATGGTCCGGATGATACTTCAAAGATGCTTGCCTGTATGCTTTTTTCAATGCTTCTTTGGTAGCGCCTTCTTCAACGCCGAGGATTTTGCGTGCTGCGCGGCGAGCTTGTAGGTCACGAGTTATTTTTTCTCCGAACTCGTAGTCGTCTTTTATCATCAATTTCTGCCTTTATATCCTTTACGTAGTTGTGTAGTTCTGAAAATTCCTTTTTATATTCACTTAATACATCTACTATCATCTGGCCGTTTGAATACGCCTCGGCAATGCGCCTGTCGTCAGGCAGCTTCAGAACAATTTCTATCTCTTCGGCTTTACAGTATTTTTCCACTTCATCATTTCCGATGTCGCAACGGTTGATGGCGACAGCGAAGGGCCGATTCATTTCCCTGACTAAGTCAACAGCCAGCTTCAAATCATTTAATCCGAAAGGTGTCGGCTCAGTGGCAAGCAGGACAAAGTCGACTGCCTTGACTGCTTCAACTACCGGGCAGGATGTTCCCGGAGGAACGTCTATTATTGCCAGATAGTTTTGTTTTATATACTTTTTTACTTCTTTTATCAGAGACGGCGTTCTCACATGGCCGATGCGCAGTTTGCCGCGGACAAAGTCTACGCCTCCGGCTTTTCCGGATTCGATATCGCCGATTTTGAGCGGCTTCGGTTTAATTGCATCAACGGGACAAACTCGCATACATCCGCTGCAGGAATGGCAAAGCTGCTCAAAGGTCAATACGTTTTCTTTAATGCAGACGATAGCACCATACTGGCAGATTTCGCCGCATTTACCGCAACCGATGCATTTTTCTGAGTCAACCTGCGGTGTATCTATAGTAACCTGCTGGTTGTTATCGATTTGCGGCTTTAGGAAAATATGGCCGTTTGGCTCTTCAACATCACAATCGAGATATTGAACCGGCTGACCTAAATCAGCTATAGATTGGGCAAGATTGGTGGCAATAGTTGTTTTTCCTGTGCCGCCCTTGCCGCTGGCAACAGCGATAACGAAACTATCTGACATATTATTTATCCATTCCGAAATGCGGTTCTACGTTGGGGCCGGAGGCCTTAGTCAACTTGCCGCTTTTGAAGAGTTCAACTGCTTCTGCAACCGTTCCTGTTGCGCCGGTATACAGTTTAATACCGCCAGCGGTTAATGTGCGTTCGGCGTTGGGGCCGCAATTTCCTGTTAAAACGATCTCGGCACCGCTGTCAATTACGACCTTAGCTGAACTAACACCTGCTCCGCCGGAGGCCGCAATATTTTCGTTCTCGATGATGTTAAATTCCATTGTTTCTGGGTCAATGACGGCAAAGCAGGCGGCTCTGCCGAATCGCGGATCGACCTGTGAATCCAATGTTTTTCCGGTAGATGTGACTGCAATTTTCATAATTTATCCTTTCTAAGATAGTGGACAAGTGCCTGTGGGACAGGAACCATTGTTCTTCGATGTTGAGCTGTTGCTATGTCCTGTGGCAAAAGTTGACAATAGTTTTTGCAAGTCTGAACTTTTGCATTTTTCACATACGTGTTTGCGAGAGTTGCTACTTTTTTCCAAAAATTCGGTTATATGGCCGCATTTTTTACACTTGTACTCAAATATTGGCATTTTTGTGTTCCCCTTATTAAAATTTTGCAATGGTTATTTTACAATCATGTACAAAACTCTTCTTTAAGTTGCTGGGCTGTTTCTGCTTCTAATAGCTCGTCAGCGGTATATGAAAGGTATGTAACATATCCACCGGATAAGTTTCTGACGTTAAAACCATTTTGTTGTAAAATTCTGCAGGCGATATAACTTCGGACTCCGACGGTGCAATAAGCATTTATTGTTTTGTCTTTTGGTAATTCTTTTAGTTTGTTACGAAGATCATTGACGTATATATTCACCGAACCGGGTACGTTACCTCTGGCAAATTCACGTTGCGTGCGAGCATCGATTATGAAATCGTCATCGCCAAGCTCATCCCAGTGTATTGTATTCACAGTGCCATCCAGTGTGTTCGCTGCTACGTATCCGGCCATATTAACTGGGTCTTTCCCCGAACCATAAGGAGGGGCGTAGGCAAGTTCCAGTTCCTGCAGGTCAAAAACGGTCATACCAGCGCGAATAGCAGTTGCA
>CAYXUW010000117.1:0-6374 GCA_964468375.1 uncultured Pirellulales bacterium | reverse complement strand
TTTTTCGCATCTTGATGTTTAATGCGGCTAAAATAATTACTTACACAATACGAAGTTATCTGCACTACTAAAGTCTGAGCATCGCTATTGTATAAGACTGAAATCTGTGCAGGGGCAAGCTAAATGCAGCCGACAATTAAAAATCTGGTGGGGCGAGAACGCAATTTATCTGTTGTATATGTTTTATTTTTTGGCGCATTTTACCTTTTCTTACATCTGTTTGTTAAAACTGAGCTTGTGTATTATCACTTTGAAACGTCCTGCAAGCGGCCATTTTTCAAAACAGGCTGGGTATTTTTACAGGATTGCCTCAGTTATCCCGGTGGGCCCAGTCAATATCTGTCGACATTTTTGACTCAACTGCTGTACTATCCCTGGATAGGTGCTTTGTGTGTAACCCTGATTGCCTATGGGTTATTCTATTTTGCGGTGCGATTGACCCACATACCGAAAGACAGTTATTTGAGAATTGCATGTTTTATTCCCGCGATTCTAATTTTGATGATATGCGGAAGATACGAGAATCCATTGAGCATGGCTGTGGCACTTTTGATAGTAGTCTTTTTTTCTTTTCTGCATGAAAAGATTTCGCCCCATCTCGGCCGGTTTAGAGCAATATCGTTTCTTGTAATCTCAGGTATTCTCTACTACGTCACCGGAGTTACAGCTTTGGTTTTTATAGTATTAGCGGTTTTGTTTGAGTACTTTAATCGAGACAAACCGCTTTTAGCCTGTTTTAATCTTTTGCTCGGACTGGCTGTCTGCTGGTTTGTGGGTATCTATGTTTTTAAACTGGAGCCGAACGAGTTATACATATACTCAAATCCTTTTGTTCAGACACGACAGAACTTCGACAAGGAGAAATGGGCAAGAATTTTCGAGATAATTTTATTCGTGTTTATTCCGATTGTTCTTCTGAGTCATGGTGTCCAGAAAGCGGCCCAAGGCGAGCGCGCTTCGCGTCAATTACAACGCAGCCGTGAATCAGATAATCTTTTTCCGGACAAGTATAAGTGGATTATGCAAACAGCGATTCTTGCTCTTATTACTTTACTAAGTTTTATTCTTTCATTCGACCTGAAAGCCAAGCGAGTGCTCCAGGTCGGCTATTTTACCAATCTCAGAAAATGGCCTCAAGTGCTGAATGTTGTTAGCGAAGGTTCATTGAAGCCGTATTTCCCTTTTTGCAACAACGCTGTTAATCGAGCGCTGTATTATACCAATCAGCTGGGTGATGAAATGTTTTTCTATCCTCAGGATTACCATAATTCTGATTTAGTATTTTGTCAGTTCCCTCGTGGTAATGTCCTGTATATGGAACGGGCTGAGGTGTGCCTGGACCTGGGTATTGTTAATGTGGCTGAAGAAGTCGGCTTGGAATTTCTACCGATGACTGACAACAGCCCCTATATTCTGAAGCAGCTTGCTTTGATAAATATAGTTAAAAGACAAATAGAAACAGCCAGAGTATACCTCGGCGCATTGAGCAGAAATCTGATATACGGCCGAGAAGCAAGGGATATATTACAGCGCCTTGAAAGCGATCCAGAGCTTGAAAATGATGAGCGAATCCGGTATTTGCGCTCAGTTATGATGACTAACGACCATGAATATGTAACTTACGACGAGGAGCTCTTGTTGGATGAGCTGTTACGGAGAAACAGGTACAATAAAATGGCATTCGAATATCTTATGGCGCATTATCTTCTGAGCAGGCAGCTGGATAAACTGGTCGAAAACCTGCCACGCCTTGACGATTTCGGCTACGAGGATATTCCTCGGCATTACCAGGAAGCTATTGTGCTTTATGTGGGGATAACCCGAAAGGAAGTTGATCCGGGTGGACGACAAATAGATGCCGAAGTAATAAGCCGATATGACGAGTTTCTCAAAATCGGCCAGAATATGAACAACAACAGGGAGCTTATGCGTGCGGTATTGGCGAAAAAATTCGCTAATACTTACTTTTTCTACTATATGTTTGGTTATTCGGGAATGTTGCAATGAAAGTCCACTATGGTTATCTAATAACTTTTTTCCTTTGTGTCCTTGTGATTATTGCAGGAGGATTCTTGTTTTCCGGAAGTTCCGCAGAGCCAAAGGAATATATAGAGGTTGACCGACCTGCAGCAATTAAGCCGGATTATTCCAGCGTTATTATTCCTGCGAATATTGCGCCTTTGAATTTCACTGTTGCTGAAGAGGGCAGCGGTTACTTTGTTGAAATATACTCTTCCAAAGGAGCTGCCATCAGTGTTTCCAGCAGGAACGGCAAGATAATGATTCCTTTAAGAGCGTGGAAATTGCTCTTAGAAGCAAATCGAGGCGAGAAATTATTTTATGACATCTACATAAAGAAGAACCAATGGACAAGATACCGGAGAATTGAAAATATTATCGCGGAAGAAGATATTGATAACCATATTGCATATCGTCATATTGGGCCGGTATGTACTAATTGGGGTCAGATTGGCATTTATCAGCGCAACCTCGAAAACTACGACCAGTCTGTCGTAATGAACAATAAAACTTTCGGAAGTGGTTGCCTGAACTGTCACAGTTTTCTTAACAACAGTACTGATAGTATGTTTATCGGCACGCGAAGCACGAGATATGGTAGTGCAGCATTGTATATAAATGGTGACATAATAAAAAAGGTCAGCACAAGATTTGGCTATACAGCCTGGCATCCAAGCGGGGAATTAGCCGCCTATTCGGCGAATAAGGTCAGACAGTTTTTCCATACATCCGGGATGGAAACTCGTGATGTCGTTGACCTTGATAGTGCGATATTCTATTATAAAATTGACAGTCAAACAGTTGAAGTGCCCTCGGAACTGTCTGAGAAAAATCGGCTCGAGTCATATCCTGCTTGGACACCTGATGGTAAGTACCTCTACTTTTGCAGCGCGCCGATATTGTGGAAAGATGGTAACAAGGTGCCTCCTGAAAACTATGAGAAGGTTAAATATGATCTGAGGCGCGTTAGTTATAATGTTGAAACCGACCAGTGGGGCCGGCCCGAGACGGTTCTCTCTGCTGGACAAACCGGTTTGAGTATTTTGCTGCCGCGTATATCACCAGATGGTCGGTTTCTTCTTTTTTGTATGTCTGAATACGGCTGCTTTCCTATTTATCAACCGAGTAGTGACCTTTACCTTATGAACCTTCAGACGGGTGATTATCGAAAGCTTGATATCAATAGTGAATATTCCGAATCCTGGCATAGCTGGTCAGCTAATAGCCGATGGATAGCTTTTAGCAGTAAAAGAGACTATGGTTTGTTTACCAGGACCTATCTGAGTTACGTTGATGAGAATGGCAGGGCATATAAACCGTTTATAGTCCCGCAAAAAGATCCAACCTTTTATGATTACTGCCTTAAAACCTTCAGCGTGCCTGAATTGATTAGTGAACCGGTTCGAGTTAACAATAAAGCTCTCGGTCGTATAGCTTGCTCGCAGCAGTGCATTCCTGTAGATATTCCTATGACCTCCGCCACGCCGGCTGCAGGCGCTGATGAATTGCCTGCCTGGCAGCAGGAGCGTGAATAGTCAAAGACTTTCAAAAATATCTCCGCTGCATAGCTTAACTGTTCTTGAATCTAAAAAAGCCCTGTCTTCCGACAGGGCTTTTTTAGTTTAAATAAAATATTTTTATGTAGTTGCTTTTGTCAGACGGTTATGGTAATTAGAGTTGCGTTTAACTCGGCAGTTAAGCACTTTTAATAGGGAGTATCAGAACAGACCGCCAGATGGATGCGACAACACAATTATCCGATGGAATTGGCAGTTCCGGTACCAGTTTAATGAAAGGGAGCAAACAATATGAACATTTATGTGGGTAATTTGTCGCATCAGGTAACTGAAGATGACCTTCGCAAGGCCTTCGAGGCCTTTGGACAGGTCGAATCTGCCAACATCATTAAAGACAAATTCAGCGGCGAATCGAGAGGTTTCGGCTTTGTGCAGATGCCCTCAAAACAACAAGCACATGAGGCAATCGAGCAGATGAACGGTACCGATTTGATGGGACGCAGTATTAACGTCAATGAAGCGCGACCCAGACCGGCAGGCAGGCAGGGTGGCAGAGGCGGCGGAAGACCCGGCGGCAGAGGCAGAGGTGGAAGAAGCTCTGGCTTCGGCGGCGGGGGTGGAAGGCGAAGCTACTAAAGTCAGCTCTCCGTATTTTGGGCTATATAAACCCGAACGGGACATTTGCATATATATTTCTCTCCGAAGGGAAGTGCGAATTCGCATTCCTGTGGCTTATTTTCTGAACAGTCAAGATAGCCCTCTATGCCGATGTTGCGCGCTTTGAGAATCTCCTCCGGCTCTAATTTGAAACATTTAAAGTCGTTCGGACAGTCTACTTCACCAACGATTTCCTCCATCTTTTTTTTCTGCTGCTCTGTCCACTCCATCGGTCAGCTCCCCATATTGTCCGCTATGTAGCTGCGAACGGGGCACGTGCAGAGATATATATTTCCGAAAATAAGCAGTGCGTATTGGCACTCACCGGGGTCCTCTTTGCAGCCGATGCATTCGAGATATTCTTCCAGTCCGAGATTGCGTTTTCTAAAAAGAACCTCCGGCTCCAAATCATAGCATGAGAAGTTCTGCTCGCAGTTTATCCCTTGCGTGAATTCCCCCAGTTTCTCGCGCTGTTCTTGTGTAAATTTCAACGGCCTTTTCTTTCCGATTCTTTACACAGCCGTTCTTCTATCCTATATTTGTATTATCGGCTTTTTACTCTCCGCCCGAAACGGCGGTTATCCGACACTTTGACCGCCTTGCGGGAAAATTTCCGCTGAAGGAGCTGACTAACCCCCGTGCCACCGTACAACGAGGATATTCAATCCGCCAAGTTTGATTGAAATGTTTTAAAAACCGCCTCATACTACTGTCCTTTTCTCGCTATTTTATGAAAGAGCAGACGTTTGTTTTGAGCTATTTTGCTTGATTTTCGCACAACTATTTGGCTGCCTCAGCGATTTTAATTGAAATACATAGTGAAATGTTGTAAAAAATTGGTTAATTTATTTGCCGATTTTGGCTTGTTATGTGTAAGCAGCCCTAATACAATGGTTGTTTGTGGCTGAGCTGTTTGTCGTATCGAATTAAGCGGACTTAATTATGGCGCGTAATCGCGAAAAAAAAGCCCTTTACGAAGTAATTAAGGAATCGCGGACGTTGCATCCCGATACGGCTTCGGAGAAACCGCAAACGGTAAGCCCCGGCGAAGATGAGCAGCAAAGCGAGCAAAGCTCAGCGAAGATTTCTGTTCGGGAGCCGGCAAAATGGCTTAACAGGCCGAGAATTGTGCAGTTTAATTTCGGCAGGATTGAGATATCGATATCTTATCCGCTCGCAATTGCCTTGCTTTTAGGGCTTATTCTGTTGCTTTTGGTGGCGTTTCAGCTCGGCCAAATTAGCGTTCGGGAGCCGGCTGACTCGACTGTAAAAGCCCCGCAGAGTAAGCAGAAGGCGGCCTTTGAAGCGGCGGCTGTTGGTGAGCCGCGGAGGGCTGCTCCCGTTGAGCAAAAAGAACCGGCACCGCTGTTTTTTGCGAAAGCCGAACCGGTTGCACCGAAAGGTGATAATCGGATTGTGATACAGACTTATCAGGTAAGGACTGATTTGGAGCCGGTAAAACGGTATTTTGCCGGGTTCGGCATAGAAACTGAGATAATGAAAATCGGCGATTGGTATTATCTGGTTACCGTAGACAAATATGAAAATCCCGAAAAGCAGGGAACAGACGGTTACTCTGCGAAGCAGAGAATAATCGAGCTTGGCGCCGGATATAAGGCCCCGCCGGGATACGAAACTTTCGGCAGTAAGCCGTTTCGCGATGCGTATGGCATGAAGTTTAGTGAATAGTTTTAGGAGTTGTTTAATGTCTATTGACCGTACATTGAAAATCAAGGGTGCATTGAAAAGACACCGAAACGTTTTGACTCGGGCGGAACGCATCGAGAAGTTAAAAGACGAAGAACGATGGGCTGAGGGGGATTCTTTATTCGGGCTGCCGAAAGTCGCTCATCGTAAGAGTCACGCCGGCAAGAAGATGAAGGAAGAAGCCCCTGTGGAGGGTGCAGCAGCTGTTGAGGGAGCAGTACCGGCTGAAGCAGCACCGGCTGAAGCAGCACCGGCAGAGTCTGCAGAGCAACCGAAAGAGAAACCGAAGGAAAAAGAGAAGCCAAAGTAGCGTAAGCTATTTGTTAATAAGCAGTTATATTTTAAAGAAGACAAAACAAGGATTGGGGGCGGTTCAATCATAAAACGGCGTGAAAGGGGGCAACGGCGCGGGTTTATGAGCAAACGTTCAAAAATTTTCAAAAACTACAGAAAGCTTCTGAAAGTTGCAGTGAA
>CAYXUW010000116.1:0-6610 GCA_964468375.1 uncultured Pirellulales bacterium | reverse complement strand
GCTTGTAACTAAGACCGCCGGCTTGTCCCACCCAAATTCCTTTTTGACTAATCCGGCGATTTTCTCTTTTAGTAAGCTGTCCCCTGCCGTCTGAGAATACTTGTTCCTCCCTGCCTCAATTGCCTTTATCGCCTCTTCTTTCAGCGGCCCGGGCACGTCGAAGTCAGGCTGGCCTATCGAAAAATTAATCGGGTCCTTCAGCTTCTCACCAAGCGCAAATACCTTCCGTATCCCGCTTGCGTCTATCTTACTCGTCCTGTCGGCTATAATCTTGTCCATTTGCCGAACATCATAACCCTCATCGTTGAAAAATCCAACTCAAAAATGTTTAGTCCTGCAGTCCTGTCCCCGAAAGTTGTGGTCTGGGATTATTGCGCTTCTGCTTTGAAAAGCCTTCGTGGCGATTGAGCGGAGTAATTTGTTCCGCCTCCTGCTCGGATACCGTCTTGCCTGTATGCCTTCGACATACTTACTGTTCGTCTCCGACTCGCGGGCCTACGGCACCAAATCCCTCATGAAACACGACAACCCCCTCCGCCTTTTCTTCGTTAAACGGCAAAGCCAGAAAATTCTCCTTTGGAACCCCCTCAAGGACTAGCCCAGGCACGTTCCGGAACCCGAACCGCTCATAGTATCCCGGATCGCCCACCAGCACACTCCCTTTTCCGCCGGCCGCCCTGAGCCGTTCCAGCCCCGCCAGTATCAGTGCTTTTCCAATCCCCTGCCGCTGCCGCTCCGGCTGCACCGAAACCGGCCCCAGCCCGTACCACCCGCAGTTCCTGCCGCCAACCGTCACAGGAGAAAACGCGATATGCCCCGCCACACTTCCGTCAATTTCCGCAACCAGTGAAACACTCAGCGCACCGGCTTTCCTCAATGCCTTAATAATAAACTGCTCCGTATGGTTGCCGTACGGACAATCCGCAAAAGCCGCTGCGGTAACTTCCGTAATAGCCCCGATGTCCCCCGGCCTCTCATCACGAATAATCATCCCGACCTCTGATTTGTATCTGATTCTTTCAAACCTTTACGCATTAAAAACAAAACTTTACCGCATTCCCCAGTCCCCCGCAATATTTAATATCTCGCCATCGAAAACATTTAATGCTAAAATACGTGCAGGCAAAAGGAATTGGAATATGCAGCAAAATCAGAGCAAAACAAACAAAGAACCATCTCATCTAAAGATAATGATAAGAGTTTGGCTTTTCGTTTTTCTGGTCTCTATTTCAATTTTCATATTGGCCGGCCGGATAAATTATTGGCAGGGCTGGCTTTTCGTTGCTGGTTACATTTCCTTCTTTCTGATTCATTCGGTAATCAGCAAAAAAGAACTTATTCGGGAACGGGCCAAGCCCGGACCGGGCAGAAAGTCTTGGGACAAGTTCTTCCTTCCGCTTTATTTGCCAACTTCTATTTCTATCTTCGCCGTCGCCGCTTTGGATGCGGGACGTTTCAGCTGGACCGCAAAATTACCCGCACTCGTCTATATAATAAGCTACACAGTCCTTGTCCTTTCGCTGTCGCTATCTGCGTGGGCTATGAGGACAAACAAATTCTTCTCCAGCGTCGTGCGAATTCAGACCGATAGGGGCCATTACGTCGTCCGCTCCGGCCCTTACCGCTTTATAAGGCATCCCGGCTATCTTGCCGGCATCTTTGCACTTATAAGTACCGCCTTGGCGCTCGGTTCGCTTTGGGCTTTGATTCCTGCATCACTGGCTGTCGTTCTCATTATCGTAAGAACTCTTTTGGAAGACAAAACCTTGAAAGAGGAATTGCCCGGCTACTCCGAATACGCACAGGATGTAAAGTTCCGCCTGCTCCCGCATATCTGGTAAAAATATCAGAACCGCTCACCCCATTTCACAATCCCCGCAACCTTTTTTAAAAGCCCCCGCGGCACCTGAGCGGAATACTTGCTGTTGGTGCCTCCGGTTCGGCCACTTTCCCATATTACTTCACGGCTTCGCCGTTGCGTAATAATAACGCTCCTCACTCGCGTCCTCCGCAACCAACAGCAACTTTAAGTAAAAAACAACGCCATCAATTCTTTCAAAAAACTTTGCCCTCGCCGGCCCAAAATTGGCGATTTATTATTTACTGAATACGGCTTATTGCCGATATACCAGCGGCGGATATTCTTTAATACTCACTGTATAATTATCGTTGCCCCTAAGGACAAGATATGAACCGGCTCTGCATCTTCGTTGCAATGTTTGTCTTCGGCTGGATTGGATGGTGGATAGGTGCTAAATTCGGAGGCATCGCCGCCCTCATCGCCGGATTCTTCGGCAGCGCCCTTGGTGTCTACCTCGGCTGGCGAATAGCCCGAGACTACCTAACCTGAAACTCACTTGAACCACCGAGGGCGAGAGAGTTACCGTTAAATACGTTTTGACTTGCTGTTGCATCCTCCGGTTCGGCCATTTTCCCATATTACTTCACGGCTCCGCCGCTGCGTAATCCTAATGCTCCTCACTCGCGTCCTCCGGAACCAACAGCAACTTTAGGTGAAAATTACGCCAACAATTCTTTCAAAAATATTCTACTTTTAGCTCTTAACATTGTGCTTTTAGACACTCGACTATTCTATGAACATTCGTCGATGGATTACAGTCCCTCAGATCTGCAGCATTATCATGTTGCTCTCTCAAAACCTCTCTAGAATGCCTTATTGCATTATTTGTGTTTGGATAAACGGCGTCGAAAATAGTCTCGTCGCTTTCGTCATAATTAGGGTGGTATCTTCGCCTCAGTTCCGATTTCACATCTCTACTTGTATTGAATGGAGCACCTGTTTTTCTAAAGTGTAAAATATACCAGTACTCAAAACATGGATTGCTTAAAACAACCTCCAGTTTATTATCTTGTGCCTTATTAATAGCCTCTGCGAGTGATTCATGTGGTTCAGGTGCTTCGACGTCAATCACACAATATATCACATCGTATTCAACCTCTGTCGGGCTCTTCTTCGCAGCTTGCCGTTTTTCTCTCTTCAGCTCGACTGCTCGATTAACGACTGTAATTGGAACCGCACCAATTCCAACGATTTCTATGTCCACCATCGCTAGTTTCAATTTCCTCTTTAATTTGTTGAAATATATCGGTTCTGTTTTTTTGCCTTCGCAAACAATAAGCATGCTTTTGCGTGGTTCCCTGAATGCCTTTTTGCGATTATATTCCTCAATCCTTTTTTGTTTCCTGCTAGGCATTTAGCTTAAACTCCTCGATTATAGGAATAGCGCCATACCTGCCGGATAGATATCCCTTTTGCATTGCTTCACCTTTCCTTGGCTTATAATCTGACAAGGGATACAATTTTGTGCCGCCATCTTCGTCTTTTTCAGTAAACCATATCTGATCCCTTCGAAATATCTTGTGATCTAACAGAGTCGTGTCATGTGTAGCAAAAATCAATTGTGCTCCATATTTGTTACTCTTCGGATCCTGAACAACTTTTATCAGTTCGCGCACTAGAAGTGGGTGAAGACTAGTTTCTAACTCATCGATAAAAACGGTATAACCATAAGATAGAGTTTCTAACCATGGCCCTAAAAGCTGAAAGAAGCGTTGTGTTCCGTCTGACTCATCTTCTAGTATTAAAGAGACTATTTTATTAGCCTTTTTATTTCGATGGTGTACTTCAACCTGGATCAATGGTTCTTTCTTTAAACGCTCTATAAGCTTTCGCTTATCCTCCTCTGGAATCGATTCTAGAAACCTAATTTCATCTACATCTATCTTTTTAACATCTAACCCACATATCCCTAAATCTGCATCCTTTAATGCCGATGTAATAAAATCATATATAGCTTTTTTGGCTTCAGGTTTGCTTTCTAACTCTAGTAGCATTTTGGCCGTGATTGGTTTGAAATACTCCTTTGGAGGAACAATTCTTAAATTATTATTGAACCATTTGTAGATGGTTGCTAATTGTTTGTTATTCCACTGTGCTCCTACAGACAAGAATAATGAATTCAAACGGGTCATCTTTGCAAGCTTCGTTTTGTCGCCCCCCAAAGATCCACCAAATTTGAAAATGGGTTTATTTGTTTTGTGATTGAATGACCTTTCGTACCACAACCTCGCCCTTCCTTTAGGATAGGCAAAAAGCCATTCGTCTTGTATATATTTACTTTTTGCAGTGAAACCATATTGGTACCTTACGTGCTTCTCGTAAAAGGTTATTTCAAAAAAGCTTGCTTTGCGTTTTGACTTGTCATCCAACAGAAATGGTGTTACATTTAAGCTTTCGTCGGGCTTAGTGTTGGCTGATTTCAAAACCGTTTCCCTCATGAAATCCACAGCCTTTATAAGGTTGCTTTTCCCAGATGCATTCGGCCCGTATATTCCGACAGCTTTTAAAAACCGTAGCTTGCCTCTGGTTGTGCAATTTTTATCTATTTCTTTGTCATTACTTGCAACAAGGCTAAGTACTTGCTCCTCACAAAAGGAGCGAAAGTTTGCTACTCTGAATTCTATTAACATTTGATTGTCCACCTAATATAAAGGTAAATTTTGCATAATTTTTGCGCAAATTGGCTTTATTTTTGATTTTATATATAATTGAAGGTATCGGACAAAATAGGTTGCTACAAGCACTATTTTTTGTCACAAACGAAAAAAAACTCCAAAATCCCCTTTAAGCCCCAAAACAGCAATTCTTATCAGCCGAATATACTAAAATTTATCTTGCGATGCTTTTTCACCGCCATCGCTGAACAAATTTTACCCCATTTCCCAATTTTATTCAATCTTTAACATCTTGTTCTTCTTTTGCTTTTTTATCCCTGAAGATGTAAATCAGGCCGAAAGTTACAGCCCCTGCAATTCCCCAATGAATAAGCAATTTGTTAAGCGATATATCTGAAGCTTCCGCAATGAATAAAAATGTATAACCGTAATGTGCTGGTATGTGCCCTGCTGGCCGTGGAATCTCTCCTTGCCGGTAAAGGCCGCCGGGGTAAGTCATAGCAGGAGTGTAACCGCGTACTGTAGGTGGAAAAATCCCCATCAGAACAATAACAGCTATACCTATACGAAGGCAGATAATCTGTTTCCTGTTAATAATCCGACACTCCCTTAAAAATCCCGCAAAATTCTCTCCATTAACCCCGCAAATCCCTGCCTCGAAAATGGCGCTACCGATACAAAAGGAGGTAACCAAGTACTATAGAAACAATCGTGCCGATGACATTGGCAATCTTGTCTAATTTTGTGAGTGGCACTTCCACACGGCCGGCGCGCCCTTTGGACCGGGATTGATGCAAAAAACATGAAAATACTATAACAGCAATTACAATCGGAAAAAACCTGACCATATCTCCGGCACTGAGTATGGCATAACCCGCAGCTAACCCTGCGAAATCAGCAGCGGTGTAGCAAAGAGTTTTGAACAAGAAATCCAATCGCGGATACGAAGACCCCAGTGATTGGGGAAGTTCGCCGGTAACAATCTTGACGCACACACCGGAGATAATCACAAGGATGACGCCCACTAACAACATTGCCACCATCGATGTTATAAATGTGATGACAACAGCAGCTAAGATAAGAAAAACAGTCTTCATCCTACTTCTCCATTTCCAAGCTTAATAACAATACAACAAGGGATTATTGCTGTCGACTAAAAACCAGGCAAAAACTGCTAATCCGCAATATTATACCGCAAAACTCTCTTTTCCATATAAACCAATTTTACCCCTTTTCCCAATCCCAAATTTCTTATTGCCCTTAACATAATGCTGCTGTAAAATCAGCGGAAAATAACACTATCGGCGGTATGCGAAATATCGCCTTCCGGGGAAAATTCTATGAAACCGTCAACGATTATCGTGGTTATATTGCTGCTGCTCATTTCGTTAGCTCATTTATTAAGATTCATTTTCCAGTGCCAGGTCACGGTTAATAATATCGAGATACCGATGTGGATTAGTGCTGTTGCCTGTGTCGTTACTGCGTTACTGGCAATCTGGCTTTGGCAGCAAAATAAAAAATAATTCCTTGTTCCGCCTCCTGCTCAGACACCACTTTATTCCTCTTGTTGTTGGTGCCTCCGGTTCGGCACTTTTCCCATATTACTTCACGGCTTCGCCGTTGCGTAACACTAACGCCCCTCACTCGCGTCCTCCGGAACCAACACCAATTTCAAGTTAAAAACTTTGTTTCCGACTCGCAGGCCTCCGGCAGCACTGCGCATAAAATGTTTTCCTCCCCATGTACCCACCTAACACTCTCCTCCAACTACCTGCGACTCCCCCCTACAAAAAATTGCCTCCCACCCCACCTCCCACCTATTTCCCCATAGTTAGTACACCTCCCCACCACCTCCGTCTTCCTTCCTACCTACCTTACCCATAGAGAAGAGAAAGAAAGAGAGAGAGAGAGAGAGAGAGAGAGACTCCCCTCCTCCCCACTGGTAACGTCCGATAATGTTTTATATTGCCCATCTTAACAACATCACGAAAACCACCGGATATCGAGTAGGAACCTTCCGAAATTTTCAAACATCTCGTATGTGTTTTTCACGATTCGCTTAGGTATTTCTATCGTTTCACTGCAACTTTCAGAAGCTTTCTGTAGTTTTTGAAAATTTTTGAACGTTTGC
>CAYXUW010000115.1:1452-6616 GCA_964468375.1 uncultured Pirellulales bacterium | reverse complement strand
AGTATGGTCGGCGTATACCACTTAACATATCTGTCGATTATCCGCATAATAGGTATTTTTGTCTGCTCGGCCTGTATAATCAGTGACTGGACCTTGCCGAGGGTCGTATCCTTGCCGGCTTTTGTTACGATGATATCGAGGGCGCCGGTAAGATTCGTTGTTCCGGCGAAGACCTGCATTCCCGGCACCTTGTCAGCGGGGAGGGATTCACCAGTTATTGTCGCTTCATTAACAGAACTGAGTCCCTTTGCGACCTCGCCATCAGCAGATATATTGTCGCCGGGACGAACCCGGATGCGGTCACCGGGACGGAGGGTGCTGACTTTTACCTCCCTTTCGGAGCCGTCCTTTTCGATAAGGTTCGCTCTGGTGGGCGTCAGCTTAATAAGAGATTCAATCGAAGCCCTTGCACCGAGAGCGGTTCGGCTCTCTATAAGCTGGCTCAGGAGCATAAAGAAAGCGACGATACCCGCGGTTACATAGTTTTGTGTAGCAAAAGAGGCGATTATCGCCAAGGCGACCAGCTCGTCCATATGTGTTTCTTTTTTTATAAGACTTTCTATCGCGTGCAGAACAATTGGCGCACCAAGCAGTATTGCACCGGCCATCGCCACAAACTCGGCATTGAAACTGCCGCTGCCGTAGAACAGCTTGGCTAACCAACTATTTATCAGCAACACACCTCCCGCCAATGTAGCCAGCATTGCTATGCTTACACGAATTTGCTTGCCATGAGTATGCTCAGCGGCGATGTCGTCTTTGAAATGTAGGTGATTATGAGCCATATTCTATATCTTTATTTTTAATGTCTATTACTTCCCCTTTTTGTCCTATTCAGATTTCGGTTTTATCGTCGGGTCTCTGTTGATGAGAACCCTAATTTCTCTGCTCTTTGCGCCTTCAGTGGGCTGGATTACGACTTTTTCATCTACGTTATCAAGGATGTATTCCACGGCATCCTGGTAAATTTTCTGCAGAACGAGTCGGGGACGTTTGCGGTATTCGGGCAGCAACTTTTGCAGGTATTCTGCATTCGCTTTGGCATTTTCAACAACCTTCGTTCTGTATGCTCTGGCATCGGCGATTTCCTCCTGAGCTTGGCCGGCTAATTGAGACCACAGCAATTCTTTTTCCCCTTCACTAACTGTCTCACTATTAATTGCTTCGAACAGCTGGGCGGCGACAGGACCTGCAGTCTCATTAAGAGTATTTTCCGCATAACCCTTGGCCTCACTAATCGCTTTTTGGCTGTCCTGGCTCGCCCTGATAGAAGCGAGGAACGCATTATCGACCTGTCGAGGCCAGGTTATGTCGGTAAGCTGAACAGAGACGACCTCCATGCCGCTTCCTATCTGGTCCAGTTTATCCTGCAATAACCTTTCAACATGCCTCGGAATTCTATCCTGGCTTGAAATGGCCTCGTCGATGGTGTAGTGAACCATTGCGGTTACAACAACGTCTTCGAATAAATTCCCCAATAGGGGTTTTATACTTTTTTCTACAACATCAGCATAACTCTGCCCCGGCCTTACGTCGTCCGTATAAGTGTTTTTGAAGAAGCGTTCGGGGTCGTCAATTCTGTAGGTTAGCTGCCATTTGCAATGAACAATGTTGTAATCGCTTGCATCGGAGGAGGCGATGACCCGACTTTGCTTCATACCACGGGTAATGCAGTAGCCGTCGATAGTAGGATTTAATGTTGCTGATACCTGAGCTTTGGCGCCGGGGAGCAGCTCCGATGGTTTCAGATAATACCAGAACGAGTTAATTGGCAAATTCTGCTTTTTGGCTACGGGGATTTTCACAATTTTATCTATAGGATATGGGAAAATCCAGTGTAAGCCGGGGCCGAGGATTCTGTCTTCTCCCACGCCGCGAATCTTCCCGAATCTCAGAACAAGCGCCTGCTCATTGGGTTCAACCGTTCTGAAACCCGAAGCGAGAAAAACAATAACGAGCACAATCATTATTATCTTCAGGATAACAAAGCTGATTCGCAGCGCATCCGACAAAGACCTGCTGCCGGCGTCAAGCTCGCCGCCGACGGGTTTTTGGGGCGCTTGCGGCTCCGAAACTTTGTTGTTTTGATTATTTTCTTTTGTCATACTGATATTATGATTATTTCTTCGGTTTTATATCCGGCATTTTCTTTAACAGCTCGAATGGCTCCGTATCGGCACTGAAAACAACGGTCGACCTGCTCTCCAGGTATTTCTTAAGAGCTTCAATTCTTCGCAGAAAGATTGCGAATTCAGGGTCTTCCTCGAGTAGCTTATAATATTTTGCGGCTTCGGCGTCACCCTCGGCACGTATTGCCTTTGCCCTTGCTTCCGCAGCGGCAAGCAGCTCCGTCTTCTTCGAGTCGGCATCAGTTCTTATTTTGGTAGCTTCGGCGTTTCCTTCGGCGATGGTGGCCTGGGTCTTGCGGTTTCTTTCAGCTCTCATCCGTTCGAAAACATCCTTGCTGACATCTTCGCTGACCTTAAGCTGTTTAATGCCGAGAGTTTTGATTTCAATGCCGTAATTGGCTCTAATGGGCTCTTTGAGGTCGACGAGCATCTCTTCCTGAATATCTTCAATCTTTATTTTCCCCGGGTCGCTGTTTACAAATTCAGCAAAATAATGTCTGCCGATTACCTTATTTTGTGTGTCACTTAGATGGCTGAGTAATTTGTTTTCGGCTTCCCTGATAGTTCCAACAGCGTTGAAAAAAGCGAGCGGCTCGGCAATCTTCCAAACGACATAGGTGTTTACGATGACAGGGACTGCTCCTTTGGTTGTTGTTTCGCCTAGGTCAGCTTCAAAAACTCTCATTCGGGAGTCAAATTTGTAAACGCGCTCGATTGGAGCCGGCCACTTAAAACGCCAGCCGGGCTCGGTAATTGGACGAGTGGGCTTGCCGAAAGTCGTCACCAGAGCAGATTCTACCTCCCTGACCTGAAACGAGATAAAATACAGCGTCATAACAACAACTACGAGCAGAATAAGAATGGTAATAGCTACGTTTTTCATTTTTTGCTACGCTCCTCAATGCCAGTTAATTCGTATAAATTCGGCGTTAGTTTTTCCTGAGCATCGAATATAAAGATTTGCGAATCATTCGGGTCGGCGACCACGACATACTTTCGTATTTTTGCGAGGGCCTCTTCAAGTGCGGCCAATCTCTGTTCGTTTTTATAAATCTCCTTTGCAGCCCTATACGCCTTTAGCTGACTGGTAAAACGTTCTCCCGTGGCACGCGCAAGTGTTGCTTTCTCGAAGGAATAGCTTTGTGCTCCTCGCAATTCACTAAAAATATCTCCTTTTGCTTCGGCAAAGGCTGAGTCCAAATCATCAGCGAGTTTTTCGATTTCCTGAGGCTCGCTCTCCTTCTCGGCCCTCTGGTATTCAGCCGCAAGAGTATAAAGTCTGTTCGCTTCCTCCACAGAACCGGCAAGAGTACTGAGATTCTTATTGCGCTGTGCGTGAGCGTTGAGCACAAGTGCTTGTTTTTTTTGCACGGCTCCGATGACTTTTTGGTAATCCTCCGCAACCTCAGGCGGCGGATGAATGCCCTGAAGGCCTAAAAATATAATTTCAATACCCAGGCCGGCTTCATCGGCGGCGGCCTGAACACGGCTGGTTAAGATGCGCTTGGCCTCCGCCCTGCCTGCTCCGAGAAGACTATGTTCAAGCCCGGCTTCGTCGTCCACTTCAATCGTTGCGCTGGCCGCGAACTTCGCAAGCTCGTGGTAGCAAATTGATTTGAGCATCTCTTCGGCCTCATAAACTGTTTTCCTGCCCCGTTCCTTTCTTTCGCCATAATTGTAAAGGAAAGAATACAAATCCTTTATTCTATAATGAACAGGGATATCAGCTTTAACAAGACTTACCGGCACCGCACCTTCGGTTGGCTTCTCCGTGGTTTGCTCACTGGCGACAAGAACACTGTATTCTTCTTCATAATGGGTCTTGCCCCATAACAGCGGTTCGCGAACTATCTCTCCGGTATCCGGGTCAAGCTTCGGGACAAAGCCGATATATATTTCCGAGACTTTCTTCGTGGGGTACCTGTATGCAATGTCAATCGGCCAGGGCCATTTGAAAGCCAGTCCCGGCCCAATCAGCCTAACCTGGCCGGCCTCGCTCAAAGGATTGCCCAAATGCTCTATTATCGCCTCCTCGTTTGGGTTTACCACTACGATACAGCTCAGCAAATAAAGTGTAACTGCAGCGAAAAGAATCAAAGGCACAATTGCCCTTTCGAGCAGTTTGTAAAACCACGTTTGAGAAACTTTAAAGCCGAACTGGTAGTCGATAGCACTTGCGGCAGTGCGGAATATACCGCCGGGCTCATTTATGACACCCAGCAACCTGCTGTCGAAAGCGCTTCTGGCATACTGGCCTTTCAACCGCGGGCGATAGATATCGAGAATGACATTCAGAGCGGTCTCTACACCGAGAGCAAGGAGTAAAATCGGGATGATAAAGTCTATTATGTTTACGACGACGAGAATTTTGAACTGTGCCATCGCTAAGCCGATAGCCAGAGCAAAACATAAGGTAGCCACGCCGAGAAAGATACTGCCGCCGGCTCTTAAGGGTTTCCACTGCGGCTGGGCCGACATACCTGTGGCATAGCGGGAAATTAGAAAACTTACAAATGCTATTGCCGTCATACAAGTGGCGCAAACCAGGGGCTGTTGCACCGGGTATTGGGTATCAGTGGCCGACAAAACGGCTTTTAATAAGTACAGCCCAACAGCTATTTGGTAAACGGCTATAATTGCTGAGAATATAGGAATGAACCATTTTTCGAGCAGTTCGAGCCGGCGCTGGGCAACAGCAAACATAGTAGCACGTTCACCTTTGGCCTGAAATATCGCCGAGTTCTGTTTACCCTCAGCCAACTGGCTCATATCGAGCTTTTCCTGTTCAGCTAAGGCACGCTGGTGAAACTGGATAACGAGAACGAGCCAAATCAGAGCTGCCGAGAGAATAAGCCAGCTAATTGCCGAGACGGCAAAGAATCCACTCCATCGGCCTACGAAAAAGGCAATGCCGAAAAATATAACGCTCAATGCCAGAGATGCTACAGCTACATATTCAGCGCGTATGGGTGATATCGTCATTCTTTATTCCGGTCCTGTGTTTTGAACAAAAAACTATAAATACAGTATAAATT
>CAYXUW010000115.1:0-1442 GCA_964468375.1 uncultured Pirellulales bacterium | reverse complement strand
ATTTACAAGTTCCAGAAGTTTTGTAATATAATAAATGTTCGGTATAGAAACAATAACCAAAAGACAAGTAAATGCATAAAAAACTATTCACGATAACAAAAAACACCTTTATAGAAACAATTCGGCAGCCGGTCTATGCGGTAATAATCGTCGCAGCTTTGTTTCTGTTCCTTATTAGTCCGTCCCTGACGATGTTTACGCTAAGCGACGACAATAAACTCTTGCGAGAAGTAGGATTATCTACGCTTTTTCTGGCCAGCTTGTTCATAGCAATATTTTCTGCTTCCGGGGCAGTGGCCGAGGAAATCGAGAATAAGACCATAAGCACCGTCCTGAGTAAGCCGGTGCAACGTCCGATATTCATTATTGCGAAATTTTTGGGCGTGTCCGCCGCAGTAACTCTGGCACATTACATTTGCACTATCGCCCTGCTTATGGCAATCAGGCATGGTGTTCTGGAAACGGTAAATGACGTGCACGACTGGACGGTTATAGGCACGGCGATTATTGCAATTTCAGCGTCATTTCTGTTAAGTGCTTTTTTCAACTATGCTTACGACTGGAAATTTTCATCGACAGCCATTGTGCTGCTAAGCATATTTGCCACATTGGGTATGGTGTTTTTGTATTTTATCGACCCAAACTGGCAGTTCAATCCCCAGAATAACGGCATAAATACGCTGGACGTTTATGGCGCGGTATTATTGCTGTTGGCCACATATATAATCGTGGCTTTGGCAGTGGCATTTTCAGCCAGATTTAACATCGTGGTAACGCTAGCGGCCTGCATAGGGATTTTTTTACTGGGCCTTGTCAGTGATTACGCCTTTGGCAGATTTGCCGATGCTCACATTTGGGCCAAGATAGGCAGATTTTTGGTGCCGAACTTGCAGGTTTTCTGGATAAGCGATGCGATTTACGAAAGCAGCGAGGACAGCGAAATAGTGATTCCGCTGAAATATGTCCTGATAAGTGCCACCTACGCTGTGTGCTACACAACAGCTGTACTTTTATCAGGTATTGCCCTGTTCCAGAGACGACAGGTAGGATAACTACTGAATTTTCCTTATAACGGCTGTTTCATCGCAACTCTGCTGCTTCGGGCATTTTGCACAATCGCTCCAAACTTTCATTGGAAGTAAATCTTTTTCTGCTGCTTCAAAGCCCAATCTTTCAAAAAAAACTGGGTCTAAGGTAAGTGCGAATACCTGTGGCAGACCGAGCCGAAGGGCCTGCTCAACGGCCGCGGTTACGAGCATTTTGCCGACGCCGGTGCCTTTATTTGCTTCGTTGACGGCGAGAGATTTTATCTCTGCCAGGTCAGACCAGATAATCTGCAGTGCGCAGCAACCTGCTACCCTGTCGTTTAGTTCGACGACCGTGAAGGTCTGCAGGTTCTCGTAGATGTCGGCCATCGACCGAAACAGCATCTTATCCTGCTC
>CAYXUW010000114.1:0-6640 GCA_964468375.1 uncultured Pirellulales bacterium | reverse complement strand
AGTATCGGATGCGGCAGCTTTAACTGTCTGCAGTGCTGAGGGCTCTCATCGAGTATATTAAGCTTTTTGCCCACAAAGTTCATTAAGCTCATAACCAAACCTTCGCGGAGCGGGTCTATAGCCGGGTTGGTTACCTGGGCAAAGCGCTGTTTGAAATAATCGAACAGCAATCTCGGCCTGTCGGAAAGCACTGCCAAGGGGGTATCGTTTCCCATAGAGCCGACAGGTTCCTGAGAATTCAGGGCCATCGGCAGCAGAATCATCTTCAGCTCTTCACGCGTATAACCAAATAGTCGCTGTCTCCGTGCCAATTTCTCCGGATTAGTCTTAATCGGCTTGGGGGCATCAAACAATCCGCGAAGCTCAATTCTGTTCTCCTCCAGCCATCTGCGGTAAGGTTTTTGTCTGGCAATTTTGCTTTTTATTTCATTGTCGGAAATTATTCTGCCCTCGGCAGTATCCACAAGAAACATATGGCCCGGGCGCAGACGTCCTTTTCTTCGAACCTTTTCAGGCGGGATTCCTATCACCCCGGCTTCGCTGGCCATAATAACCAATCCGTCTGTAGTAATAAGATACCGGCAGGGTCTTAGGCCATTACGGTCAAGGGTGCCCCCAACAATCCGGCCGTCGGTAAAAACAAGTGCAGCGGGGCCGTCCCAAGGTTCCATCATGGAAGCATGGTATTCATAAAAGGCACGCTTGTCGGTGCTGATATGATAACTTGTACCGAAGGCCTCCGGTATCATCATCATTATCGAATGCGGTATACTTCTGCCGGCGCGCACGAGCAATTCAAGCACGCTGTCAAAACAAGCTGAGTCACTCAGCTCCGGAGTAAGCAACGGGAAAAGGTCGCCGATATTTCCGCCAAACGCCCCGCTTGACATTTTTTTCTGGCGGGACCACATCCAGTTGCGATTGCCGCTAAGCGTATTTATTTCTCCGTTATGGGCTATACAGCGAAACGGCTGAGCAAGCTGCCAGTTCGGAAACGTGTTTGTGCTGTAACGCTGGTGCACTATTGCAAGGGCGGAGGTTATGCGCTCATCAGCAAGGTCCGGGTAGTATGCAAACAGCTGCCAAGCCATAAACATACCTTTGTAGCAAATGGTTCTACAGGATAAAGATGTCACATAAAAGTCTTTGCCCTGCAGGCCGAGATTCTTTCTGACTATTTTTTCTGCTCGCCTGCGTGCCAGACAGAGGTTACATTCCAGCTGTTCACCTTCGAAATTCACACCATCAACAAAGATTTGTTTGATAGTCGGTTCAGCTTCCAGCGCTATCCGGCCAAGGCAGCCATTTGAAATCGGCACGTCACGCCAGCCCAACACCTTCATTCCATAGTAATTGAGAGAATCTTCCAGCACCTTATCACATTTTGAGCGGAGATTGCTATCCTGGGAACCGAATATCATTCCGACACCATATTTCGATACGGCCGGCAAAGTTATGCCGAGCCGGCTGCATTGGTCTTCGAAAAACTCATGCGGAATCTGAAATAGTATACCGGCGCCGTCACCGGTGACCTCGTCTGCGCCGGCTGCGCCACGGTGACGGAGATTGAGCAGTATTTCTTTGCCGTTTTCGATTATCGAGTGGCTACGCCGGCCGGAGATATTTACAACGGCACCGATGCCACAGGAACCATGTTCATACTGAGGGTCATAGAGTCCAGAATATTCAGTGTTTTTTGCCATATTCTTCATTTATAATTTATACTCTTTGAATTCGCCCTAGTTCAAAATCCCAGCTGCGTGTTACAGAATTAAACACCTTCTTTCGACAAACAGCAACAACATTATTGACTGCGCGTTGCTATTCTTAGGGGCTATACGCAAAACCACCCTGTCAGCGCGGTTGCACCCACACCGACAGGGAGGTTGCACAAAACTAATAATCTAATAATATTTTTAAACTAAACTTATATCAACTGTCGTAATACAGATGAAACTCATGCGGATGCGGCCTCAACGCTATCTCGTTTATCTCCTTTTCCCGCTTCCAGGTAATCCATGTCTCGATAACATCCTCGGTGAACACATTGCCTGCCGTCAGGAAAGCATGGTCTTTTTCAAGTGCATCAACCGCCTCTTCCAGCGAGCCCGGTGTCTTTGGATATTTTGACAGCTCTTCCGGAGTCATATCATAAATATCACAATCTAACGGCTCACCCGGGTCAACTTTATTTTGTATACCGTCGAGTGCTGCCATCAGCATTGCTGTCCACGCCAAGTAGCCGTTGCAGGTTGGGTCGGGACAACGGAACTCAAGCCGCTTTGCCTTGGGATTCGGCGTATACATCGGTATCCGTACCCCGGCAGAACGGTTACGGGCGCTCATTACTAGGTTCACCGGTGCCTCAAAGCCCGGCACTAAGCGGCGGTAAGAATTCGTCGTGGGAGCGGCAAACGCCAAAATCGCCGGTGCGTGCTTCAAAAGGCCGCCGCATGCGTATAATCCTAGGTCGCTCAATCCCGCGTAACCTTTGCCCGCAAACAGTGGCTCGCCGCCTTTCCAGAGCGAGAAGTGCGTATGCATACCGCTGCCGTTATCCTCAAAGACTGGCTTTGGCATAACTGTAACGGTCTTGCCATTTCGTTTGGCTACGTTCTTGATTATATACTTGTACCACATAAACTGGTCAGCCATCTTGACCAGGTCCTGGAACTTCATATCAATCTCCGCCTGGCCAGCTGTTGCGACCTCGTGATGGTGAGCCTCTATCATAATCCCCACCTTCATCATCTCAAGCGCCATTTCGGTGCGAAGATCGTGGAAAGTATCAGTTGGACTTACTGGGAAGTAGCCTCCCTTGAAACTCGGTTTGTACCCAAGGTTCGGCTCCTCGAATCTCGCTGTATTCCATGAGCCTTCGATGGAGTCTATCATATACATCCCTGTATGCTGGTTCTGCTCATAGCGAACCTCATCAAAGATAAAGAATTCCGGCTCAGGCCCTATATAGGCTGTATCCGCAATCCCTGTTTCTTTAAGATAAGCCGCCCCTTTTCGGGCGATGTGCCGTGGGTCGCGTGTATAATCTTCTTTGGTAATAGGGTCAACAATATCAGCTATCACGCTGACAATCGGTTCTTTGAAGAATGGGTCGAGCACCGCTGTATCCGGGTCCGGCACCGCCATCATATCTGACACGTGAATCCCTTGCCAGCCGCGTATCGATGAGCCGTCAAACCCGACGCCCTCTTCAAATGTGCCCTCGTCCCACATATCCAGCGGAAACGTGCAGTGCTGCCAGGCGCCAAGAAGGTCGGTAAACTTCAGGTCTGCCATCTTAGCTTTGTTCTTCTTCGCAAATTCAAAAAACTCTTTTGGTGTCATTGGGTTTCTCCTTCTTTGTAAACATTTTTTTCGTTTTTGTTCATACTTGTCTTACTTCTACCACATTATACTAGACAGAGCTTCCAGGAACTGCAAGACAAAAACAGTCACATCAAAAAGACCTGCCTCCTTAACAAAATAAGGAGCTCTGCTTAACCTATCGCCTCACCGCCCTTTTCACCCGTCCGAATGCGGATACATTCGGGCAGATCCATAATGAAAATTTTTCCATCTCCGATTTGCCCTGTCCTCGCACCTTCTGTAATAGCTTCCACAGTCGGCTTTACATACTCCTCGTTTACCGCTATTTCTAATTTCGCCTTTTTCAGGAGACTACCCTGTTCCTTATGGCTGCGGTAAATCTCGGCTATGCCCTTCTGCCGGCCTCGACCAACTACATTTGATACAGTTACCAAGTGTATCTCTTTTTCCGTCAAATTAGTAAGCACTTCGTCAAGGCGATCCGGCTGAATAACGGCTACTATATATTTCATTTGTTTCGTCCTTTCTTGTTTAATCAATCAATGTATATGCTGCTTCTCGATGTTGTGTCAAATCCAGCCCTATACGCTCCTCATGCTCGCTCACCCGCAGCTTCGTTACCACGTCAACGAACTTGAGCAGTACAAAACCTACTACGAATGAATACACTACCGTGACAGCCACGACCTTGATTTGAATCAACAACTGCGCCGGATTACCATACAACAAACCATTTGCTCCATCCGGGTTAACAGTCTTTGTAGCCCAAATACCTGTCGCAATCACGCCCCAAATCCCTCCTATTCCATGCACGCCAAAGGCATCCAGTGAATCATCATAACCTAAAATCCCTTTAAGGCACGTAACTGACAGCCATGCGAGCACCCCAGCTCCTATACCTATCCAAAGTGCCCCCACAGGTGTAACAAACCCGGATGCCGGTGTAACCGCGGCCAAACCGGCTATTGCACCGGTAATTATACCCAACGTTGTCGGTTTCTTGAACTTGAGCCAGTCGAGAACAGCCCATATCGCAGCGGCAGCAGACCCGGCAAGATGTGTTGCGGTGAACGCGCTGCCTGCCAGAGCACCTGCCTTCAAAGCGCTGCCTGCGTTGAAACCGAACCAGCCGAACCATAGCAGGCCCGCGCCAAGTATAGCAAACGGCAGGTTGTGCGGAGGGGAAATACTATTCGGGTAGCCCCGCCGCTTCCCCAGCACCAGCGCAGCCGCCAAGGCCGTCATACCCGCGTTAATATGAACTACTGCCCCACCGGCAAAGTCCAATGCACCCATGTTCCTCAAAAAACCACCGCCCCCCCATATCCAATGCGCTATCGGGTCATATACAAGAGTTGCCCACAACAGTGAGAAAATACAAAATGATGAGAATTTCATACGTTCAGTAAATGCGCCTATGATTAATGCCGGTGTTATCACGGCAAACATCATCTGGAACATCATAAACACTTCATGTGGAATTGTCCCGGCATAGGCAGAGCTTGGTTCCATTCCCACGCCTTTCAAAAAGAACCATTCAAGCCCGCCAATTATAGAATGCTTATCCGGCCCAAATGACAAGCTATATCCGCAAACAACCCACTGGATACTTACAATGCACAGAATCATAAAACACTGCATAAGTACTGATAGCATGTTCTTTCGCCGGACCAGCCCGCCATAGAAAAACGCCAGCCCAGGGGTCATAAGCATAACAAGTGCAGCGGATATTAATACCCACGCTGTATCGCCTGTATCGATTGTCGATTTTTGACTTGCCAAAGAACTCATTTCAACAGATGGTTCAGACCCGCAAAATGCTGTCCCGGTAACCAGTAATAATAGAACCGCCGTTACTACGACTATTAGTGTTTTTTTCATTTCTCTGCGCTCCTTCGTATTGGTCTGAACCAGAAATCGGCTTCTTTTCACGGCAAGCCAATAAAACCGGCAGCCAGTGAGTCTCAATTCTATGCAGTTTCGCACGCTTTATGAGCTTTTGTAGACCCAACATGTTTCTGGGTTGGCGTAAAATGGCTGCACTCGGATGTACGCAAAGCTTATGCCAAACGGGCAATCAAAAACTCTTTTTGCATAACATCTTGCACGAACCAAGGTTACGTTCATTAAAAGCTATGAGCCGCCAGAGAAATAAGCTACATTTTTGTAAATACTCCCAAAAAACCTTACAATAGTGTTACTTTTATGTTAAAAAGGGGGCTCTGACAGCCATGGTACAGAGCCCACCTCAGACTAAGGCACTTATGTACTGCCTTGCCATCTATGTATGAAGTATGCTTCTATCCAATGGCCTCGCCGCCTCTTTCACCTGTGCGAATGCGTACACATTCGGGCAGGTCAGCGACAAAAATCTTGCCGTCACCGATTTGTCCGGTTTTTGCGCCATCGATTATAGCCTCAATCGTCGGCTCGACAAATGCTTCATTTACTGCTATCTCGAGCCTTACCTTTTTGAGCAGATTTACCTCGAACTTGATGCCGCGGTAACTTTCTTCATAGCCCTGTTGTTCTCCACAACCCATAGCGTTTGTAACGGACATCTTATAAACCTGAGCTTTATAAAGGGCCTTTTTGACATCTTTTAATTTATGCGGCTGAATATAGGCTATTATCAGCTTCATCAAATAACTCCTTTAATCACAACTTACATAGTATTGAATATTTGGAAGCCACCATAAGCTTCCATACCATGTTCGCCAATATCAAGGCCCCGCAGTTCCTCTTCTCTGCTGACTCGCAGGCCTATGGTAACATCAATCAGCTTAAATATAATGCCCATACAAACGAAGACAAAGACAGTCGCTGCGACCGAGCCGACCATTTGAATGCCTATTTGCATTGGGTTGCCGCTGTAAACAAATCCTTCGTTAGCCAGTCCCAGCGACGCTCTGCCGAATATCCCGACAGCGAGTGTCCCCCATATGCCACACATACCGTGAACCGGCACGGCGCCGACCGGGTCATCAATCTGCAATTTATCCAAAAGCTCGACGCCAAGCACCACTATCACTCCCGCTATTGCACCGATGACTATCGCGGCCCACGGCTCGACACACGCACACGGCGCGGTTATGGCCACCAATCCCGCCAAGGCACCGTTCATCGCCATTGACAAATCCGGCTTACCGAAACGCTTCCATACGGTAAGCATCGCAGCTATACCACCAAGCGCCGCAGCAAGATTAGTATTTATTGCGATTCTGCCAATATCAAAACCACCGTTGTGTACACCGAGCGTAGAGCCCGGATTAAAACCGAACCAGCCGAACCACAATATGAACACCCCTAAAGA
>CAYXUW010000113.1:0-6704 GCA_964468375.1 uncultured Pirellulales bacterium | reverse complement strand
TGGAATAACCTTTGTCGGCGAGCCTATGGTGTATGAGACGCTGTGGTCGGAGGAACTGGTGCGATGGCTAAACTCGCCGGCGGTGATGGGCGTGCTTGTTATGCTCGCTATGCTGGGAGTCTATATCGAATTTAATACACCCGGCCTTGGTTTGCCGGGGCTGGCGGCGGTTATATGCTTTGCGATTATAATCGGCAGTAAATATCTTACTGGGATGGCGAACTGGGTGGAGGTAGCATTATTTGTTATCGGTTTAATTCTGCTTATGATTGAGATATTCGTGCTGCCGGGATTCGGCGTGGCGGGTTTTCTGGGGATAGCGTGTATATTAGCAGGGCTGTTCGGTATGCTCATTAAGAATCCTCCGGACAGGGTGCCATGGCCTGAAAGCGCACTTGACTGGCAACTTTTCACAAACGGGGTGCTTGGGCTGCTATTCGGCTTTTTAGGGTTCGTTGTTCTTGCGTCAATTCTTACGAAGTATTTGCCTAAATTGCAGTTTCTCAGCGGGTTGATACTGACACCAGCCGCTACGCGGCAGGGGGGGGAAGTGAAGGTAAGTATGACCGCCCCGTCCGAAAGTATCGGTGTAAAAATTGGAGATGTCGGTGAGGTAATCTCGACACTGCGGCCTACAGGGAGAGCTAAGTTCGGAGAAGTGATAGTCGATGTTGTTGCTGAAGCGGAGTTTCTCGACAAGGGAACAAGGGTTGAGATAATCGAAATTCACGGCAACAGGGTTGTTGTCAGAGCGGCAAGGAGTTAATTGAAGGGATAACTTATGTACTGGTGGCTTGCTTTTGCTGTTTTCCTGTACCTCGCGGCAGGAATTTTGCTGATAATAGAAGTATTTGTCCCGAGCGGCGGGCTGATAAGCGCTTGCGCTTTTGCCTGTCTGGCAGGGGGGGTAGTCATATTTTTCCGTCACAGCACGACGGCCGGCTGGATAGGTATAGGTATTGCCATTATAATGATACCATCGGTTCTTGTTATCGCTTACAAGATATTTCCGCATACTAAATTCGGCAAAAGTGTTACGCTTGCGCCGCCGGAGCGTGAAAGAGGCGACGCCATAGCCGACACAAACGAATTGAGAGAAATGCTCGGTGCCGTCGGTGTAGTTATTACGCCGTTGCGGCCAGTAGGGATGTGCGATTTTTCAGGACAAAGAGTTGAATGTGTAGCCGAAAGCGGTTACGTTGAAAAAGGTAAAAAGGTCAAGGTTATACGCGTCCAAGGGACGCAACTAACTGTTCGTGTAACAGAAGCAAGTTGATGAAAGGAGCTAAAAATGTCTTTAGCACATATAACTCTGGGACAGGGCGAGCCAACGAAGGTTATCGGCGTGGCACTTTTGGTTATTCTTGTATTTGCGGCTTTAATACTCTTTCTGTTATTCATAAAGTTTTTCAGATTGTGGCTACAGGCCAAGTTATCCCGGGCCGATGTCAAATTTTCCGAGCTTATCGGTATGTGGCTGCGGAAGGTCGACACGAGAACCATAGTTCTAAGTAAAATAACTGCGATTCAGGCGGGTTTGACTCTAACCACTCGTGATTTGGAAAGTCATTATTTGGCGGGCGGCCGGGTCCCGAATGTAGTTCGCGCATTGGTCGCAGCCAACAGGGCCAATATCGATTTGACGTTGAAAACGGCTACCGCAATCGACCTGGCCGGGCGTGACATCCTCGAAGCTGTCCAAACAAGCGTAAATCCCAAAGTTATCGATTGTCCCGACCCTGAAAAGAGCCGGGGTACTATCGATGCCGTAGCACAGGACGGCATCCAGTTGAAAGCAAAGGCACGCGTTACCGTCCGCGCAAATATCGAGAGGCTGGTCGGCGGCGCCACTCAAGAAACAGTTATCGCCCGCGTGGGAGAGGGTATCGTTACGACCATCGGCAGTGCCGTGACTTACAAAAGCGTTCTTGAGAATCCGGACAAAATTTCCAAGGCGGTTTTGGCCAAGGGGCTTGATGCCGGGACGGCTTATGAGATTTTATCCATTGATATTGCGGATGTTGACGTAGGCGACAACGTCGGTGCGCAACTTCAGCAGGCTCAGGCCGAAGCCGATTTGAGAAGGGCAAAGGCCGAGGCGGAAAAACGGCGAGCTATGGCCGTCGCACGCGAGCAGGAAATGAAAGCCCTGGTAGTAGAAAACGAGTCTAAAGTTCCCCTGGCGATTGCCGAGGCCTTCCAGAAAGGTAATCTCGGCATTATGGATTACTATCGGCTCAAAAACATAAGCGCAGATACAGCGATGCGGGATTCTATCTCAAAGCCGAATAAGAGCGAGTAAAATATGGGTTATTGGCCAACACAGTTAATTCTGGCTGCTCGAAACAGGGACGATGACGGCGGCTGGATGCAAATACTTGTCTTTTTGATGGTTGCGGTTTTCTATGCGGTGGGCGGTATCATCAAAGCGGCAACAAAAAAGGCCGAACCGAAAAAACAGGGAAAGCAACCGCCGCCTCACAAACCGATGCATAAGCCGCAGGGGGGCAAAGATAAGCAGATATCCGAGCAAAAACCATGGCACCCAGAAAGGCCCAAACCTGCGTCTGTCGGCCGCCCCCATCCGTCGTCAATTAGGCCACAAGTTCGGCCGGTGAGCAGAAAAGTCACTCGTCCGCAACCATCAGCAAAACGAAAACAGCCAATAGAAACTAAAGGAACTGTTAAGTTTCCTACTATTGAACAACAGTCAAAGCTGGGGAAAACTTCAGAAGTGGGAGCTAAAATTGCGGCGATTGCCAAGATACCGAAGCCGAAGACGGAGCATCTTTCTGAAATTCTGTCTGATTACGAAGATCCGGAAAAACTGAGAAGAGCAATTCTGCATTACGAGATATTAGGCAAACCGATAGTGCTGCGAGAACCATCCGGACAAATCGGCGAGTTTTGAGCTTTAAGCAAAGATTGTTAGTTTGTTAAAATGTTAGCAATAAATAAGGTCTTATAATATATGTTATGTTTCATTGGGTTTTTAAGCCAAATAGCGGATTGGTACGTTTTACGGCGTTTTTGCTCAATTAAAACTCGTTATCGAGTGTCTGGGCAGCTGTATCCGAAAGGTTATCCCACATAGCAGCCGCCCTGTCTAACAATCCCAGGTTTTGAAGAACTACTGATATGTTTACCGTCGCATCTGCGGAGGTGAAATTATTCTCTAACATGAGATTTAGATTTATAAGAGATGATGCAAATTTCACCCGGTCACAATAAAGCAAGGCCACTTTGTAGTGCAGCTCGATTGTATCCTTATTGAGATAGTCGGAACCAATTAGCTGCTCCAGTGCCGCTAATTTTTTGTTTGCTTCAAACAGGCACACGGCCAGCTTGCTTCTGGCTCTGGCATAGGTCGGGTTAATTTCCAGAGCTTTCCGCAGTAATTTGACGGCTTCTTCCCTGCTGCCGATGCTCATCATCAAGACAGCCAGCCGATAGTGCAAATCGGGATTTTGAGGTCGATGGGCGATTTGCTGTTTATGAGCACGAATTACATCCTCGATTAAGTTTATCGAGTCGTTGTCGATGAGACTTATAGAGTCTTCATCTTCATCAAACGCCGTCGTTTCGGCAGAGCCCGCTTTGAACTGCAGAGTGGCTGTTTCAGCAAGCAATAGTGAGCTATTGGCATCTATCGCCGCAGCCAGTGAGAGCGTTACCAAGGCACCTGAAATATCGCCGGCTAGTTGCTGGGCGGTTGCGAGTCCGATGTAAGAATCAACTATCTGGTCATTTATCTCGACCGCCCTGTTGAATTGCCTGGCGGCAAGATGCTCAGAGTGCATTTGCAGATACTGTGTTCCGAGCTTTACAGTCGCTTCCAGAGAACCCGGGCAAATATAAACTGCGTCCTCATACTGTGAAACCGCTTCTTCGGCGGCCCCCAGCATACTAAGGACATCCGCATATTTGGTAATCAAATCAGCCCTGTCCGGTTGCGTCTGCAACAATTCTTCGAGTTCTTCGGCCGTTTGCTGAAGCTGGCCGTCGGCAATAAGCTGGTCTAAATGCTCATCTTCGGCATGGTAATTGTCCGGATGTATCAAAATTGCAGTGTTAAACGTATCGATGGCCTTCTCGTATTTGGTTCCGGCAATATACAAATATCCAAGCGATAACAATGCCAAGAGGTCATCGGGGTATTCGCTTCTTAGCAGCTCATATTCGTCTTCTGCTTTCTCCAACTGGCCATTTTTGAAGTAAATGGCGGCCAGCCGCTGCCGAGGAAGCTGCAGGTAGTTTTTGAATTTCAGACAATCCTGATAAAATTCCACAGCTTCGGCTTCTTTTCCGAGGCGTTCATAGCAGTGACCGAGGGCGTAGAGGGCCATTGTATTATTAGGCCGGCGGAGGTAGACAGAGTTTAATTCCTCGATAGTTTTGTCCAGTCGGTTTTCACACAGACGTATTGCCGCCGAGGCCAGTCGGCCGCGTACACAAGTAGGATTTTCAAAGAGATACAACCGCAGCTGCTCTCTGGCCATATCTATTTTTTTGTTGCTTATCAATTTGGTAATTTTATTCAGCCGCTGCGACTCTGCGGATTGACTATCGTCTTGGGAAGGTTCGGTGATATCCAGCCAATGCCATATTAAATCGGCTGTATCAACCTCCATCCCCCTTCCGAGGATTTCCAGCAACCTACTCATACACCCTCTCGCTCAAAAATCGGAGACTTTATTCCCTATTTTTTCATTATGAATATCGACCGTTGAACTGAGGTCTATTAGTTGATGTTTGTATGATTAACTGTTTAAATACCTATTTTTTGAGGCATATATGGCGATTATGTGTGATGTAGGGATTGTTGCGATTCTAAAGGCGGATTTGCGGACGTTACCCCCCTACTGTCTTAAAATGGTTCCTGATGCTTTTATTCCGCATTCGGCACTTGGGCTTGTTTTTCTATCTCGCTCAGATATGCTAATGTACGTTCGAGCTTGTCACTTAGATGCTTTAATTTAAGCATGGTTTTAACCCGTGTTATAAGCTCAAGTTTATTCACGGGTTTGCTTAGAAAATCATCCGTGCCAGAGTCGACGCCGCGTTCAATATCGCCGAATTCATTAAGCGCTGTTACCATTATCACGGGAATGTTGCTGGTTTGGGGGTTGTTTTTTATTCTCTTGCAAACCTCGAAGCCGCTCATTTTAGGCATCATTATATCCAGTAAAATCAAATCAGGCGGATTTTTGCTTATAATCTCCAGCGCCTCCAGGCCGTCATTTGCAGGAACTGTAACGCAATCCATATCCTCAAGATAAGCCTGCAGCAATTCGAGATTCTGCTGGTTGTCGTCAACAACAAGTACCGCAGGTTTCTTTTCCAGTTTTTGCGGCTTTATTGGATTCATAGGGAATTACTCCTACATCCTATTATTAAAGGAGCTATTTTACGTGTATGATTAAAACTGTTAATTGGTGATATGTCAACGCTGTTTTTAGAGGGGTGATTTCAGCGTGTTCTTTTTTGCCTTAAGGCCAGCATTCCAAGACCAAACAGGAAGATGGTAGCTGGCTCCGGTATCTGGTGAACGACTACTGAGTCTATTAGGTCAGCCGTAACAAGGTCTAAAGACCAGTATAGCTGAACTATAGCATCACCCACGGATTCGCAGTGAAAGTTGATTTCATCGTAAATCACGCTTCCGGCAGGTATAACAGAACCCGGAGGTAGGAAGATATATCCCCAGACACCATCTTGCCCTGGTGCTATCTGCTGTATAATCGGATCGCTTGGTTCAATAACAGGGTCTGGCCATAGGGAAACGCCACCGGATAGAGTTCCTTTGTCAGGCGGGCAAGTCAAAAACCAGTACCCCTCACCAACACCGGAAGAGATGTCGCTGTCTGTCCATATATCCATTATGAGTGTATCGCTTGGAGCAATTACAATCTCTGAGTCAACAGGATTTAAATCTCCGTTTACAGATATCTGCAGTGTTGCATTAGCCGTTAAGGCCGTGCCGAGAACCAGCGTTAAAATCAATAATTTCTTCATTTCAAGTATGGCTATCTCCTTTTTTGTCCTATGGCTACTATGCCAAGGCCGAGCAGGAAGATGGTGGCTGGCTCAGGAATATGAACAACCACTGAATCCAAAGGTACGGCCGTCGCCCAATCATCGGTTCCATAGAGTGTAACTACCACATCGCCGATACACTCAGCATGGAACTGAATCTCATCATAGATCGTGGTGCCAGCAGGTATCGAAGATACCTCCGACAGGAAAAGCATTCCCCAGACACCATTTTCACCTGGTGCCACCGGGAAGCCGTTGCCTGCGGCATCATCGTAAATAACGATAGCGGCATCCTCAATGAGAGCGACACCACCGGAGATCGAAGCATATGTTGACTGACAAACCAACGCCCAGCCATTCCACTCACCTGTGCCTGGAACAATATCGGAATCGGTCCAGATATCCAGAACAAGAGTGTTGCTCGGAGACACAACAATCTCCGAATCCACCGGTTCTTTGATACCGTTGACTGATATCTGTAGTGTGGCATTGGCCATTGAGGCAGTTGCAAGAACCACTATGAGAGCTAATACTCTTTGCATCATTTTTCTCCTTTACGTTTGAATTGCGCTGAGTATGCGCGAAGACAGACTTACAGCCGTCTGGTACTTAGAGAATTGAATACCCTTCTCTCTCATTTTCCCATCACTCCTCACTCTGCTTGGGAA
>CAYXUW010000112.1:0-6798 GCA_964468375.1 uncultured Pirellulales bacterium | reverse complement strand
CGGCCGATGGTATACTTCCGTTGGCTACGAATTCAGACAGGCCGGTAGGTCATTAATGGTAACCGCACGAATTCTTCCCTCGGGCCTTATAGATATGAGACTAACGCCTGTTTTTTCTAACTTCTTAAGTAACAGGGGTGATATGGAGCTGACCGAGCTTTCAACCAGAGTAACTGCTGACCCCGGCCAAACACTCATTATAGGAGGCGCAGATACCGGTGGCGAAAATATAGCTGCCGCTCTGTTAGGTTACAGAAAATCAGGAAAGACAAAGCGGACCTTAATTGCTGTTACTCCTTATACGCAATAGCACTTCAGCTCCCATGCTATTTTCCCCAAAGCCAATTATCCACCAAAAGGGCAAGGTCATGCATATCAACTATCCCATCACCGCCGGGTTGCGCGATATCCGCTGAAGGCACATAAGGTGTCTGCGGCTGCAGCCACTGCGAGGCAAGAATTGCATAATCTAAAGAATCAACGTCATAATCGTAGTCTAAATCACCCATAGCCCCAATGCTCTGCCGTATAATCCCAATTTCGTAGGGGATGGAACCATATGGTAATGATTCATAATCTTCAGCCAGCACCCCCTGAATCAGAAACTGACAGCGGTTTATATCGCTGATTTCAAATCTTTCATTCTTTCCCGCGCGGAGTAGTTCGCCGTGTGAAACCTGGTCTGTCCAATGGTCTGCAAAGTAAACAAGCTTATTTCCATGCGCCCATTCCTCTTCAACCTTTGTCCACGTCCCGCCGGGGCTGTCTGCGGTCCACAATTCGTAGTATCTGCCTTCGCCCGCGAAATCTTCGATTAGCATATAGGACTTACCATCCGCAAGACTTTTATAGACTTGTACCCCTTCAAAGGTATCGGTGGCAACTATTGTAGGTTCCGACCAGCCGTATGGGAAATCCTCAACTGTCGTGCTGCGCCGTAAAACATCGCCGTCGTCTGACGCGGAAAAGAAGTACATATTGTTGCCGTCGGAAATACAGCTGGTATCGAGACCGCTAAAAGAGCCCATCGATTGTGGAGCCGTCCATCCATTTATGTCGTTGATGTCTGTATTGGTCGAAAACTTCGCCCCTGAGACAGTTAAATACCATATGCTTTGTGGTTCATACCAGAATATCTGTGGCGCGAAGCCGGGTACTATATCCTGTATAGAAGTATGACCCGCATCGTTCAGCCCGGCAATTGTTGTCGCGCTGGCATAACCCAGACACCACTGACAACCATCGCCAACATAGGTGTAAAACATGTGCCATTTGCCACCGGCATACACAATGGACGGGTCTTTGACAGATATAAGATGTCCATTTTCAAAACATCTTTCATCTACTCTCCATGTTGTAGTAGGTTCGTAAGTCGTAAAGCTCCAGACATCGCCTTTAAAGATTGCGTCATAACCTGCGGAATTGACCTCGTCGATACGCCAGTAATAGGTTGTGTTAAAATCGAGGTCGGGCGAATAAGTCGCCGTTATTTGGCCTTGGCTGACCAGTACGCCCAGCGGATTACTTCTGTTGGCATCATTGACATCGTTAAAATCCGTGCCCAAATATACATCGTGCTTTTCTGCATCTTCGCCCTCTTCCCAGCTAAGAGTCAATTTTCGGAGCGTTTTTTGTGCGCCGTCAACCGGCGCCGGATTAGTGGCAATTACAACCGGCACATGAGTTGTAAAACTCCACACTTTGCCTTTCCATATGTTAGCGTCATTGACCTCGTCAACTCGCCAGTAGTAGGTTGTGCTTAATTCGAGAGATCCGGGAGGGTCGTAAGTCGTAGTTGATTGGTCCTCACTAACCAGCACGTCCAGCGGATTGCTTTTATTGGCATCGTTGACATCGTTAAAATCCATGCTGAAATATACATCGTGCGTGTCGGCATAATCGCCGGCTTTCCACTCAAGATTTGCATCTACCGGTACCTCTTCTCCGCCGTCAAGCGGTAACGGATGCTGGGCGTACGGTACATCATTGGGGGTGCCGTATGTAACCACTACTAAGCCATTGGCAAATGCGAAAGGTGCATCCTCATTTTCCGCATCTTCGGTACAGGTCAGGTAAATACTGCCCAAATCGTCTGCATAAGCTATTTCGTTGAAGTCATACCAGGCAGCATCGGGGTAAAAACCAAACTGGTACCAAGGGTCGTTAGGGTCTATCGGCCATGTATCAGAGTTCCCGCCTGTGAAATCGGTCGTAAGAAGGTAATCTCCGTTGGCCGTCCAATTCGCGACGCGCCGACTCTCGCTCTCGTCGTCGTATGCGTAAATGTATATCTTGACCTTTCGCTTCGCTCCCAGCCCCCACAACGTGATTTTAAGCGGGTTGTCGGATAACCCGTAGATAAAGTCACGATACATCTCCTCTCTCGCTATACCAACCCCGCCTTCGATAAGATTATTGTTACTGTTGGGGTCGACCCGTCTGGCTGAACCTGCAGAGCCGCCGATATCAATTATTACGCCGCTCGGATTGCCGTCGACATCGTTGACTTCGCTGCCGCTGTCGGCCAGCACAAAGCCAGTCCAGGTCTGTTGAGTATTCACGTCAGCAGCATGGTCGAAATCCACCTTGATAAAGGCGTCCGGGTGTGTAGTAAAACCGTAGCTGGCCGATGCAAAGTTAATCAGCAGGACGAAGAGGATTAAAAAGTATAATCTTTTGGATATCATACCCTTCTCCTTAAATGAAATGTATATCAAAAAAGAATTTTAAATCGTCTCCAATACTATTTTCCCCAAAGCCAACTATCCACCAATAAACCAAGGTCATTCATATCAACTATACCATCACCGCCCGGCTGCAGCCACTGTGAGGCAAGAACCGCAAAATCCTCAAAATCGACATCGCAATCGTCGTTTAAATCAGCCTGGCCCGCAGGACACTGCCATATAAGCCCAAGATCATAGGGGGTGTTACCGTACGTTCCATAATCCCCATCCACTACTCCCTGGATTAGAACCTCACAGCGGTCTATATAGTCGATTTCCATTCTCTCATCCACCCCTGAGCGGATTATTTCACCATGGGAAACCTGATCTGTCCAGTGGTCTGCATTGTCTACCAGCCGGTCTCCATGCGCCCATTCCTCAGCAAGTTTTATCCACGTTCCACCAGGATTTGTTGCAGTCCATAATTCCTGCCATCTGGTTGCTCCCATACCTTCGACCATCATATAATATCTGCCATCTGTTTTATTCTTATAAACGTGTGGCGCTTCAAAGGTTTCGGTTGTTGCAATGTCAGCTTGCGACCAGCCGTATGGGAAATCCTCAACCGTTGTGCTGCGTCTTAGAATCGTATGTGATCCGTCCATCGGCGAATAAAAAATGTACATATTGTTGCCGTCAGATATACACCAGTAATCAACAACACCGCCGCCAAAATTCATCGACTGTCCAGCCGCCCATCCATTTGGGTCGCTTATATCTGTATTAGTCGAAAAGGTCGGCCCCACTCCGCTCTGGTAAATTAAATACCATGTGTCTCTTTCCTCGAACCAGAAGACCTGCGGCGCGCAAAAATAGTCGCCGCCGTCAAGTGAGCTCATATAATGGCGAGTTGCGCTATTCAGCTCGGGTATGGAGTCTGCAGAAGCGTATCCCATTCGCCAGTGGCCGTCAGTATCGTAGTCACGTCCGGTGTAAAAGAGGTGCCATTTGTCCCCGTAATACACAGTGGACGGGTCTTTGACAGCTAAATCATCAAATGCTTCTGGTGGTCCATCTAAAAAACATCTTGCATCTACTCTCCATGTTGGCAGATCAGTTAGAACCGGCACATAAGTCGTAAAGTTCCAGACGTCGCCTTTCCAGATATTAGCATCATTGACCTCGTCGATGCGCCAGTAGTAGGTTGTGTATGAATCAAGCGTTCCGGGAGGGTCATAAGTCGCTGTTATTTGGTTCTGACTGACCAGCACGCCTAACTGATTGTTTCTGTTGGCATCGGTTACTTTGCCTTCGTCTGTGCCGAAATATACATCGTGCTTCTCTGCATATTCGCCCTCTTCCCAGCTAAGATTCACATCTGCGGACACGCCTTCTGCGCCATTGAGCGGCACCGGATTGCTGGCAATTAGAACCAGCTCATAAGTCGTAAAGCTCCATACGTCGCCTTCCCAGATATTGGCATCATTGACCTCATCGATTCGCCAGTAATATGTCGTATTAAAATCAAGAAGGCCGGGAGGGTCATAACTTGTAGTCGGGTGGTCTTCGCTGACCAGCACGCTCAGCTGATTACTTCTGTTGGCGTCCGTAACGTCGGCCTCATTCGTGCCTAAGTACACATCGTGCGTATCAGCGCAGTCGCCTGCTTTCCATTGCAAAATAGTATTTATGGCCGCATCTTCTGCCTCATCTAAAGGCACCGGATGCTGGGCCTTATATACAGCGTTGGCATCGCCGTATGTTACAATCACCAGACCATTGGCAAATGCAAAGGGCGTGTCTTCATTGTTCGCATCTTCGGTGCAGGTCAGGTAAATACTGCCCAAATCGTCTGCATAAGCTATCCCGTTAAAGTCATAGTAGGTGGCGTCGGGGAAAAAGCCGAACTGATAATAAGGGTCGTTAGGGTCTATCGGCCATGTGTCCGAGTCCCCGCCTGTGAAATCGGTCGTAAGAAGGTAATCGCCATTGGCCGTCCAGTTCGCCACTCGTCGGCTCGTGCTCTCGTTATCGTATGCGTAGATGTATATCTTGCACTTTCGCTCTGCTCCCAGCCCCCATAACGTGATTTCAAGCGGGTTGTCGGATAGCCCGTAGAGAAAGTCACGATACATCTCCTCTTTCGCTATACCAACACCGCCTTCGATAAGGTTATTATTGCTGTTGGGGTCGCCGCGCCTGGCTGAACCTGCAGTGCTGCCGATATCGATTATTACGCCGCTCGGATTGCCGTCAACACCATTGACTTCGCTGCCGCTGTCGGCCAGCACAAAGCCGGTCCAGGTTGGCTGAGTGCTCACGTCATCGGCATGGTCGAAATCCACCTTGATAAAGGCGTCCGGGTGTGTAGTAAAGCTGTAACCGGTGCATACCAAAGACAGCACCAAAACAAAAATTAAAGGGCATAATTTCCTGGACATGTCATTCCTCCTAAAAAAAGCAGGTAACAACCATCAAATGTTTATTTATTATTCCCCTGGATACCTCCTTGATTCCAGCCAAAGCAGGATTATTTGACCGAAAAGGTGCTTTTTTGTCTTTTATAACGTATATTTTTATAAATTTTGGCTTCAAAAAATATGTTATTTTGCGCAAAAGCGATAGTCATTTTGCGCATGTTCTTGCGGACGTGGCAGGCACATTGATATAGTAAGAAGGAATTATGTTTAGAATTCCCAAGGTCATACTGCTGATCGAACGCTCAAGAGGCTTCGGCCGAGGCCTGCTCCATGGCATCATCCAGTACTCTAACCTCCACGGGCTTTGGCTTTACCATATGAAGCCCGAATTCTACAGAGAGGAAAAAAGAAAATCCCAGGAATGGCTCACCAGCCTCGACGCCGACGGAGTGATAGCACACACCTGGAACAGGGATTTCATCGATATAATCGTTAATCTCGACATCCCTGCAATTATCTGCGGCCTCGACAAACCAAGACGAAAAGCATATCGACTCTCCACAGATGAAGCCAGCGTCGGGAAAATGGCTGCAGATTACTTTATGAAAAGAAAATTCAGAAATTTTGCCTTCTGCGGATTCGACGATATGATTTGGTCCCGGCAAAAGTGTGACGGCTTCAAACAAACACTCACCAACGCCGGACTCAATCTTTACATCTACCGCCAGCCCACTCAAAAGAAACTCCGCGAACCCACAAAAGAGCGGCCTATCATCGCAGAATGGCTCACACCACTTCCCAAACCCCTCGCCCTGATGGCCTGCAATGACGACCGCGCACTGGATGTCCTTGCCGCTTGTAAAGTCGCAAACCTCAAAATCCCCGAGGACGTCGCAATCCTCGGCGTCGACAACGACGAATTGATCTGTGACCTATCCATGCCGCAGTTGTCAAGCATTTCTTTAAGCACCCAAAGAGCGGGCTATGAAGCTGCCCACATTCTGGATAGGCTGATGAGAGGACAAAAATTAGCAGAAAATGAAAAAGAAGTGCTCATCTTGCCTTTGCATGTCTTAACCAGACAATCAACAGATATTATGGCCATAGAAGACAAAGTTGTCGCAGAGGCTGTTAGCTTTATTTTCAAAAATTCCGGACGGATTATCCAGGTCAATGATGTTGCAGAGGCCGTCGGCCTCTCACGCAGGACACTTGAGCAGCACTTCCGCAAAATTCTCAACTACTCCGTCCACGATGAAATAAAATATGCACGAGTAAACCAGATGGCAAACATGCTAGTCAGCACAAATTTATCCATTTCCAGCATTGCAGAGTTATTGGGATATCCGTATCCAAATAACAACATCACGCGCTACTTCAAACAGCAAAAAGGTATGAGCCCCCTCGAATATCGAAGAAAATTCGGCCCGAAGTGACGCGAGTCGAGACTATTCATGGTGTTAGGGTGATTATTTTTTCATCACATATTTATTGGTTAGAATATTTTTAGATGCGAGTTCAGCATAATCCAGGAAATCAAACAAAAGAAAACAGATCCTAATCATCGTAATCTCTTGCACCGATTAAGATGTTGGCTAAGTGGAATTTCGATAATTCCGCCTTACCAATTTTTTATGCAGTTGGGATCTTCAGGATTGTTGCACCACAGCCACTGCTCTGCGAATATGCTGAAGTCGAATAAGTCAACGACG
>CAYXUW010000111.1:0-6828 GCA_964468375.1 uncultured Pirellulales bacterium | reverse complement strand
GTACTTCGGGGCCTTAGCTCAGTTGGGAGAGCGCTTGCATGGCATGCAAGAGGTCGTGGGTTCGAATCCCATAGGCTCCATTGAGATATTAATGAAAATAGAAGGTTCACAAGATACTGAGTCAGCCGCAGCCAATAGCGCTGGTATTAAGTGGGTGGTGTTAATCTATTTTTGTTCGGGGGTGTGCTCCCTTATCGATGAAGTGGTATGGGTGCGCCTACTAAAGCTTACGCTGGGCAATACCGTATATGCATCGAGCATAGTGGTATCGGTATTTATGGGCGGTTTGGCGCTCGGGGCGTTAGTGATGGGCCGGTGCGCGGACCGCATTCAGAAGCGGCTGCGTTTGTATGCATTATTGGAATTAATCGCGACTGTGTCAGCATTATCCCTGCCGTGGATTTTGCAGCTCGCGGATGAGGTTTACCGCTGGTTTTTCGCGGAATATCAGCCCTCGCCGACGGGGTTGCTGTTAGTGCAGGTGCTGATATCAGCGGCGGTGCTGCTGGTGCCGACGATGGTTATGGGGAGCACTTTGCCGCTTTTAGGCCGATACGTTACTGCGTTACAAAGTAAAGTTGGCTCGCTGGTGGGCAAGCTCTATGCTCTGAATATGTTAGGAGCGGCGCTGGGGTGTTTTCTGGCGGGGTTTGTTTTGATACGGATAGCTGGCGTAATGGGCACACTTTATATAGCAGCGGCTATTAATATGATGGTCTCATTCGGGGGATGGATGCTCTCACGTTTTTATGATGTTTCCAGCAAGCCGGCTGTGGAGGCGGCCGCGGTACAGAAACGGGCCGTAGCTGCCGGACAAGTAACAAAAGGCAGAATATATGTGTTAATGCTGGCGTTTTTTCTCAGCGGTTTGATAAGCATAGGATATGAGCTTATCTGGATGCGGAGTATCGTCTTTTTGCTCGGCAGCTTTACGTATGTATTTTCGGCTGTGCTGACCGTATATCTGGTGGGCAATGTAGTAGGTGCGTGGATCGGAACGCGCTTATCAAAACGTCTGAAGCATCCTGCTATGGGGTTTGGCGTCAGCTTGACCTGTTTGGGGATATTCGGAATATTTTACATTAACTGGCTTGTATGGCATCTGAAGACAGTGCCTTTTGTTGCGCCGGTTGCATTTTTTAATGTTTCCGTTATGCGGGCAATGTTTTGGCCGATGTTGCAGAGTTTTATGTTGTTTTTTCTTCCAGCGGTGGCGATGGGCATAGGTTTTCCGCTGGCGCTGCAGGCCTGGAGCAATCATCAGCACAAAGTAGGTCAAACGACCGGCACAGTCTATGGAGTTAATACGATAGGGGCAGTGCTCGGCGGAATAGTAACCGGCTTTTTACTGATTCCGCTGCTCGGGACACAGCTTTCCATTATAGTTCTTGGACTGATGGGCGTTTGGCTTGGTGTAATAATGGTGCAGATGTTTAAGCCTCGGGTTACAGTCGGTTATCGCGTAGTTTGTTTAGCTGTAGCTTTCGGATTAACATTTGCGACAGTCAACATACCTTTAGATTTATTCGAGCGTCAGGTCGTTCGGATTAAAGATACCAAGCTACTGGCGGTAAAAGAGGGGGTTACCACAACTGCTTCGGTGCACGAGGAAAGTGGCGGTGGGTTGATATTGGCCACGTCGGGTATTCCTGTCGCCGGTGATGCTGGCTATCTGCGGGCCGTACAGAAGGTGCTGGGACATTTAGGCATACTTGTAAACGAGGATGTCGAACGGGCACTGTCCGTCGGGTTCGGTTCGGGGGAAACCACTGCCTGTATGTCGTTGCATAATCTCGAACGTATCGACGGAGTAGAAATTTCGCCGGAACTGGTAGAACTTTCCCTGAAGTTCTTTCGACACATTAATCTTGGCGGGCAGTTAGACGAAGAAGTCAATGTGGTTTATATGGACGCCAAGAACTATCTGCACTTAAACCCGCGGCGTTATGATTTAATTGTTAATGATTGTATAGACCCCAAGAAAGTTGCAGAAAATGCGTCGCTATATACAAAAGAGTATTTCCAGAGCGCTCTGGACCATTTGAACCCGGGCGGAACGTTCGGTACTTACTTACCTTTTGTGTCGATACCGACATCCTGCACCGATAGCGTTCTGGGGACTTTTGCGGAGGTTTTTCCGTATGTAACAATATGGTTTCCGTTAACATCGCCGTCGGGACATATTTATTTATACCTGGCGGGTTCCAGAGAGCCGCAACTGTTCTCTCCCGCACATATCGATAACAAGCTGAAGCAGGGAAGCGTTGGTGAAAGTGTCAGCCATATTAATTTTCTGGATTCTCAATATGTGTTGAGTTGCTATGTCGCTGACCAGGATGATTTGAAAAGATACCTCAATGGTTTTAACTTAAACAGCGACTTCAGGCCTTATATTGAATTTAACACAGACATTACCGAAAGCACGGAAGAAAAAGCGCGGTGGTTCGAGCAATTCATAGCAAAAGTCAGACATGACGACATAGATAAGCACATAAGCTGGGCTGAAATGTCACAAAGTGAACAGAATAGGTGGAAGGAAGAACGCAAGCCGTTTTATAGTGTTTCAAGCTACCTGTTAAAGTTCAGTATGGAAACAGATGTTTTCAAACAGTTGCAGCATATCTTAAATGGTTTAAGAATTATGCCGGAGCATGCCACTTTCCTTGAACAACAGGATTATTGTCTGTTTACTTTGAAGGGGATGTTAGATGAGGGTTCGGTTGATGCTGACGTGCTCAAAAAGGTTATACATACCCTGGAGCAGGAACAGTCAGTCTCCGGTATTGTGTGGCTGATGAAGTCGTGGATACTGCAAAAAGAAGGCAAAAGGCAGCAGGCGTTGAGCGCCGCGGAGAAAGCTGCGAAATATGCCCCCGATGCAGCAGCTGCACAGTATAATATTGGTCGGCTTTTGCTTGGGCGCGGGCAACTTGACAGGGCGGTTAGCTATTTAGGAGAAGTGGTACGGTTAAGACCGAATATGCCCGCTTTGCGTTATGATTTGGCAGCAGCATTTGCGCTACAGGGTCGGTTTGATAAAAGCATTTCGCAGTTTCGACAGGTATTGCAGATTCAACCCCGCAATACGTCGGCTCGCTGTTATCTGGCAGATGTTCTGTTAAAGCAGGGCAAATTAAATGAGGCCGCCGAGGAATATCGGGAGGTGCTGCAGATAGACCCTGCACACCTGAGAGCGCTTAGTGGTCTTAATGCGGCAACGGCTCAATGAAAAACAGACAGCAGGGTTTTACCATTCCGGTTTGTTGAGAACTATCCCAAATTAGCGAAATAAACCGCTTAAAAAGATGAAAAAAGGACAATATCGTAACAAAATGGTAACATTTATACCTTACAGTAACATTTGCTGAAATAACCATTTATTGCAAATGTTATTTGAAAGGAGAATAATTATGAAGAGGTTTAAAATCGCAACAATTACGCTTTTATTTGTGTGTAATCTTTTTAGCGCAGCGGCGGCCGCTAATCATGCAAGTGTTATGCTGCGTGAAGGATTGTATGCCGAGGAGGTTGAAGGCGACATTGACGGTGCGATAAAAATTTATGAGCAGATAATTCAGGACAAATCTGCATCGCGGGAAAATGTGGCCCAGGCACTTTACCGCAAGGGTATGTGCTGTCTGAAAAAGAAAGATGACGCCGGGGCAAAGGTGGCTTTCGGCAAGCTTGCGGCCGAATATGCCGACCATACCGAGCTTGTTGAAAAAGTAAGACCGTTTTTAGCTGATTTGATGAATCACGACCCGGCCGATTTAATGCCTCCTGACACTTTAATATATGCGGAGCTTGGAAGTCCGGGAGAGCAGATTGAGACCATCCTTACTATGCTTAAGGGCACTCCTTTTGAGAATCCACTGGCTGCTATGGGTGGCGGGGCCGGTGCGAATGCCGGTCAGAGGTCACCCGCAGATATGATGGCTGCCTTTATGAACCCGAGTATGATGGCCGAGTTCAAAAAAATAAAGGGAATGGCTGTTGGTATTAAAGATATCAGAGAAGGCGCGCCATCATCGATTGCTGTGCTGTATCCCGGTAAGAGCGACGCTTTGCGAGGTTTGATTATGATGGGATTGAGTATGGCGGGAACACCGGGCGAGCCGATTCAGGGTATGCAGACCCTGAACATTCAAAACGCCGCATCGGTGGCATACGATGACGAAGTGATTCTGATAGCCCAGCCGGCCGGACAGCTTCAATGGTGTATTAGGCAGTATAAGGGATTAATTTCCGAGCCGACACTCGCTTCGAGCAACGAATCGTTCACTAAAATCAGTAAGAAGATAAGGAGCGAAAATGCTTTAACTGTCTGGGCCGATGTAGATAAGGCCTATGCACAAGTTCTTAAGATGGGACAAAGTTCACAGGAACTTCTGCAAGCCAATGCTATCTTTGATTTTGGCAATATTGATGAGTTTATTTTGGTTTGCTCTTTTGAACCCGGCGGCCTGGACTATAAAGCCGATATATTATTCAAAGACGGACATCACTGTCTTGCGTATGATATGATACGGACTCCTAATATAAGCAGGACAGCACTTGAGGCAGTTCCTTCTGAGGCGGTAGTCGTTGCGAGCTTTGCATTAAATCAGGTCAACGGCATTCAGACTGAGAAAGTAAGAACAGAGATTCAAAATGTCACCGGACTCGATATAGGGCGTGAAATCTATGCCAACATTGAGCAGGTTACTGTTTTTGTGATGCCTGCGGACGATGGCTTTGTAAGCTGGAATCCTTTCGTGCCTAACTTTGGTTTGGCGATTAAGAGTCGCAACCCTCAGCAGACTCGTCAGATTCTGGTCACGCTGCTCGGAACCGCAAATGCTATGAGCGGCAGCCGGCCAGCTGGACCGATAGATACGAGCGCCGACAAGTTTTGCATTGCTATGGATGGCGATAAAGAGATTTACTGCTATATGGACCAGGTCGAAGACACAACCGTCGTTTCGCTGAACCGTAATATTATCGACGCTTCTATCGCGGCATTAAAAAGCAGGAAGAATGTTTGCACCGCGGGGCCTTTGAACGACGCTGTGAGCAAACTTCCTGACACGACGAGCAAACTCCTCTTGGTTAATGCCGGCGGCGCTATGCGTTTGGCTGTGCCGACTATGAACCTTGGCCCTCTTAGTGATGAACAGCTTGCCCAGTTTAAAAACAGTATGGAACAGCTTGCCCTCGCTGCTGATAGAATGACCATTAAGATTCGGACTGATGAACAGGTTAACAAATTCAGCCTCAACGCGGGTGTAACGGGAATTCCTCCTCTTAATGAGGTATTTGGACCGGCTTCACAAATCACAGGCATTTTAGAGCAGGCCGAAGCCAAGACGAGGGTCAAAAAATTGAAACAGGGGATTGCTGCTACCATTATCCAGACGCCCAAACCGCCGGTTATCGACGGCAGAGAGGACGAAATCTGGTCTGCCGCACCTCGGTATAAAATTGGCAAAGTAGTGTATTCACCTCCGACATCGCCGGATGACCTTTCGGCCAGCTTTAGAGCAATGTGGGATGAAAACAATCTCTATATGCTTGTCGATGTGAACGATGACGTGCTTGTCAATGACACGGATCCGGGGCAATGGATAACGTTGGATACCGGCTCAACCGTTTCAGATGCCTGGTGGTTTGATGACTGCGTGGAGGTGTATATAGATGCTGATAACAGCAAGTCTAATCAATACGATGACAACGACGCCCAATATCATTTTGACTGGGATAGAACTAATCCCACAATGGGGGTATACGATGAGCACGGCAGGTTGGAAAATGTCGAATTTGCTGTGATGACAACTGAAAAAGGATATCGAACCGAGATAAAGTTTCCCTGGGCAACCCTCGGTACGACGCCTTCGGTAGGAGCCTCGATAGGCGGGGATGTCCACATCAACGATGACGATGATGGCGGACAGCGCGACACTAAAATCGCCTGTAATGACGGAGGGGATGATGCCTGGAGTAGTCCTCAGGCCTTCGGAAACGCCGAGTTGGCCGGCCTTGTGGGTTGGTGGAAGTTCGATGAAACCGCAGGCGGCACCGCCGAGGACAGCAGCGGCAACAACCACGACGGTATTCTCATCGGCGATGCGAAATGGGCAAAAGGTAAAATCGGCGGCGCAATCGAGCTGGACGGTAGCGGCGACTTTGTTAGGATTGCCGATAGGTCAGCTTTCGATATCGGCGGCCAGGTTACTGTTGCCTGCTGGGTTAATATCCGCTCGGTACCGCACGATTACACCGCGATTGTCACAAAAGGTGATAATTCCTGGAGGTTATCTACAGCTGGCCGCCAGAGGAAGTTCCACGCATCAGTCAACGACTGGAACCGGCTGGTGGTGGACGGCTCGAGAACCCCCAACGTTTGGCTCAACGTGGCTACGTTTTACTACGTAAATTATGTGGGATCTATGTTGATGGAAAGCTCGATGCTTCAAGACCTTGGAAGGGCGGAGTTGCCAAAAACGGCTTCGATGTTCTTATCGGCGAGAACGCCCAGCAGATGGGCAGGTCCTTTGACGGGCTTATTGACGAGGTCAGAATATATAACTATGCCCTCGGGGAAAATGATATAATGACTCTATATAATGAGGGCGCAAAAAGATAATATTATGCAGGGCAAGGCCAGAATAGATAATGGCCATAATCAAATGCGGTGGGTAGTATTGCTGCTCGCAGTAGCGGTTATACTGCCCACCGTTGGTTTATTATGGTTTATTAGTCAGGTCGTAAGCAATGAGAGGTTTGCGGTGCGCCAAAAGCTCATTACTGTTTACAAGGAACAGTTGGGAAAAACGCTCCGCCAGACTGATA
>CAYXUW010000110.1:0-6866 GCA_964468375.1 uncultured Pirellulales bacterium | reverse complement strand
GTTCCGTTGGCTTTGTTTATCATTTTTATGATTTTGTATTTCCAGTTCAAATCGGTCATGACCGCCGTATTGGTTTTTTCAGGAATAGTTGTGGCGTGGGCGGGCGGCTTTTTAATGATATGGTGCTACGCCCAGCCGTGGTTTTTTGATTTCAGCCTGTTCGGCGTCAATATGCGCAATCTTTTCCAGATGCACCCGATAAACCTCAGCGTCGCTATCTGGGTCGGATTTCTGGCCTTGTTTGGAATTGCCTCTGATAATGGCGTAATAATATGCACGTATATCGAGCAACAGTTCGCAGGACAGCAGCAAAATGCAATCGATGCCGTCCGGGAAAAAGTGATTATGGCCTCCAAAAGAAGAATACGCCCGGCGCTTATGACAACAGCCACGACAATACTGGCGCTGCTGCCTGTGTTGACCAGCACCGGCCGGGGCAGCGACATTATGGTGCCGATGGCAATACCTTCCTTCGGCGGAATGACAATCCAGATAGTTACAGTGCTTGTCGTCCCGGTTCTCTACTGCTGGGTAAAAGAAGCGAAAATTCGCAGGATGGAAAAGTAGTTTCAAGGTTATATAGTATGAGTGAAGATAAGAGTAAAATAAAAGTATTATTTCTCTGCACTGGCAATGCCTGCCGCAGCCAGATAGCCGAGGGCTGGGCAAAACATCTTAAAGGCGATGTTATAGACGCTTCCTCCGCGGGTATAATCCCTGCCGGTTTAAGCAGAAGGGCTGTCGAGGTAATGGCCGAAGCCGGTGTTGATATCTCGGCACAAAGGTCAAAACACGTCGATGAGTTTAAAGACATTGATTTCGATTATGTCGTAACGGTTTGCGACTATGCCCGCGAAAGCTGCCCCGTCTTTCCTCACAAAACCAGATACGTTCACAAAACTTTTGAAGACCCGATGTTTATAACCGGAAATGAAGAGCAAATTAAAGCGGCATTTGTAAAACTGAGAGACCAAATGAAAGAATTCATAGAAAAAATGCCGGAAACTCTGGAAAACGAAAGTTACGAGCAAAAATGAATCGACAGCAGCTTGAAAAATACACCTCCACAATAACCCTTTCAGATATGGAAATCTTCGTCTTTCCCGAGTTGATGTACAGCTTGGTACTCGCCAATATCATCAGCCCGGTTATATGGCGGTGGCGCGACCTGGACTGTTTCAAGAAACTCAAAGGCAAAAGCAGCTACAGAAAATTGATGCGGCTAAAACAGTTCGTAATGGATGAGTACGAATTTAATCTCGACCTTGAAACCTGGGGCCTTACCAATCAGCAGAAAGAGCTTAAACGCTTCGCCGACTTTATCTCGCCCGAGGAAATAGCTGCAAGCAACGCGCTATTCGGCTATCAGGGTGACAAATACTATTTCGACGTGGATATCCGAAAACACTTCGGCCTGGATAAATACGACAGTAACGTCATCCCTTACTGGAAAACCGAAACCATCGAAGCGATGAACGCCTTTCGCCTCAAGCCCGGCTACAAAACAGCCGCCGGCGAATGCGTATCGCTTTCTGCCTTGTATGCCGCCGCTGCATTTGTTATCTGCGGAATACCGCTCGAAGATATTTATATGATACTCACACCACTCCACTCCCAGAATTTCATTGATATGCGGGACGGTATTCTGACTAATAACAGACGGCTGGTTACGAAAACAATGTGGTTCAACGGAACAGAAATATCCAATAAGGCACAGCGGGCACTTCGCAATGAAAACATCACAATTATTGCTCATCTTTCCGGCTATGTGCACTGTTTATATAAAGATGCTACAATAGACAAAAAACTTTACAAGAAGTTTATCCGAAAGCTTGGTTCGTATCTTTCAACAGATTTAACGCTCGAAATCCTTGCAAGCTTTCTGAGATGCCATCGGGAATATCAAAAGTTCTTTTTACTTTGTCGTGATTGTCACGGCCAGTCGAAATTTTTAAAAGCAGAAACACTTTTTCACTATGAGCACAGCAGTAATTACAAAATCGCCTGTAAAACACACGATAAACTGCTTGCCGAAGTTTCCGATGAAGATTTCGTTGCCTATGAAATGCCCAGCAGAATTCGCTGCGACAAACTCGAAGACTTCCTGCAAAAACAAAAACCTGATTTAAAAACACAACAGGGCAAAGATGTCTTAAAAACATTCTTAGTTTCAGCTATTCCTGACGCGCAAAAATTCGTCGATGAATTGGCTGACTTTATGTACACTGAGCCAAAGTTGCCCGGTTTCGATAAAAAATTTCTTGCTGCCGAACCGATTAAAATCAGTACTGAACAAAACAGAGAACAAATAATCGACCACTTACAGTCGATCCGAAGCAGTAATACGACCGCAGACCTCACCCTTTACACATACCGCGATATGGAAACTTGCGATTGGCTCCCGTTTGTAAAAGCAGCCGTAGAGCGCAATCCCGTTTCAATTAACGCAACTGCCTCAATGTCAATCGACGAGACCTATGCGTGGCTCGAAAAAATGAAAAACGATTCAATCTACAATGGCAAACGTCTTGCTCAACCCGATGAAGTCGCCAACTACAAAACCGGCGACGGTCTCGAGAAAGCCTTTGCGCTGGCCGGTATAATCCGCGAAAAAACTCCTGATAAGGATATTCAGATAACGGCAGACAACAATAACGTGATTATAACAAGCTCAACCGAATACAGATTTTCATCCACCAAGGGTCTCCAAAAGCAGGTTAACATTGCCCCAGATGGAAATATCACCATAGAGGGCTGAAAAAGACGGTTTTTCAGGTCTTTTCATAAATTTTGAAAAAAATTTAAATTTTTCCCTGAACCGAGAAGATAAATAGGACTATAATAGTCTTGTATAGTGGTAGCAGTTTCAAGGAATAGTAAAAATGGACGTATTACGCAGAGATACAGATTATGCATTACGTATGATGGTGAATCTCGCCGGCCATTTTAACAACGGCTTTACGTCAGCCCGCCAGATGGCCGAGGAGGGAAACTTTTCATACCAACTCGGCTGCAAAATCCTCCAGAAGCTTCATCAGGCCAAATTGGTTAAAAGTAACAGAGGTCCCAAGGGAGGATTCGTACTGAGCAGGGAACCGTCAAAGATAAATCTAATGGAAATCATAACCGCTATGCAGGGCGGGATTCGTCTGAACAGATGCCTGTTGGATGGCGATGGTTGTGAATTCGAACCCGAATGTGAGATAAATACGAAGCTCACCTGCCTTCAAATGTATATAAACGGTTATCTTGGCGGAATTACCCTCCAAGAAATATTGAACAGCCGAACCAAAAAACACAAGTGAATAAGCAAAGGTAAAAACGAAAATGAACAGTGCCGAAAAAAACAAAAGCTGTTTAAGTGCCTGTATGGGCAGAAGCCGGAATTTGGCTTCTTTGATAGATTATTCAGCCGACTCGATAGTCAGCAAAACTATACTGGATAAACCCGCGGGCACGGTAACTTTATTCGCTTTCGATAAGGACCAGAAGCTAAGTGAACATACTACTCCTTACGATGCAATTGTTCAGATTGTCGACGGCAAAGCAGCAATCACGATAGCAGCCGAAGAAAAGCAGGTTTCAAGCGGCGAAATCATCATTATGCCCGCTAATGTGCCGCACTCGGTTTTTGCGAAAGAAAAATTTAAAATGCTGCTCATTATGATTCGAACGTAAATAAAAACGAACTGCAGAGAGGAACCCTATGCGCGATAAGCTCATAGAAAAAATGAAGAACGTGTTCGGCGATGACCAGAAGCGAATCGACCATGCACTTGCCGTATTGGATTATGCCGAACAAATACAGAGCGTCGAAGGCGGCGACCCTCTGGTAATTAAAGCAGCGGCAATTCTGCACGATATTGGTATCCACGAAGCTGAAAAAAAATACGGCTCTACCGCGGGAAATTATCAGGAAATAGAAGGCCCCCCGATTGCAGAGAAAATTTTGCGCAGTTTCGAATTGGCTGATGAAATAATAGAACACATATGCAGAATAATTGCAAACCACCATAGCGCCAAGGATATAGATACGACTGAATTCAGAATTGTATGGGATGCTGACTGGCTTGTAAACATCCCCGATGAGTTTGGCAGCAAAAGCAAAGATGAGCTTGCTAAGCTTATCGACAAAATATTCAAAACAAAGACAGGACATCAGATTGCGGTAAAATTATTTGTTGAGACGGTAAACTGAAAGGAGAAAATTATGTTTTGTTATCAATGCGAACAAACAGCCGGTGGTACTGGCTGCACTAAAATCGGCGTTTGCGGCAAAGACGAGGACATCCAGTCCTTGCAGGATACTCTTATGTTCGGCTTAAAGGGTATAGGTGCTTATGCATATCACGCCCGCGAGCTCGGCCAAAGAGATGAGCAGGTTGATGCCTTTATGCACGAGGCGCTCTTCGCAACATTGACCAACGTAGACTTCGATTTGAATCGCCATCTTGAGCTGGTTCTTAAAGCCGGTGAGATGAATCTTCGTGCTATGGAGATGCTCGACAAGGCCAATACTTCGACATTCGGAAATCCTAAACCCGCTACCGTTGCCAGAGGCACAAAAGCCGGCCCCGGCATTGTCGTTACCGGCCACGATTTACTTGACCTATACGAGCTGCTAAAGCAAACCGAAGGCAAGAGCATCAACGTTTATACTCACGGCGAAATGCTGCCCGCCCACGGCTATCCAGAGCTGAGAAAGTTTAAGCATCTTGTTGGCAACTACGGCACCGCCTGGCAAAACCAAAAAAAAGAGTTCGATGATTTCAGCGGCGCAATTCTCGTAACGACAAATTGCGTTATGATACCCAAAGGAAGCTACAAAGACCGTATGTTCACCTGCGGAATAGCCGGCGTAGCGGGAGTAAAACACATTAAAAATCGGGATTTCAGCGAAGTAATTGAAAAAGCGTTATCTCAGCCGGAGTTGCCGGAAAATCCGCAGGGAACGCTAAGCACCGGCTTCCACTACAAAGCTGTTCTTGCTTTGGCTAACAAAATTGTCGAAGCGGTAAAAAACGGCAAAATTAGACATTTCTTCTTTATAGGCGGTTGCGACGGCGCAAAACCCGGAAGAAACTACTACACCGAATTCGCCGAGAAAGTCCCCAAAGACTGCATCATATTAACCGCTGCTTGCGGAAAGTATCGGCTGAACGACAAAGATTATGGCGATATCGACGGCATCCCCCGCCTGATTGACACCGGCCAGTGCAATGATTGCTACGGAGCTATTAAAATCGCAACAGCTCTCGCTGATGCATTCGGCTGCGGCGTCAATGACCTGCCGCTTTCGTTAGTGGTATCGTGGTATGAGCAAAAGGCTGTGGCCATTCTGCTGACCTTGCTGCACCTTAGAATAAAAAATATAAAGCTTGGTCCGTCTCTGCCGGCGTTTGTCAGCCCGAACGTATTGCGCATACTGGTCGAGAAATATAATATTTCGCCCATTGGAGATGTCGACGAAGATTTGGCTTCAATGCTCGAATAATTCAGCAAAGAAGGTGAATTATAATACAGTCTTGCGAAATATCGTAAAAATCGATGAAGAAAAGCGTGATGGCTGCGGCGCCTGTGTAGGGCACTGTCCGCAAGACGCTATAAAGGTTGAAGAAAGAGAAGCGGCGTAGTTCGATGAACAAAAAACCAAAGACCATCCTGAGGAATAAAAAGACGAAAGAAAAAATCGACTTCGTATGTCCGGGAAAAACGACAAAGATGCTACGAGGAAAAAGAAGCAAAGAAGTCGCCGGTATAACAGCGATACCCCCGCAGCTAAGTCACTGGCCGATACAGTTGACCCTGATTCCGCCGGATGTGACGTATTTTGTCGGTGCTGATTTAGTGCTGGCAGCAGACTGCGTGGCGTTTGCAATGGGCTATTTTCACAACAGGTTCTTAAAGAAGCACAGTGTCGTCATCGGATGTCCGGAACTGGACGACGCGGAGTTTTATACCGAAAAGCTTGCTCAGATTATCAAATCGAACAAGCCCAATAGTCTAACTGTCGTTCATATGGAGGTCCCCTGCTGTTTTGGGTTGACGCGTATCACAAAAGATGCTATCGTTCGTAGCGGATTGAATATGACCTTCAAAGATGTTACCGTGGACTTGCAAGGCAACGTCAGCAAAACTGAAACAGTAAAGTCTCAAGGTGTGGTTTTGGACAGGAAACAGTAATGGCTAAGAAAACTCGCAAAACAAAAGCTAAATCCTCGAAGTGGTCGATTTCCACCCGGGCGATTCATTCGGGAGAGCCGAGGAGAAAATACGCCGACTCAATTACAACGCCGATTGTCCAGACTTCCACGTTCACATTTCGGGACAGCAAGCACATTGAAGACTATACCAAAAAAGGCATGGAGCACTTCGAATACGGCAGATACGGCAATCCAACCGCCAAAATCGCCGAGAAACGGCTGGCCGACCTTGAAGGAGCGGAAGACTGCGTTGTATTTACCTCCGGAATGAGCGCTATAACCACCACCATTCTTACTTTAGTCAGGTCCGGCGACCATATTGTCATCACCGACGACAGCTACAAAAAAACTCTCGAATTCTGCCGCTCCTACCTCAAACAATTCGGCATCGGATGTACAATTGTCCCATTCGGAGATTACGCAATTCTCGAAAAAGCCGTAAAAAAGAACACTCGGCTTATTTTTTCAGAATCCCCTACCAATCCTTATTTGAATATCTTCGACCTTGTAAAACTGCGAAAAATTGCCAAAAGACACAATGTTCTGACACTTATAGACAGCACTTTCGGCACGCCATTTAACCAGAGACCGTTGGAGTTCGGAATAGACCTTGTTCTGCAAAGCGCTACGAAGTATCTCGCGGGACATAACGACATCCTGGCC
>CAYXUW010000109.1:0-6882 GCA_964468375.1 uncultured Pirellulales bacterium | reverse complement strand
AGGCAAGATTGCGAAAGTCGGTGGGCAGGTGAGCAAGTTCAAGGTCGGGGACAGGGTGACATCTGAGACGCATGCTGATTACTGTGGCAAATGCGCTTTGTGCAGGACGAATAATTATCATATATGCAGGGAGCGGAAGGGATTTGGGTTTCATCTCGACGGGGCGTTTACGAAATATGTGAAGGTGCCGGAGAGAATTCTGCACAGGGTTCCGGAGAATGTTTCATTGAGGGCGGCGTCGCTGACGGAGCCGTTCTGCGTGGCTTATAAGGCGGTGGTATGCAGCAGCACGGTGAATCCAGGGGACACGGTGGTAGTGATTGGGCCGGGGCCGATAGGGTTGTTATGTATGAAGATGGCGCAGCTTTCGGGGGCGAGTGAGATTATTGCCATCGGGACAAAAGGTGACGAGAAAAGGTTGGAAGCTGCGAAAGAATTCGGGGCAACAATAGCAATTAACAGCAGTGAAGAAGACCCCCTGCCGAAAGTTAAAGCTTTGGGCGACGGATACGGGGCGGATTTGATTATAGACACGGCAGGTCCGGCGGAGACACTGAAATTTTCGATAGATGCGGTGCGTCCGAACGGGCAGATTACGAAAATCGGATGGGGGCCGAAGCCGGTGGGTTTCAGCTTAGACCCGCTGATTGCGAAGTCGGTTACATTAAGGGGACATTTCAGTCATACGTGGGACGTGTGGGAGAAATGTCTTACGATGATGAGCAAGGGGCAGGTTGATTTGGAGAAATTAGTCACGCACGAGCTGCCAATCGATAAGTGGGAAGAGGCGTTCGAGCTGGTTGAAAACAAAGAAGCGATGAAGGTGGTATTGACTCCGATTGATTAAAAACTTTTTTGGGGCAGAGACAATGGAAAAGATAGGATTTGTCGGATTAGGAATCATGGGCAAGCCCATGGCACTGAATTTGATTAAAGCAGGTTATAAGCTGATAGTTTATGACATCAGGAAAGAACCGGTGAAAGAGGTCGTTGCGGCGGGTGCGAAAGAAGGCAAGAGCAGCAAAGACGTTGCGGCGCACAGCGAAGTAGTAATTACAATGCTGCCTAATTCGCCGGAGGTCAAAGAGGCGGTGCTCGGGAAAGACGGAGTCTTAGACGGCGCGCAAGAGGGAATGATTTTGATTGATATGAGCTCGATTGCGCCGCTGGTATCGAAGGAGGTGGCAGCGGAGGCGGCGAAGGCCGGCGTCGAGATGCTGGACGCACCGGTGAGCGGCGGTGAGCCGAAGGCAAAAGACGGGACGCTTTCGATTATGGTCGGCGGGAAAAAGGAAGCATTCGAGAAGGTCGAGGATATTCTGAAGGTCATGGGGGCATCGGCTGTTCTGGTCGGTGATATCGGCAGCGGGAACACGACGAAACTTGCAAACCAAATAATCGTGGCGCTGAATATTGCGGCGATGTCGGAGGCAATGGTTCTGGCAACGAAGGCGGGCGTTGACCCGGAGAGGGTTTATCAGGCAATCCGCGGGGGGCTGGCGGGCAGCACAGTGCTCGATGCTAAAGTGCCTTTGGCGCTAGACGGTAATTTCAAGCCGGGATTTCGGATTGAGCTGCATATAAAAGATATGGCGAACGCGCTGGAGACAGCACATAAAATCGGCGTGCCGGTTCCGCTGGCGAGCGGCGTAATGGAAATTATGCAGGCGCTCAAGGTCGACGGGAAAGCGGGCGACGACCACGGCGGGATTATCCAGTTTTACGAGAAGCTTTCCAAGACAGAGGTCAGGCATAAATAAAAACGGCAGCTAAAAAACGCTCAGTGAAAGGATTCTGTTTATGCTTTTGATTGTGCTTTTGCTAATCAGCATACTTTTTATTGTCATCTCAACAAGCAAGTTTCACTTTCATCCGTTTTTGGCGCTTTTGTTTGCCGCCGTGGGTTTCGGATTATTCGCCCGTATGCCGCTGGCTGAAATCGTTAATTCAATCAACGCTGGATTCGGCGGGACTCTGGGCAGTATCGGCATCGTAATCATTGCGGGGGTTATCATCGGGACGTTTCTGGAGCGTTCGGGCGGGGCCTTCGCGGTAGCGGAAGAGATTCTGAGAATTATAGGCGAGAAGCACGTTCCCCTTGCAATGTCCATAATCGGCTACTTCGTTTCGATACCGGTTTTCGCGGATTCGGGGTTTGTAATTTTGACGCCGCTGAACAGGGCGCTCTCCAAGAGAGTTAAAATATCATTAGCGGGGCCGGCAATAGCTTTGGCAGCGGGGCTTACCGCTACTCATTGTTTAGTGCCGCCTACGCCGGGGCCAATCGCCGCGGCCGGCATACTCGGCGCCGACTTAGGGCTGGTTATATTTTTCGGGCTGATTGTGAGCTCATTCGCACTCGTGGTCGGCTGGTTATTCGCCACGAAAGTTGCCTCGAAGATTTATATAGACCCGAATCCGGAGCTTTCGGAGGCAGATGTAGAGGCCAAACTCGAAGAAGCGCCGTCGGCATTTAAGGCGTTCACGCCGATTGTGGTTCCTATTATTTTAATCGTAATAAAATCTGTTTCGGATTTTCCAACGCATCCACTCGGCGAAGGTAATTTTAAAAACATCGTAGGTTTTATAGGCGAGCCAGTCGTTGCACTGCTTATCGGGGTGCTTCTGGCGTTTCGGCTACCGAAAAAGTTCGATACGAAGATGCTATCCACTACGGGATGGGTGGGAGAGTCACTGTTAAGCGCGGCGATAATAATTATGATTACCGGCGCGGGCGGAGCGTTCGGTATGGTTCTGCGGAACTCGCCGATTAAAGATGTACTCGGTGATTATTTATCACAAGCAAACCTTGGAATTTTTCTGCCGTTTATTATCGCGGCGGCTTTGAAGACCGCACAGGGGTCATCGACGGTTGCTCTGATTACAACATCATCATTAATAGCGCCGTTAATGTCATCTTTGGGATTCGAGAGCAATACTGCAAAGGCGCTGGCAGTTCTGGCTATAGGGGCCGGGTCGATGGTTGTCTCGCACGCCAACGACAGCTTTTTCTGGGTTGTGACGCAAATGACGGGGATGGATGTTAAAACCGGCTACAGGACTCACACGCTGGCAACTCTGATTATAGGCGTTACCTCGATTATCACCATCTGGATTATCGGTTTAATTGCTTTGTAGTTTGCGGGAATTTCGAACCTGCGACCTCCCGGTTACGGGCCGGTACCAGTAAACTTTCAATCCGCTATCTTTTCCAACTGTATAACGCTTTTACTTCGCCGCTGTTAAGGGCCCTGGAGTAAATCCTGACGTCATCGAGTATGCTCTCCGCGTTCAAGGAGTACTTATTCTTATCGCATTGCTCCCAGCGGCACCCAAATCTCAAAGGCAGGGAATCGTTTTTTATCGAAGTTGCATTCATCTCCATCGAGCCGTTGAGCACGCCGTCAATATATATCTTAGCTTCTGAGCGGTTAAAGGTAGCAGCGATGTGATGCCAGTTATTCGTACTGACCGGATTGAGGATGCTAAGATTGCCATAATTTGCGTCCGATTCAAATACGGTGAATTCTACCAGGGACGAATCGGGTTTTATCTGGAGACTATACGAACCGGGGTTGCCTGTAGTCGCTGAAGAATTATCGCAGTCGGTGGTCTTATATATACCTCCGCCGCCGTTGTCCCGGCTATATATCCAGAACGCGATAGTAAATTCTTCACCTGGTGTTAACGAATCATTGTCTCCGATTATTACGCGGTCGGCCACTTTTTCGAAATCAAGACCCTGGTTTATTTTTCCCCTGGTCCATTTTCCTCCATATTTCACTCCATGGTTTGAGCCGGCTGAGTCTTTGACATCCCCATTGAGTTTCCAGTGCGCTACAAGATTCGGAATCTTAAGCTCAAGGTATTCAGTTTCGAGCCAATTCTGACAAAAGAGAGCGAGGGTTTCGAAATCAGTCTTTCGCGACAGGCGCGGGGCGAGAATAGCGAAGTCAATGAAATTGACTATCCCGTTTTTATCCAGGTCCATGACGTTGTGGTTGCTAACAACAAGCTGAATCGACACAGTCTGAGGGTGAATCGTTTCATCATCAGAATAAACTTCGAGCTGGGATGTATAAATACCACTTTCTAATCCTGAAATATCTACAGCGACATTGACGTTATTCACGCCATTCGCGGTTGAGCCGGATTGAGGCTCGACACTTAGCCAAGGACATTCTTCTTTTATCTTCCAGTTAATTACTCCGCCTCCTGCATTTTGAATAGTTAGTATCTGGCTGGGAGGATTTTCGCTGTCTTGCTGACTTTCGAAGCTGAAGTAGTCCTGTGATAATTGCATTATCGGACCGACTATGTCCAGATGTACTTCGACAGTTTGCGGGCTGTTTATTGCATCCTCTGCAGTGACGGTCAGCATACAGATATGAGCTCCCGTGGTTAAGCCTGACGTATCTATGATAATATTGACATCATCGATTTCATTAGTTGTCGAACCAGAGTCAGGTTCGACCCTGAGCCAGTCACATGGATCGCTTATCTTCCAATGAAGCTCGCCAATTCCTATATTGCTAATATCAAGGACTTGGTTCGCAGGATTGTTGCTGTCTTGTTCAGCATTAAAATAAAACTCATATTGAGATAATCCTATGAGCCGACCAATCACTTTGAGCTGGACCGAAACTTTCTGCGGATTATTCACGGCATGCGGGTCGGATATAATTATGTTCCCGATATATATTCCTTCGTCGAGTCCAGCTACATCAAAGTCTACATTAATCATACTGACGTCTTCATAATCTTTGCATGTTCCGGAGTCCACATCAAAAATCAGCCAGTTAACGTCGGTCGCTGCAGCCCAGTTAAGAGGACCATTTCCTAAATTTCTGATTGTTATTTTCTGAGAAGCTGGATTTTCTTCGTTCTGTTTCCATTCAAAATCAAGGTAACCGGGCAAAACCTCCATAAAAGGAGCTCCAGCATCAATGTAATGGTATCCCATGTCGACTATTCCGATATCATATGCACCGTTCGTGCAAGTGGTGGAAAAGTTCATGCTGAGGTTTTCCGAAGTGTCGCTACCCTTGTCAACGCACGGGCTTTGAAAGATTTGTCCTGCTGATATTTGACTGAGGTAATATTCTCCCATCTGACCGGAAACAAAACAGGGGTCTGCATCGATATTGCCCGTGCCCGGCCAGCCGCCCTGTATGTCGGAGTTGTTTACCTTAACGGAGGAGTCGTATATCTGAGAATCTGATTTAGAACCTGTGTTTCCCCAGAAAATAGAGTTAATAACCGTTGGGCTGCCGTTTGAATAGAATCCGCTTCCCTGTCCTTCTGGTTTTGCCGTGTTATAGGCAAAAGTGCAATTATTAATTTCGATTGTGGTTTGCGGGGCATACAAACCTCCGCCGTAGCCGTTTTTCGTATCAAAATTGTCGGCCCAGGCCACGTTTCTGACAAACAGGCAATTCGTAAATGAACCCAAGCCGCTATACATATAAATACCGCCTCCATAGCCCGTTGTCTTGCTCTTTGACCCGTGTGCCTGGTTGCGGGAGATTACGCAATCGTTCATAAACAGATTTGTATTTTCACTGTAGATTCCTCCACCTTCATTCCTTCGGTAGATTTTTTCACTTAAAGAGGCAGCGCTGTTTTCGTTTATCTGGCACCTTCCAATTTTAATTCCTGTATGATTCATACAATAGATCCCCCCTCCTTCGTAAGCTTGGTTGAAGCTGACGTCCGAATCGACTATTTTCACAGTGCAGTGGTTAAACGATAATCCTCCCCCACCTCCGATGGCATTTTCACCTATTGCATTATTGATGATATCGCATCTTTCGATAATCAGGTTACAGTCGACAGCTGATACCGCACCGCCATTGGCCATTTCTTCGCCGGCTTCATTGTCGGACAATTCACATTCGAGTATAATGACGTTTCCCCGATAAACATATATTGCCCCTCCATCACCGGATGACTTGTTTTCGCTGAAGATGCAGCTTTCGATTCTCGGACTGCTCTTTTGAGAGACAATTGCGCCGCCGATACTGCTTTTGCTGCGAGAAAAGATGCAATTAATTATTATGGGATTGCTGTAATCTATGCATGCTACTGCTCCTCCTCCGCTTCCGACAGTACAGTTGCGGAATACGCAGTTGTCGATGGTGGGTGAACTTGAATTAGTGCAGAGAATCCCTGCCCCGGATCCCATTTCGAGATACCCATTTTGAATTGTAATTCCTGCTACGACTGAATATTCTGTTTCACCGCTTTGGAAGATAAATGCACGACTTTGTTCAAAGTCAGAACCATTGCAGTCAACTATTGTTTCTTCTACACAACCCGGATCATCAGGTTTAACTGAGCGTATGGTGATATCTTTGCCCCGATAGTTGATATTACGGTTGCCCTTGCCGGAATAAGTACCAGGCTGTAAAACAATAACATCCCCGGCCCTGGCAGCGTCGACTGCCGCTTGGATTGTTGCATAATCACCAGTACCATAATCATCGACATTGTATGTTTCTCCAAATGCCGATACGGCAAGAATGAAGAAAATAATCCCGAAGGATAACTTTTTCACAGCGACACCCCTAATTTCTACCTCCATGGTTTTCTACTGCGACAATAACCTGGCATAGTATTGAAAAAAAGAGTACAAGTCAAGTCGAAATTTTACATTCAACGTTGCCGGACAGTGTCAAAAAGTTATAGAATTGTTTATAGAATCAGGCTGTTTCCCGTCGATGACCAGCAGCTTTTATATTAAAACTAAAAAACCTTGACATACTTGCTATTTGACAAGAAAAAAACGGTATTGAGGAATTAGATATTTTATTATTATGGTCAGTTTATATGTTTTGATAAGTTACCCGTACAAGCAAAGGAAAAGGAGCTATCGTTATGTGG
>CAYXUW010000108.1:3346-7000 GCA_964468375.1 uncultured Pirellulales bacterium | reverse complement strand
TCATTGTGACCTTACTCCTTTCAAAAAATACCAAATAACTTTAATAAACGACTATACTATCATTCCGCAAAAATGTCATTATTATATTTCCTTATGAACAACCTGTTCAATTGCTCCCGCAGAATGCCCATATCGACCGGCTTGTCAATAACGCTGAAAACATCTAAACCCAGCGCAGCCCGCAGCACCGCATCTCCCGGCTCGCTCGAAAGCACTATACACGGAAGCAGCGGATAGTCCATCCGGATAATCTTTATCGTCGCCAGCCCCCCTGTCTTCGAATCCATATCCACAATCGTCAAATGTATCCGTCTCCGCTCGATTATACTTACAAAATCGCCCGCACTCTCCGCCACTAATAGTTCAACACCCCTCGGACGGAATATATCACGCAGCGCCTCTGGCCACGCCCAGTTCGCGCCGCTGGCAAGCACGTTAACCTCATCGAATTGTGATGCTTTCGCAACCATATCACCCCAATCTCCGCAAATATCGTGCCAAATACCCAGCTGTCGGCCCCTATTTGCGCAACCGCTTACCTGAAATGCAGTTACATTCAACAGGATACTCCCTCCCCAACCTGCCAAATCCCCTTACTCCTGTCAGTATGACAGTTTTGCAGTCGGTTGAAATCCGCACCTCACTGTGCTACAATTCCTCCCGCTTATGAAAATCAATTTCACTAAATTTAAACACCTGCTTTTACTCCTGCTTGCAAGCGCCGCCTTCGCCTCAGACATCCACGTATGGCAAATGCAGCAAATAACCATAAAAGCACAAAACTCCTACGAAAACCCCTACACCGATGTAACCTCTTGGCTCGACTTAAAAGGCCCAAACTTCTCGAAGCGAATTTACGCCTTCTGGGACGGCGGCAATAACTTCGTCGTCCGCATAGTTGCAACAGAACCCGGCGAGTGGAAATGGAAGAGCGGCTCCAACCAGCCCGAAGACAAAGGGCTCAACAACATCGCCGGCGAATTCAACGCGGTCCCGTGGACGGAAAAAGACAAACTCCAAAACCCAAACCGCTGCGGCTTCATCCGCCCCACTCAAAACGGACACGCCCTGCAATACGCCGATGGCACGCCGTTCTTTATGGTCGGCGATACCTGGCTGGCCGCAGCTACCTGGCGCCTTCCCTTCAGAGACACAGCCCCACCCGACAATTATACCCCCGGCCCTGGCATCGGCTTCGAAGATGCCGTCGCTTACCGCAAAGCGCAGGGCTTCAACTCCGTAAGTATGATTGCCTGCTTCCCCAACTGGGAAGCCGATTGCAATCCCGCTACCTACGCCGACTCCAGCGGATTATATCTGAGAAACGCCTGGGAAAAATTCGACTACCTCACCGACAACGGCCCAATGACCGCAAAAAATATGCGCGACGAATTCGGCAACAGGCCTTTCGAAATGTCAGCCAAGCACAAAGGCGTCGCCGACTTCGATAACATCAACCCCGAATATTTCCAAAGCTTGGACAAAAAAATGCAGTATCTCTCCGACCAGGGCTTCGTCCCCCTGCTGGAAACTGTCCGAAGAGACAACTGCCCCGCCTGGAATGCTTACTTTAACTTTAATGAATCTTACGCCCGATACGTCCAGTATCTTATTTCAAGATACGGTGCATACAATATAATCTTCAGCGGCATCCACCTTGATTGGATTCCGAAGCAATACAGCTTAACCGCCGATGAATTTAACGAGGCATTAACTTATCATTTGAAAAAATACGGTCCGCTCCCGTTCGGCCAGCCGCACACAACACTAATCAACAACTCCACATACAAACAATTCGGCCACAGCCAAAACTGCCCCTGGCTCACTATGCACAGCGTCGGCAACAAACCTCGCGACCACAGCGTCGCCGAAGCCATCGAAACACTCTTCAATCTCACCCCGCCCTACCCGGCTATAAACTTCGAGCCGTATTACACCGGCTGGAACCACGAAATTAATAAACCCGGCGGCGAACGCCCGCCAGCCGACTCACCGCGCGATAATTACTTCTCGCGCGCCCAGATGTACGGTTCCGTGCTCTCCGGCGCCCTCTCTGGCCACGTCCACGGAACTGCCGCCTACGACATTACCACGACCGGCGAACCTGCAGGTATGCGCCCACACTTCTGGGACGCACTAAAATACGAATCTGCCCAGTATATGCAGTACCTCGCAAAATTCATCTTATCCGAAGGCGCTAAATACCAGCACCTCCGGCCCGACTCGCAAAACATTCACCCCCAAAAGGCCCCCGGCAGCCCCGAAAGAGGCCTTGACGGCTGGGCATATATGATGACCACCCCAGAAAAAGACCTCGCCCTGCTCTACTTGGAAAATAAAGCCGTTCTGCCTAAGCTAAGCAGCTTTGAACCCAACTCAAATTACACCTTCCAGTGGTTCGACCCCCGCACCGGCCAATGGCACAAAACCACCCGACTTAAAGCAGACCCAAGAGGAACACTGATTCTGCCCCCATTCCCCGACCCAAAAACCGACTGGGCCGCCAAAATCAAACTCGCATCCGCAGGAGAACGATTATGAAAAAAAATACAGCCCTAAAAATCTTAAATCCAGTACTAATTCTGTTCTTTATCAATCAGGCAATAACGGTTTTGCTTCGCGAGCACATCTCGTTTAAGACATTCGGCCTTTTTCATAAAACAGGCGGAGCGATACTCCTTTGCCTTATCGCTCTGCACATCATCTTGAACTTCAACTGGATAAAGGCCAGCTTCTTCCCCTCCCGACGCTCGTAAGTAGTATTTAGCCCCCCGCTTCTTGCAAAAAGGGCTCATCCACATATCGTAGAGCCCTCTCAAATTCCTCAATCGGCGGAAGCTCATGCCCCATCCCAGGCACCTGAATATACAGCACATTATCCAGAATCTTCCGGTACCTTTTTTCGTAATACGTGTGCATCTGCAGCCGGTTGCCGTCATTGTCCCCCGTAAGCAGAACATACCTTCCGAATTTTTTCGCCCTCATCAGGTATTTTCCTCGCGGCTTTGGGCCGCCGCTTCGCCAGCGGGTATTTTTCTTGCCGGGAACACGCATGCTCTCCCAGTAGTTCGCACCGATAATAAAAATCCCGCCGCTATACACGTCGCTGTGATGAAACGCCGTAATACTCGCAATGCGTCCGCCGCCGGAAAGCCCCGCCACATATATGCGGTTCGGGTCTATACTGTAAAGTTTCTGCATATTATAAGCGCCGTCGAGCGCCAAAGGAATTCTGCGCACATACGTGTATTCTTTATTCCCAGATTTATTCGCCCCGACCCATATCAGCTTGTATTTGTCCATCAGCTCCTGCACGCCCTGCCAAGGCGGCATGCCGCCGGATGGGCTCGGCGATATCCACACCATTAAGCCAAACGGCGTATTCGCATCGTAACTGTCCGGAACATATACCTCGAACGACTCTTTTCTAATATCATATTCGTGTTTTCTCCTGGCGGCGCGATTGGCACGGCTTCCCATCCTGCTTGCAAGCGCTCTGGGACTGGACAATGGACTATACTCATCGAATACTGCGGCAAACCTCCCCTTTTTATGCGGCTGAGCTCCCTCTGTGGAGACAACCCAAAAAGCCGACATTACGAACAGCACCGCCGCGGGCGGCCCCGGGTTTTGCGGAGCGGCGGCCGGATTGCG